>JAFRYZ010000069.1 GCA_017442825.1 Prevotella sp. | reverse complement strand
GATGTGCGCCATAATGATGGCTGCACTGGTTGGGTTCTCTTCTTGTGAGGATGACCTGGATATTCAGACGAACTATCCCTTTGAGGTGGAGGTGATGCCCGTGCCTACGAAGGTGCTGCGTGGTCAGACAGTGGAAATCCGCTGCCATCTGAACAAGGAAGGCGACTATGCCCATACGCTCTATACCATCCGCTGGTTCCTGTACGACGGCACTGGCTCGTTGAGGATAGAGAACGGAACGGTACTCCAGCCCAACGACCGCTACCTGTTGGAGAACGAGACCTTCCGACTCTACTATACCTCGGCCAGTAAGGATGCCCACAAGTTCATCGTGGTCGTGGAGGACTCCAATGGCAACAGCCAGACGCTGACGTTCAACTTCAACAACGAGAATAAGAAGGATGAGAATGAAGATTAGGCTGCTGGCTCTGCTGTGCCTTTGCTCAGTTGGCTATGCAAGGGCGATGCCAAGGAATCTTCCTTATACGGACAAACAGTTTGAAATGGCCGTCGCCTGTATCAAGCACTTCGAGGGCTGGCATGGGTTGAAATCATGGCCCTATGTCGGCTATGGTCACCAAATCCAGAAAGGCGAAAGGTATTCTGCGAAGACTCTCACCAAGAAACAGGGTGACTTGCTATTACGTCTCGATCTAATGCGGAACCTCTACCTCTTCCACAGTTACGGCAAGGATGCGCTGTTACTCTCAGTCCTTGCCTACAATGTCGGGCCTTATGCCATCCTCGGCACCTCCAAGCGACCGAAGAGCCGTTTGCTGCGCAAGATAGAGCGTGGTGACAGGAACATCTACAACGACTACATTGCATTCTGCCGATGGCATGGCCGACAAGTACCGTCCATCAAGTTTCGCAGACAGGTGGAATACGACCTGTTCTTTGTGAAATAGATTCTTTATAATGGTGACTATGGTGCTCGTATCATAGTCACCATTTAAGCATAACAACCAAATCTGGTTGTATTTTCAAAAACAACCATTTTTAGTTGTTTTTTAAAAAACAACCGAAAAAAGTTGTTATTTCAGATTATTTGTGTATCTTTGTACCCGATTAGTAAATAATGTGTATATGGATAGAACGATACATGCTATTATTACGGGTGACATAGTTCGGTCGGAATCGATTGGACTGGATAAGCGGGATGACCTTATCAAGACTCTACGATGTGCCCATGAAGATTTGCAACGCCATAGTTCTATGAAAATGGAAATATATCGTGGCGACAGTTTCCAGATTATCGTTGACAATCCTGTTAAGTCGCTAAGAATTGCCTCGATGATTCGAACATATCTCATTGGAAATGCTCCAGAGGATGAGAAGAACGGCTGGGATGCGCGTATCTCAATTGGCATTGGTGCCATTGACTATAAGGGCGAAAGCATTGTGGTGTCTGACGGAGAAGCATTCAGACTATCCGGGCGAGGGCTTGACAGTATTGAAAAAGGTCGACTTGCTGTATCGACTTGTTGGGAAGATGTGAATGAAGAATTATATGCAAGTATTGGATTTGTGGATAATCTCATTACAAGTCTCAGCAGGAATCAGGCAAAGCTACTTTATCTTGCCGTAGCAGAAGAACTCCAACAGGTGGAAATAGCAGGCAGGACGGGTAAGTCCCAGCAGAATATCAGTAAAACTTTGAATGCCGCAAAGGAGCCTTTGCTGTCACGCTACTTGAATCGTTACGAAAGTCTAATTGCAAAACATTGTGAACAATGAATATTCTGATTCTTATCAAACTGATTGCCGCCCATGTTATTGGCGACTTCTTTCTTCAGACGGACAAAATCTGTGAGGGGAAATATACAAGAGGTGCCAAACGCCTGTTCTATCTTGCTGTTCATAGCGGTATCAATGCATTGTTGGCTTATGTCCTGGTGGGGCTTTGGGATTGCTGGCAGATACCTGTCATTGTGTTCTTCACACATTATTTGATAGACTATGTCAAATCTGCTATTGGTAGTGGCTCGCTCTGGATGTTCATTACAGATCAGGTGTTGCATTTGGCCGTTATTTGCGGATTGTGGGTCTGGCTGACAGATACAGACATTTGTATTGATGCAGAATGGCTGTCGGATTATCGGTTATGGATAGTTGCCTTGTGCTATATGTTGGCTTTGAAACCAGCATCCATCCTGTTAGGGACATTCATTGCGAAGTGGACTCCTGCAAACAACGAAAAGAACAGCCTGCCCAATGCAGGTGCATGGATCGGCTATCTTGAAAGAGTCTTGATTTTGACTTTTATGTTGGTCGGATGCATGGAAGGCATAGGATTCCTACTTGCGGCTAAGTCAATCTTCCGCTTTGGAGAGTTGACGAAGGCAAGGGAGGTGAAGATAACGGAGTATGTAATGATTGGCACTCTGTCGAGTTTCACCATAGCCATTCTTTTAGGAGCCATTGCTTTGCATGTAATTGGGAAATAGTTTCTGGGCTTACGCTTCAGACGGGTTTCTTTCCGCTTCCGTTTCTTTTCCGCCTGCTCACGAAAGAAACGGAAGCCGAGGATTTCTGCTGTCCTCGGCTCCTGTCATCAGTCCATTACCTGTGTTTTCTTCATCAGCCAAACGTCACGTTCCTCACGGCATTCCTCCAACGTAGGGCGCACACAAGAGAAAAGCATTCCGTCCGTCTTGTCTCGGAAATCATATTGCACATATTCCTTTTTCCTCTTGCCTCGTCCCATCGTAAACCATTCGTAACGCTCGGTGCCTGGCACTACGCATGTGCTTACACCGTCAACTGTCATTCTTGTTTCCATTGTACTTTGTTTTTAGTGGCGGGAATGGCTATGCACTCCCACCGTGGTTAATACTTATGCGTGATAGAAATCTGCGTCCACAACCTCAGAGGCCAGTCCGCCAATATCGGGATAGTGGCTGAAATATGGCTCATTGATACCTACCCATTCGACATAGTAGCCGCCTTTGCAGTTGGTGTCAATGAATGACTGCACAAGTTCCGTGTCCATATCATTTAGTCCGCTGAAATCCCCATATTCAAGTGCTGCAATCGCCCATGTGGGGATGGTGAATCTGTCAATGTACTGCATAATGATGTCTGATTAGGGTTAAAACTCAACAATCATCATTCTGTTCTCCATCACCTGCTCATTATAGGGGCATACCTGCTTTACCCACAGATGTCCCTTGCCAAAACCCCATGTAAGGTGTTTCTGATAAAGGCTCTTGAATGGGGTGAAGTCAAGGGCTACCTCCAACTCCCTGCGTGTCTTGGCAAGCATGACGAGGTTCATGAACTTGATGATAACTGCTGCGGTGTCGTTGTCCCACTCACAAATGGTGCTCTCCAATGTTACTTTCATAATGATTATGTCTTTGATAGTGAATATTACTTATGCTTATATTTTGCCCAATTCTCTATAGCTCACGTATGCTCCGTCAGTCACGATAACATGGTCGAGGAAATGAATGCGCATAATTCGGCATGCCTCTTTGATTGCTCTTGTGAGTTCATCGTCTGCCCTGCTTGGGGAAAGGCTTCCTGACGGGTGGTTGTGACACGCACATAAAATCGTGGCATTACAGAGTACTGCCTCACGCATCATAACTCGGATGTCAGCACATGTCTCGGTGATTCCGCCTTGTGAGATTCTGACCTGTTTGATAAGTCGATAGTTCTGATTCATCAGCAGGACGTGAAACTCTTCCGTTGCAAGGTCTTGCATCTTGGGCAACATGTAGTTGTAAATTCGGGTGGCGGTGCTCATGTCGGGATGCAGTTCGGGCGTTGCCATCTGTCTGCGTCTGCCTAACTCTACGGCTGCGAGTATCTTACAGGCGGTCTGTGTTCCCACTCCCTCGGTGTCGAGGATTTCATCGAAACGAGCCTTGCCCAGTGTGTTGAGGTTGCGGTTGAACTTTCCCAATACATGATTGGCAATATCCACTGCGCTGTACTG
>JAFRYZ010000013.1 GCA_017442825.1 Prevotella sp. | reverse complement strand
TCGAAAAGAGCGAACAGAAATTGCTCAACAAGGAATTGAACAAGCTTTCCACCGAGTTGGTGAAGAAGGTCTATATGAGCCAGGCATACATACTCAGTTAACAAACTCTCTCCGTGCTCCAGATGGGGCATGGAGAGAATAACACAAAGAAGAAAATGGATTTCAAGTTTAATGCAGAACATACGTTCTTTACATCAGATACGCACTTCAATCATGCGAACATTATCAAGTTTTGTAATCGTCCGTTCAAAGACGTAGAGCAGATGAACGAGGTGATGATAGCAAATTGGAACAGCGCGATAGGTAAAGATGATACGGTTTTCCACTTGGGCGATTTCTGCCTGGGCGGCGCAGCTGAATGGACAAAGATACTCGACCGTCTGAATGGCAAGATATATCTGATCATGGGTAACCACGATTTGAAGAACATTCGACAAGGATTCATCAGCCGCTTTGAGCATGTGGCTATGCAGATGCACATCGAAGTCGGCAAGCAGAGAATATACCTCTGTCACTATCCTTTCCTTTGTTTTGAAGGCAGCTACAAGGATGTCTGGCAGTTGTTCGGTCACGTCCATTCACGAAAGAACAACACAGGAATAGATGCCGGAAGGTTGCAGTATCTCTATCCAACACAATACGATGTAGGAGTGGACAACAATAATTATGCTCCAATATCATTCGAGCAAGTTAAAAGAAATATAAATAAGCAAACTGAACAAACAAGAGTAGTAAAACAATGAAAAATATACCTGTATTGAGGTACAATGATCTCAGAGATCTGATGTACCTAACACATGAACACCACTTGAACGGTGTGGTTGTAGACGATGCGGCACTTGAAGTGATGCTCCGTATTGAGAAGACCATGCAGCGACTGGAGGAAATGGGTGATGATGAGCAACGGTGGCTTTGGATAGAAATCAAAGCACCTGGCAAGCGTAATCGCATGGAAACGGCTGATGTTAACGGGAATTACTGGTATCAGGTGTTTACGGCTAACTATAAGGGTTTCCACTACATGATAATCAGAAACCGCCAGTGGAGATATATTGACCTTAGGAGTGCAAGTTACATTGGAGGAGAACGAAGACCTGATGTCTGGCATGGGAATGTGTCGAAGTCTCTTTTGAAGCTTGAGAAGTATATCACTGCTATGGTAGACAACATCTGTGAGAATGCTGACGAATACAATGCCTATGTCGAAAGGAACCTACCTTACTCGAAACGGGATGGAATCATCAAGCGTGCTGACCTGAATCGCATCTGTCCTGTATACAGGACGTTCGATAATCCTGCACGAGTGGTGGATATCGTAAAGAAGAGTGATAGCTTGCCCCTGTGGTCAGCAGATAAGATGACGCTAAGAACCTACATGCACGTCTGGCGTATTCTTTATGAAGCATATAGGACACATGACAGCTATCGTCCTGAACCTAAGTCTGATTTTGCCAACAAGTCTGACGAAGAAGTATTTGTAAGGTATAATAGCAAGGGAGATGAGATAAAAGGGCTGAACCTCGACAGCGAGCAGGACTATCAGAAGTGGTATGATGATAATAGTTCCTATCACTGTATGGATGTTGCCTACGCAAGAATCCACCTCCATGCACGTAAGAAGACGAACCGCTGGGGCAATGAGAATGTTCCTGTAGCCGATGGGCAATGGTATTTCTCCTTGGGATTTTGCGTCTATGGCTATTCAAATGATGTAGTCAACATGCTCGAAGCGTTGTGCGATGAGGGAATAGGTGTCGTATGTGACGAGACCGCAAGGCTCCTCCGAATTGCAGAAGAGACTGACTATGTCGGCATAACTCCCGGTGCCAACAAGTACTCGTATGACGAGAAGGT
>JAFRYZ010000068.1 GCA_017442825.1 Prevotella sp. | reverse complement strand
GTGACTAATAAGAAACTGATAGCAACTGAAATTAAAAGTAAACAAAAAGAGAGTCAACTAAAAGTAAAACTAAGTATTAACCAAAGTCAACCACAACTACAAATAAGACTCAAAGTAGTCAACTAAAATCGTTAAACTACACAGTACGCCCTAGTTTTAAAAGTTCGAACTGCAAGTCCGAAGCTTTCGTACTGATAGTTTTAACCACAAAAACTGCTAGTACGAAGCCTTCGTACTGAAGTCTTAAGGCAATTTTGTAACAAGAGCATCACGGGATGAGATTTGTCATGAAGATACTCACGTTCGGAATTGCTCAAATATATTTGGCATTTCAATCACTTAATCGTATCTTTGATTACATCGAAGATACTTTTGCTCGACAAACAAAGAACTAATTCTTTGTTTTGTGCTCACTTAATCGTATCTTTACGGGGACAAGCCCCGTGAAGGTAGGATGCGTCTCGGCAAAAAAACAAATGAATTTGTTTTGTTCTGCGCTCGACTTTCACTACCTTTGCAACTTGTAAACGGCTGGTCCCATAGTTCAATGGATAGAATAAGTCTCTCCTAAAGATTAGATCCGGGTTCGATTCCCGGTGGGACTACTTTATTCAATTGATAATTGATAATTGACAATTGATAATTACCCCCCTAAACCATAAACCCTCCTCCCCCCTTTAGGGGGGATTAGAGGGGGGCTCTAAACTCTCAACTATGATCGGCGCAATTATTGGTGACATTGTTGGTTCGCGCTTTGAATTCGGCGGACCACCAGAGAAGGATTTCAAGTTATTTACTGACGACTGCAGCTACACGGATGACACCATCTGTACGGTGGCGGTGGCTGATGCCATTATGAACGGGAAGCCTTACAGAGACGCGCTGCTGGAGTGGTGCCGCCGCTACCCGAACCCGATGGGGGGCTACGGTCCGCGCTTCCTGGACTGGATAGAGTCGGAGAAGGCTCTGCCGAACAACAGCTGCGGCAACGGGGCTGCCATGAGGGTGAGTCCGGTGGGCTGGCTCTTCGACGACTACAAGCAGGTGCTCATGGAGGCCCAGCGGAGTGCGGAGGTGTCGCATTGCCACTCGGAGGGCATCCGCGGGGCACAGTGCATAGCGGAGGTAATTCTCTGGCTGCGCCACATGCGCTTCAAAAAGGAGGAACTGGCACGGAAAGTAAAAAAATTCTTCGGCTACGACATCCTGCCCCTGCGCGACATCATGCGCATCGGCAGCACGGGACACTTCGACAGCATCTGCCAGGAGACGGTGCCGTGGGCTATTCGTTGCTTTATCAACGCGAACAACTTCGAGGAGACGATACGCCTGGCGGTGATGTGCGACGGCGACACGGACACGAAGGCTGCCATAGCGGGAAGTATTGCCGAAGCCTACTACCCGGTGCCCAGCCACTTGGTGGAGCAGGCGGTGAGCTACCTGCCGAAAGACATGCTGGACATCCTCGACCAGTTCTTGGAAAAACAGAAGGAGGGGTTGGTTGGGGGTTAAGGACCTTAAGGACTTTAAAGACCTTAGAGACCTTAAGGACAATATAAAATAGGTGAACGCAAAAATGCGTTCACCTATTTTATATATATATCCCCTCCCCTCATAAGGGGGGAGGAGGGAAGGGGTTGCTTATTCCTCTGTCTCCTTGATCTTGCGACCGAGTACCAGATAGGCAACGGGCGAAGCAATGAAGATGGAAGACAGCGTACCGAAGACGACACCAAGAATCATTGCCCATGCGAAGCTGCGGATGCTGTCACCACCGAGGATGAAGATCGAGAGCAGCACGATGAGGGTTGATACAGAGGTGTTGATGGTACGTGCCAACGTCTGGTTGATAGAGTCATTGAACAGGGTCTGCAGATCCTGTTTCGGATGCAACTTCATGTTCTCACGGATACGGTCGAATACTACCACCTTGTCGTTGATAGAGTAACCGATCACGGTCAGGATAGCACCGATGAAGGTCTGGTCGATTTCGAGTGACCACGGTGCCCAGCCCCACATCACAGAATAGAGACCGATGACGATGACGGTATCGCATGCCAATGCCACGATGGAACCGACAGAGAAACCGACGTTACGGAATCGGATGAGGATGTAGATGAAGATGAAGATCAACGCCAGGATTACACTGATGATAGCACCATAGGTGATATCCTTAGCTACGGACGGACCTACCTTGGCACTGCTGATGATACTGCCGCCTTCGCGTACGTCAGGGTTCTTGAACGACTCAACGTTCTTCTGGCTGACGAGGTTGGCTTTCTTCAGTGTGTTGTAAAGGATGGTCTCAGCCTCATCGTCGGTCTTCACATCGTTAGACTCGATGTTCCAGTTGGTAGAAACACGGATGGTCTTACCGTCGGTACCAAGGGCGATGACGCTGGTGTTGGCAGGCTGACCTGCCTTCTCGCCGATAGAGTTGATAAAGGCACCTTCGATGACCTTACGGACATCTTCCACCTGAACAGGCTTGTCGAGGGTGACAACATAGTTGCGACCACCCGTGAAGTCGATGCTCTGGCTCAGACCGCGAACAGCGAAACTTACGCAGAAGCCAACGATGGCGATGGCAACGACGATGAAGGTCTTCTTGTAGATAGACATGAAACGGAAGTGAGTGCCTTGCATGAGGTTCTTCGACAGGGCGGTGCAGAACTTCTGACCGAGCCACTTGTCCTTGCTCAGACGGTTCTCATAGACGAGACGGGTGAGGAAGACAGCGGTGAAGAACGAGCAGACGATACCGATGATCCATGTCGTAGCGAAACCGCGGATAGGACCTGTACCAGTTACCAAAAGGATGATACCGGTAATCAACGAAGTCAAGTTGGAGTCGAAGATAGCGGAGAAGGCATTGCTGTAACCAGCCTGCAGCGCTTGCTTGATGCCCTTACCCGCGCGCATTTCCTCTTTTATACGTTCGTAGATGAGCACGTTGGCATCGACAGCCGTACCGAGTGTCAGCACGATACCTGCAATACCCGGCATGGTGAGTGCCGACTGGAACGATGCCAAGATACCCAACGTGAAGAAGAGGTTGAGCAACAGTGCACAGTTGGCAAGCATACCCGGAATGAAGTCGTACATGACGACCATGTAGATCATCAGCAGCACGAAGGCAATGATGAACGACATGATACCCTGCTGGATAGACTGTGCACCGAGGGTAGGACCGACAACTTCTTCCTGTACGATACGGGCAGGAGCCGGCATACGACCAGACTTCAGCGTGTTGGCAAGGTCTTTGGTATCTTCGATGGTGAAGCTACCGCTGATAGACGACTGTCCACCGGTAATCTCACCGTTGACACGCGGTGCAGAATAGACTACGCCGTCGAGGACGATAGCTACTGCCTTACCGATGTTAGCCTTGGTGAGCTGAGCCCAGGCACGGGCACCGTCGCCGTTCATCGACATGGAAACCTCAGGACGACCGAAGTTGTCGAACTGGTCCTTGGCATCGGTAACGACATCGCCCTCTAACGGAGCGCGACCGTCGCTGGTGGTCACCTTCAGGGCATGGAGCTCATAGACATTCTTGTTGCTCTCGATAGGCTTGGCACTCCACAACAGACGGACGTCGGAAGGAAGAACCTGCTTGGCAACAGCTGACTGCAAAGCCTTATTGATTTCAGCAGTATCGCGAACATGGGCATATCCTACTAGACTGAGGGCATCGCCAGGAATGGTCTGCAAGAGAGCGAGCAGCGGGTGCTGCTTCTTGGCTGCCTCCAACTCCTTGGTTTCGCTCTTACCAGCAGCAGCGGCAGCGTCCTTGTTCTTCAACTGGAGCTTGGCAGCCGGCTGGGCTTCAGCAGCCTTCTTGTCGGCAGCCTGGGCAACCTTCGTGGTGTCGGTAGCCGTCGTGTCGGTAGCAGCTGAACCACCACCTGCCAGACGCTGGTCGAGCTGTACGAGATAGGGCTGAATTTCCTGGTTGTTATACGTCTCCCAGAACTCAAGGTTGGCACTACCCTGCAGGAGCTTACGCATACGCTCCGGCTCGCGGATACCTGGCATCTCGACCATGAGACGACCGTCCTGTCCTTCGAGTTTCTGAATGTTGGGCTGTACGACACCGAACTTGTCGATACGGTTGCGTACAACATTGTAGGAGTTCTCGATAGCGGCAGCTACTTCATCGCGAAGCACTTTCTCTACTTCGCTGTCGCTGCTCTGTGTGCTTACCTTACCTTTCAACTGCTGGGTGGCAAAGACTGTTGCCAGACGACCGCCGTTGGAATTCTTCTTGTAAGCATCGATGAAGAGCGAGATGAAATCGCTCTGACTGGTCTCCTCGGCTTTCTTGGCTTCCTGCATAGACTTCACATAGACAGGGTCTGTCTTGTGGTCTGCCAGTACGTCGAGTACGTCAGGAACCGAGATTTCAAGGATGACGTTCATACCGCCTTTCAGGTCAAGTCCAAGACCAATCTGCGTCTCCAAACACTTCTGGTAAGAGTAGATGCCCAGATACTTCACAGAGTCCTTGTAGTCCTGCTGCTTAATCGGGTCTTCAATCTTAGCTGCCTGGCTGTCGTAGTAGCTTGTGGCTACAGAGAAAGACAGGTAGAAGATGCTTGCAAGCGTCAGTAAGACGGCAATACAAATTACTAATCCTTTGTTCTGCATTTTTGTTTATTTATTGTTTAATTGTGAATTCCTTTGCTTCGGTTGTCGGAGGTGTCGCCTGCCGACAGTCCACAATGAGCGTGCAAAGATAGCTATTTTTTAGTTTTTAAGAAAATTTCCACCGCTTTATTATGCAATTTTTATCGTTTTGGCTGCTTTTTGAGCCAACAAACAACAGGATAATGGTCGGATTGCGCCACTTTTGTATCCACTTTGCAAGCGTAGGGTTTCCAGTCGTCGGAGCAGAAAATGTTGTCGATGCGCACATAGATGCGGTTCTGATGATAGGTGAAACCAGGACCGTTTCCGCTGGAGACATAGCAGTCGGTAAGTCCGTCGCACACCTTCCTGTGGGTGTAGGAAAGCGGACTGTCGTTGAAGTCGCCGCAGACAATGACACTCATACCCTTGTCGCGGTAGTTTTGGATATAGGCTGCCACAGCATCAGCTTGCGGAGCACGTTTCTTCAGGGCTTCTGCCAGTTTGTCGAAGATGTGCTTCGTTTCATGTTTGGCTGAGTCGTTGGACAGTTTGCCACGCGTCATCAGGTCGAAACTGTCTTTGTCGTCGTAGCTGAGTTTATTGCTCTCTAAGTGGTTGTTGACAACCAACACACGCTCGCCGTTGACATTCAGCACGTAAGCCATGCTGAAATTCTGATTCGACTCGAAGGGAATCATCTCAGAACTGAGGACAGGAAAACGACTATAGACAGACAGATGGTCGGGACTTTTGCCTGGATGGGGGGTGGCTACATAGTGGGGATAGCGTGCCTGCAACATGGAGTCGATGCGCTGTCCCCATTTGCCCCACTTGCCGGATTCTTGCAAACAGACGATGTCGGCATCGCTCTCGACAACGTATTCGGCAATCTGATTGACTTCGTTTTCTTCCATGTGACGACTGTCGAAGCCCATGACATTATAGGACAACACCTTGATGGATCCTTCGGGGGGGGAAGAGGGAGGATTCAAGGGAAAATAGAGTCGCAACGGGGGAAAACAAAGGAGGAAACCCAGAACGGGAAGCCAAAGCATACGCCAACGGAAAATGCACCAGAACGCCACGAAACAGACGTTTGCCAACAAGAACAAGGGAAAAAACAACCCTAAACTTGCCCACATCGGGTGCGACAAGGGATTGAGGTATCCGCTATAGCCTACCGCCAACATCATAAAAATGAGGATGATGTTGAGAACAGCTACTGTCCAGATGATGACTTTCTTCACGTGCTTGCTGTTGTTATTATGAACAGATTAGCATTATTTCCGACTGTTGTCGAAGAGTTTCTTTTTCTCTTCTTTCGACAAACTATCATAACCGCTCTTGCGAATCTTGTCCAAAATCTTGTCTATCTCGTCCTGTTCACTATTCTTACGGGCATTATACTCCCAATCGTTTTCGCGACGGGTCTGCTCGGTACGTCGATTGTCGGGAGACTGGCGACGATTGTGTTGTTCCCAACTGCTACGCATACGGTCGAAGAACTGCTGTCCCCTCGACATGCCGTAGTCGCCAAAGCCTTGATAAGGATGTTTCTTCCAATAACGGATAAGGAAGAAACCAAAGAGCATGCCGCCCAAATGGGCAAGGTGTGCCACGCCATCGTTAGATGTGCTGATAGCAGAAAACAGTTCGATGCCGGCGTAAATCATCACAAACCATTTGGCTTTGATGGGAATGGGTAGTGGGAAAATGAAGATGCGCTGTTCGGGGAAAATCATACCAAACGCCAACAGGATGGCATAAACGGCTCCTGAAGCTCCCACGGTGGTCCACAGATTCAGATAGTCGGCCACGGGGAGGTTGCCTAACGGGGTATGTACAAAGTCATAGGCTGCCAAGCCATCGACGGAATACGACACATATTGCGCCAACTCCTGCATTAGACCGGCTCCGACACCGCAGACAATGTAATAAAAAAGGAATTTCATCGGTCCCCAAACATTCTCCACAACACAACCAAACATCCACAAGGCAAACATATTGAAAAAGATATGGGTCAGATTGCCGTGCATGAACATGTAAGTAAGCAACTGATAAACATGGAAATCTTTTGCCATGAAAAAATGAAGTCCCAACAGGGCATTCAAATCTATACCTTGTTTCTCCAATACCACACAGGCAATAAACGCTATCAAGTTAATGATAAGCAGGTTTTTGGTTATGATGGGAATGTTACGCATACCGTTATTATCTTTGAAAACAGTTGTTTACAAGCTGATTGTCTGCAAGCATGCACAATCGCTTTAGCGGCGCAAAAATACGAAAAAAACCATTGAAAAGGCATAAAAACAACTGGATTAAGGATTTTTTTCGGGTTTTTCTTCACTTTTTTCTATTTTTTGTTTGTTTTATGGAAACTATCTTCTATATTTGCGAAAGTTTTTTCAAACAATTCACTAATCATTTCATTAAATAATCAAAATTATGAACAAGACAGAATTAGTAGAGAAGATTGCTGCAGGCGCAGGTCTGAGCAAGGCAGATGCTAAGAAAGCATTGGACGCAACAGTTGAAGCTATCAAGGCTGCTCTCGCAGCTGGTGACAAAGTTCAGTTGGTAGGCTTCGGTACATTTGCAGTAGCAGAGCGCCCCGCTCGTGAGGGTATCAACCCAGCTACAAAGCAGAAGATTAAGATCGCTGCTAAGAAGGTGGCTAAGTTCAAGGCTGGTGCAGAACTTGCTGACGCAGTAAACTAATCTAAATCTGTAAAGATTTTTATTAGGGGCGGCTCCGAAAGGAGTCGCCCCTAATTATTGATTAACGTCTATATCATGACATTAAGGCTGCTTGCCAATGTAAGCAAGAATACCACCGTCAACATAGAGAATGTGACCATTGACAGCATCTGAAGCCTTAGAAGCGAGGAATACTGCCGGACCACCGAGCTCTGACGGGTCAAGCCAGCGACCTGCCGGTGTCTTAGCACAGATGAAGCTGTCGAACGGATGGCGGCTGCCGTCCGGCTGACGCTCGCGAAGCGGTGCAGTCTGCGGTGTAGCGATGTAACCCGGACCGATACCGTTACACTGGATGTTGTACTCGCCGTACTCAGAGCAGATGTTTCGGGTGAGCATCTTCAGACCACCCTTGGCAGCAGCATAAGCAGAAACTGTTTCACGACCCAGCTCAGACATCATTGAGCAGATATTGATAATCTTACCTTCCTTGCGCTCCATCATCTCAGGAAGAACTGCAGAAGCACAAATGAACGGAGCCACGAGGTCTACGTCGATGACCTGCTGGAACTCAGCACGCTTCATCTCGTGCATAGGAATACGCTTGATGATACCGGCATTGTTGACGAGGATGTCAATCTGACCTACCTCAGCATGAATCTTCTCTACGAGAGCCTTCACGTCGTCTTCCTTCGTTACGTCGCATACATAGCCGTGAACATTCTCAATGCCTGCCTCCTTGTAGTTAGCCAGACCTCTTTCGAGGGCAGCCTCGTTGATGTCATTGAAAATGATGTTCTTGATGCCGGCAGCTACGAAAGCCTTGGCAATGTTGAAACCGATTCCGTAAGAAGCACCAGTAATCCAAGCGTTCTTACCTTCGAGTGAGAAATTCTGTAAGTTTGCCATTTCTTTTAGTTATTATTTAAGGGTTAGACAATATGTTTTATTTTTCACTTTTCCTATTGTTACAGCTGCTGGAGGGACTAACGCAGATCCGTAATCTCTGAGAAATCCTGATCGCCATAGTCGAGGTTCTCGCCGCCCATGCCCCAGATGAACGTGTAGTTATGGGTGGCAGCAGCACTGTGTATGCTCCATTCCGGAGAGAGAACGGCTTGATTGCCCTGCATCCAGATGTGACGTGTTTCCTGAGGTTCGCCCATAAGATGGCAGACGGCCTGTCCTTCGGGTATTTCAAAATAGAAGTAGGCTTCCATGCGACGACTGTGAACATGTGCGGGCATGGTATTCCACACACTGCCCGTGGCAAGTTCGGTCATTCCCATCTGTAATTGACAGGTGGGCAATACTTGATTGACCAGCATCTTGTTGATAGTGCGCTCGTTGGACATTTCCAAAGAACCCATGTGGACACTGTCAGCATCGGACTTCGTCACCTTGCGACAGGGGAATGAGGTATGAGCTGTGGTTGAATTGAAATAGAACAAAGCAGGCTTACTGCCGTCCTTGCTTTCGAAAAAGACTTCACGGTCGCCACTGCCTATATACAAAGCATCTTTGTAGGACAGGTCAAAAGTTTCTTCTCCGACACGCACTACCCCATCGCCGCCGACATTGAAAATGCCGATTTCACGTCGGGTGGTAAAAAAGGGCGATTTCAACGGATCGATAGCCTCTAACTTCAACGACTCACCGACAGGCATTGCGCCACCTACCACCATGCGGTCGTACATGGAATAGACCATGTTCACTTCGTCAGCGGCAAACAGCCGCTCTATCAGGAAGTCGCGACGAAGTCGTGACGTATCATAGTGCTTGGCATCCTCAGGATGGGCAGCATAACGGATTTGGTAGTTTGTCCTCATCGTTGTTTTTCAATTATCATCTGCATAGATTTTGCCAGCAAGAGCAAAGGAATGCAACCATTCATTTTGCCGAGTGCCGCTAAATGTTCTGCAAAGATAGTGAAAGTCGAAGATAACACAAAAGAAAAAAGGGTAAAAAAAACGTAACCGACAAATATCGGTTACGCTTTCTCTGGTTGTCCAAGGCGGATTCGAACCACCACAAACAGAACCAAAACCTGTTGTGCTACCATTACACCATTGGACAATCACGCTTAAAAAGCGGTGCAAAGGTATATAAATTTTAGTTTCCCACCAAATTTTTACAGAAGAATATCCCTAAACGTCCCTTCTGTCATAGGGACGAACGAAAGGGAAGGCCACCTATTGAACGACTATGAGGTTGTAATTCTTCTTTCCTTTCTGTACAAGCAGATATTTGCCGTCGATAAGATCATCGGCAGTAACCACCTGGTCGAAAGCCGTCAACTTCTCCTTGTTCAAGGAAACGCCGCCACCTTGTACCATCTTGCGCATCTCACCACGGCTGGGGAAGATCTTCACATCGTCGCGGGTAAAGAGTTCTACGGCGGGAACACCCAACTGGTCTTTTCCCAACTGGAAGCGGGGTACTCCATTGAAAACATCCAAGAAGGTTTGTTCGTCCAATTTCAAAAGACTCTCCTTGGTAGATTTTCCGAAGAGGATGTTGCTGGCTTCTTTTGCCATATCCAAGTCTGCCTGTGAATGTACCATTTCTGTCACTTCTTCTGCCAGACGCTTCTGCAACACACGGCGACCAGGGTCTTGCTGATGTTCAGCGATAAGAGCGTCGATGACTTCTTTCTCCAGACTGGTGAAGATCTTGATGTACTTCTCGGCTTCTTCGTCACTGACGTTGAGCCAGAACTGATAGAACTGGTAAGGACTGGTGCGGTTGCGGTCGAGCCATACGTTGCCACTCTCTGTCTTGCCGAACTTCTTGCCATCCGACTTTGTGATGAGCGGACATGTCAAGGCAAAGGCTTCACATTCGTTACCCAGTGTACGGCGTATCAGTTCTGTTCCCGTCGTCATGTTGCCCCATTGGTCGTTACCGCCAAGCTGCAACTTCACACCTTTGTGCTGATAGAGATACAGAAAGTCGTAACCCTGCAACAACTGATAGGTGAATTCGGTGAAAGAAAGACCATCGCGAGCAGTACCATTCAAGCGCTGCTGAACACTCTCCTTTGCCATCATATAGTTCACGGTGATATGCTTACCCACCTCGCGTGCAAAGTCAAGGAAGGTGAAATCCTTCATCCAGTCGTAGTTGTTGACCATCTCGGCAGCATTAGATCCTTGGGCTTCGAAGTCCAGGAACTTAGCTACCTGCTTCTTGATGCACTCCTGATTGTGGTAGAGCGTTTCGGAATTGAGAAGGTTGCGCTCCTGGCTCTTTCCAGACGGGTCGCCAATCATACCAGTAGCACCGCCGACCAAAATGATGGGTTTATGCCCACAACGCTGCAGATGACGCAACATCATGATGCCGCAAAGATGTCCGATGTGCAGAGAGTCTGCCGTAGGGTCAGTACCCAGATATGCCGTTACCATCTCCTTTTGGAGCAACTCTTCGGTACCTGGCATCACTTGCGCCAACATACCACGCCATTTCAGTTCTTCAACAAAATTCTTTGTCATTGTTATATCTTCTTTTTTTATTTGTTGTCGTTATTTCTAGGTTTTCCTAGGAGGTCCTAGGGATTCCTAGGTTTTCCTAGAGTTTCATAGGATTGCAAAGAGCTATCATTTCCTCAAGGCACCGGATCATATCCAGATCCTCCCCAGGGATGGCATCGCAGGATGCGTTTTGTAGCGAGCCACAATCCTTTCAGCGGTCCGTGTTTGAGCAAAGCCTGCCGAGCATATTCCGAGCAAGTCGGCGTGAAGCGGCAGGAAGGTGGGGTAAAGGGGGATATACACGTCTGATAGAACGTGATGGGGAGCAAAAGTACCCATGTTACAGCCTTACGACAGGCATTTATTACCACCTTCAGAATGCTCATAACTGTTCTTTGATACGCTCCAACAGTTGACCTATGCGTTTGTGGACAACCTCGGAAGGATGCAACTGAACGTCCAACCAAATGAACGCAATTACCATCTTTCGTTCGGGATAATCCTCCATCGCCGTTGCCAATATGGATTTCTGATGACGATAGGCCTCACGAATCTGTCGCTTTACACGATTGCGTTTCACAGCACGCTTGAAACAACGCTTCGGCACACTCACCAAAATCTGTGCCTGTGGCTCATTACTTTCGCGATCGGCCTCCATGAAAACGGTTTTAACAGGAAATGCCGTAAAGGCATGGCTTCTGCCTCCACCAAAGAGACGGTCTGTCAGCTTCTTGCTGCATATCCGCTCTCCTTTGTTCAGTGTGAACTTCGCCAAGGCAGACATGCAGGAGGATTATTTTCCGTTTGCTTTCTTCAGATAAGCTTGGAGAGCACTTGCCATAGAGGGGTATTCCTTGGAAGGAGCTTCCAAGTCCAGACGCAGCCCCTGAGCCGTCACCTCTTTTGCCGTTGCCGGTCCAAAGGCACCTATTTTAATATTCCCTTGTTCAAAATTGGGGAAATTCTTCTGCAACGCCTTCACACCGGTTGGGCTGGAGAAAATGAGCATATCGTAGTCGAAAGTCGCTTTTTCTTCTTCAGAGAAATCGTTGCTGACGGTCCTGTACATCACACACTCGGCATGTTGCAGTTTCTTGGAGTCAAGGAGGTCCTTGATAGCATCATTGTGAACGCTACTCAGGGGCACCAGGTACTTTTCAGCCTTGTGCTTAACCATCGTTGGCACAAGATCGTCAACCTTGCCTGTTGAACCGAAAAAGACTTTACGCTTGCGATATTGCACATATTTTTGGATATAGAGGGCTATCTGCTCTGTCACGCAGAAGTATTTCATAGTCTCGGGAACTGTGAGACGCATCTCCTTGGTCAGACGGAAAAAATGGTCTATCGCGTGGCGAGAAGTGAACACGACAGCAGTAAAATCCAAAATAGAAATCTTCTGTTGACGAAACTCCTTGGCTGTCAATCCCTCCACCTTAAAGAAAGGACGGAATACAAACTCTACGTTGTACTTTTTCTCAAGATCGAAATAGGGCGACTTTTCGCTTGCCGGTTTCGGCTGCGATATCAAAATCTTCTCCATCTTCTATTGTCCTAATATTTTATTTGCAAACTGTTAGTAATTGTCATCAAAACACCCCATAAGCCAAACAAGGGCATCAATTCGAGGGCACAAAGGTACAAAAATATTTGAACATAGACACGAGTTCTTTTAAAAAAGATGAGGAAACACTCGTAAAATGTCAGTAATTTCGCCAAAAACACAACAAAAAGAATACTTATCAGCAAGAATCCCAGCGGCATGTCACCATAAATAGACAACAAGAGAAGAGGCAACATAAGGATACCTTCTGTTTCAGTCAGGAAACATAGTGTAGCATTCCATTGTTCATTATTTTTCTTATCAAAGAATACCCAGTTGACCATTTGGTAAAGAATATATTTCAAAACAAAATAAACGACAAGGACAAGAATGTCTATTCCCAGCAGGAGAGCTATCGGATGAATACTATATGTCATGCCAAAGAAATGACATTGACACACATAAACAACAAGTCCTGCCAACAATGCTGCCGGTATGAGCAATAATGTTTGGAAGTTTTGTTCCACCGCTGTTGGTGTAATCTCGGATTCACGACGAGATAGATAAAAGAAACCCCGCATCTGACGGAAAAAGGTCTGACGCGAGACGGAAAGGCCCACCATGATGAACATAAAACATCCAAGCAAAAGCCCGATAATGATGTCATCGCCCGCAAGGGTATAAGGAACCGGATTGCCTATTTCACCATTTTGGGCAATTCCTAGTTCTGGGTGAAAATAAGGACTGCCAGCAAAATAGCTGTCTTCGAGAAAATCATGCGGTGTCAACGTATGGTTCTCCATGCGCAACAACCCTGTGGCAGCAAGCGTATCGCTTTGCACGCTGTCGTCTTCAGCGATGATGGGCAAGAACGCTGTGGTATCCACCTTAGACATGGCTTCCTCTATTATATTTCTTCTCTTACTTTTAGCGAATTGCTGCAGCAACAGGCTTAAAGACCGAATTGCTGGCGGATTTGCTCTACCTTATCCAACTTCTCCCACGTAAAGAGTTCCACGTCGATAGTTTTTGTTTCATGGTAATGACTGGTGAACGTCTTTTTCACCACCTCATTCCTACGCCCCATGTGTCCGTAGGCTGCCGTTTCCAAATACATAGGTTGACGCAACTTGAGCATACGCTCGATAGCTTTCGGACGCAAATCGAACATCTTACCAATCTGTTCTGCTATTTCGCCGTCGCTCATCTGAACATGACTTCTGCCATAGGTGTTCACATAGATGCTGACAGGCTGTGCCACACCAATGGCATAGGCTAACTGCACCAGCATTTCGTCGGCTACACCAGCAGCCACCATGTTCTTGGCTATATAACGTGCGGCATAAGCTGCTGAGCGATCAACTTTCGATGAGTCTTTGCCAGAGAAGGCACCACCACCATGAGCACCCTTACCACCGTAAGTATCAACGATTATCTTCCTACCCGTCAGTCCGGTATCGCCATGAGGTCCTCCGATAACAAACTTGCCCGTGGGATTTACTTTATAATCAATCTCTCCCTTGAAGAGTTGCAGTTCTTTTTCGCCCAGTTGTGCTTTAACGCGAGGCATCAGGATGTTCTTCACATCCTCCTTGATTTGTGCCAACATCTTCTGCTCATCTGGGTCAAATTCGTCGTGCTGGGTAGAGACAACAATGGTAACGATACGTTGTGGTATGTTATCGTCGGAGTATTCCACTGTCACCTGGCTCTTGGCATCGGGACGGAGATAAGTCATCACCTTACCTTCCTTGCGGATATCAGCCAACGTCCGCACAATCAAATGCGCCAAGTCGAGCGAAACAGGCATATAGGAGTCAGTCTCCGTCGTGGCATAACCGAACATCATACCTTGGTCACCAGCCCCCTGATTGTCCTCCTCTTCACGCTCTACACCTCGGTTGATGTCGTCACTCTGCTCATGAATAGCAGTCATAATACCACAGGAGTTGCCATCGAATTGGTATTCGGCCTTGGTATAGCCGATACGGTTGATGGTATTGCGGGCAATAGTCTGCAAATCGATATAGACATCGGAGCGCACTTCTCCCATGATGACGACCTGTCCAGTGGTCACAAACGACTCAATGGCAGTGTGCGCCTTATCGTCGTAAGCCAAAAATTGGTCAAGCAACGCGTCGCTGATTTGGTCGGCAACTTTGTCGGGATGTCCTTCCGACACAGATTCTGAAGAAAAAAGATATGGCATAATCTATTGTTATTTGGGCTGCAAAGGTACAATTAAGCGACGACAAAGCAAAGAAAAACTTTTTTTTTCTTTGCTTTGTCGTACGAAAAGTACCTTCACGGCTTGCCCGTAAAGGAACTTATTCAGCAGGAGTCATCACTACTTCGATGTGGTTTCCTGCCTGAACAAGTTGCTTCAGGAATACAGCTATCTTCTCTGGAGTCAGGTTACTGACGATATCCTTATACTGCGTTTGCAAATCGACACCTGTCCATACATACTCATCAATGACGTCAACCCAATGGTGGTTATTCTTGGCATCGGCATCAGCATTTTTCAACATGTTCTCTTTAACCTTGGCAACCTTATCGGCATCCACTTTCACCGTGTTGTCGGCAATACCTTTCGCCAACAAGTCGAGGGCTGTCTGTGCTTTTGCTGGATCCATAGGACAAACAGCCTGCATGACCACATGAGCGTTTTCTCCCTGACGTTTCAGAGAACCTTGGGCAAAGACGGAGTAAGCTGCACTGGCATCTTCACGGATATCTTTCAGATAGACCATCGACAGAATTTGTCCTGCTGCATCAGCAAGAATGCTGTTCTCCAAGGTATAAGGCGATGGCATGTGCCAAAGGTCTAATGCCATAGCCTTCGGTGACATCATCTTGCGCGTGAACTTGTTTTCAACATGACCAATAGCAAAGAAGGGAACAGCCTTCCAACTTTCCACTTTCTTCTGACTGGGAAGTGAAGCAATGTACTGCTCGATGAGCGGGCGGATAGTAGCCTCGTCGAAGTTGCCAACGAAATAGAAGAAGAAACCGTTGGCATTGGCAAAGCGCTCGCATGCCATCTGATAGATGCGAGACTGCGAAGCATTCTTCACATCCATGGTATCGAGTGCCAGGAAACGTGGATTGCCCTTGTAGAGTGTTGTAGGAACAGAGTCAGCAAATGCACTCTCCGGACTCAGGTTCTTGTTCTTCAACATGAGTTCAACCTGCGACAAAGTAGATTGATAAGCCTCTTGATCTTCCTTCAGACTGGTGAAGTGCAGATAGATAAGTTGCATCTGGGTCTCAATATCCTTAGGAACACAGTGTCCACTGAGGTACTGGTAGTAGTTGTCCATTCCCATATTCACACTCACCTGTTTGCCATAGAGCGCCTTAACCATCTCCATGTTGGAGAAATTACCCAAGCCACAAGCATTGACTGCCGTGTCGAAAAGTTTCAGGTTGGAATAGTCGGCAGCTCCGTAGAGTCCCTTGCCACCCTTTGCCATGGCCTGGAAGACAATTTCATCGTCCTTGAAATCTGTCTTCTTTAAGATGACACGAGCACCATTGGAGAGTTCCAGTTCCTTATAGCCCAAGACTTTGTTTTCTGTTTCCTTCTTGATTTTGCCTTTCTTCGGCATGGCATCCGGAGCAATCAGCGGCTCGTTCTTCACATTATCAACAAAAGCCTCAAGTTTCTCGCCGCGTACATTCTTGATGACATCAGCCATCACTGCATCAGTAAGATATTCCTTTCCGTCTTTTTCCTGAGCAAAAGACAAGATAACTAGATTTGAGTCGTTGTCACTAATAACTTCCTTTGCATACATGTTAACGACATCAACACCAATAGCGGGTGCCACCTGCTTCATAATCTGATACTTATCAGAGATAGAAGGAATAGGTTCTTTCTCAAGGAAGTGGTCGCGATACTGGTTACCAAACTGCTCGTTCTTAATCTTATTACGATTCTCGTACGCCTTCTCCAATAGACTCATATACTCGTCTTTGGCACGCTGGAACTCAGAAGGTGTAAATCCAAACTGTTTTGCACGCAGACCTTCACGATAGATAGCTGCTAAAGCTGCCTTGTCCTGACCATCCTTGGCAAAGGCATCCAACTGGAAGGCATCCTTAGTTCTTGACAAGATATACTGAGCGTCATCGGAAGAAGCGGCAACAAACGGACAGTCGGGTTTCTGCGCTGCCTCTGCCAGACGCTGGTTGAGCATCATCGTGGTGAGATCTTTCACATAGTCAGCAACCAGATATGCCATCGTCGCCTTCATCTCCTCAGGAACGGGATCGTGCTTCATGGCAATGCTGACCATGGAGAACTGTTGCTCCTTATCTTTTTCGGTGACATAGATAGCTTGCGCATTATCGGGAACCAACTCGTCGACAACTTTTGAGGCATCGGCAGGTACAGTGACACCAGCCCAGAGTTGCTTGATATAAGCCTCAACGCGATCCACATCAACATCGCCGACAACGATAATTGCTTGGTTGTCGGGGCGATACCATTTCTTATAATAATCGCGTAATACCTGCGGAGGGAAGTTGTCCACGATCTCCATCAAACCAATCGGCATTCGATGTCCGTACTTTGAGTTGGGATAAAGTTTTGGCAGAGCCTTCTGAATCATGCGCTGTGTGGGACCTTCGCCTAACTGCCATTCCTGATGAATGACACCACGTTCTTTGTCAATCTCTTTGTCTGCCAAAGTGAGACCGCCTGACCAGTCCTTCAGGATGAGGATACACGAATCGATAGCTGTTGCACGCTTCGTAGGAACATCGCAGATGCGATAGACCGTCTGGTCGATACTGGTATAGGCATTCAGATTGCTTCCAAACTCAACACCTAAACTGCGGGTATATTCCAACAGTGCTGAATCGGGGAAATGCTCCGAACCGTTGAAAGCCATATGCTCCAAGAAGTGAGCAAGACCACGCTGGTCGTCATTCTCTTGAATAGAACCAACACGTTGGGCAATGTAAAAGTTTGCCTTGTTCTCCGGCCAGTTGTTGTGGCGGATATAGTATGTCAGTCCGTTGTCAAGTTGACCAATACGTACGGCTGTATCTACAGGAATCGGCGGCATCTGCATACCAGGCTGTGCAAAGGTGGCTCCGACCACTGCCAACAGTACTAAAACAAAAAAGTTTCTCAATTTCATGGTTGTACTACTTGTTTATGATTTGAAGTTTAATTACGTTTTGCAAAGGTAACAAAATATACATTTCCGCCAGATAATCAGCTGTGTTTTAACACTTTTTCAAAACTAGCGAATGTTACGAGGATGGTGTTGTAGTACTTCCTGGCGAAGCGTCGTGGTATCAATATGGGTATAAATCTCCGTGGTAGCAATACTCTCATGTCCCAGCATTGCCTGAATAGCACGCAGGTCGGCACCGCCTTCCAACAACGCTGTTGCAAAAGAATGGCGCAAAGTGTGTGGAGAGATGGTCTTCTTAATGCCTGCCTGTTCCGCATATTTTTTTATCATGATGAGAATCATGGTTCGCGTCAGGTGTGCCCCACGTCGATTTAAAAACACATAGTCTTCCTCGCCAGTTTTTATAACCATCTCGTTGCGGCACGCAAACCAATAGCCTAACTCCTCGATGGCGCGTTCGGAAATGGGGACAAGACGTTCTTTGGATCCTTTTCCCAAAACGCGAATGAACTTTTCGTCAAGATAGAGGTTGGAAAGGCGAAGATTGACCAATTCTGAAACACGCAAGCCACAAGAGAAAAGAACTTCGATGATAGCACGGTTACGATGACCTTCCCAGGTGCCACCAACGTCGATAGCGGCTTCCAACATATCCACTTCCTCCGTTGAAAGAACCTCTGGAAGGTGGTCGGGTAACTTGGGAGACTCTAATAGTTCTGTAGGATCATCCTGAAGGAAACCATCGAGCACCAGAAAACGATAGAACGCACGCACTCCACTGAGGATACGAGCTTGCGAACGGGGACCAATACCTATGTCGGCGAGCATCGCTGAGAAATTTTCCAGGTCTTCCAACCGCACGTCAAGGAGTGTAGATTCGTTTTTTTCTGATGAAACGGAAGAAAAGCTATCGATTTTCGTGGTTTCTAAATACCTCACCAGTTTTTCCACATCTCGCATATAAGCATCAACTGTATTAGGCGAATAACCTCGCTCTAATTTTAGATACCGCTGATAAAGCTTAGTGACATTCGTACCCGTTTTCTTGTCGGTTTCCATTTTATTGCTTAATTTTGCATACAAATATACAAACTTTTTTCAACAGAACATGAAAATACTCATCATGAACGGCCCAAACCTAAATCTTTTGGGTACACGTGAACCGGAAATCTATGGCAAAAAGGCCATGGAGGACTGCTTAAACGACTTGCGAGAGCGATTTCCCAACGTTGACATCGAATACTTTCAAAGCAATCACGAAGGCGAACTCATAGACAAACTCCAGGACGTAGGATTCTCCTACGACGGAATCGTGCTCAATGCTGGAGCTTATACCCACACGTCTATAGCCTTACTCGACTGCATTCGCTCATTGAAGACTCCCGTTGTAGAGGTACATATAAGTAATGTACACGCGCGTGAAGAGTTCCGCAATTATTCTATGATTAGTGCCGGATGCAAAGGAGTTATTGCCGGTTTCGGACTTGACAGCTACCGATTGGCGATAGAGGCGATTTTACGAATTGATAATTGACAACTGACAATTGACAATTGAAGAATATATCACCAACCATATAGAGCCAGAAGGGGACTACCTCTACCGGCTGTGGCGAGCTACAAACGTGCAATTGCTGCATGGACGTATGGCAAGCGGACACCTGCAAGGACGTCTGCTGAAGATGTTCGTGATGATGATGCGTCCGCAATATATTCTTGAAGTAGGAACGTTTAGTGGCTATTCTGCTATTTGCATGGCGGAAGGATTAAAGGAGAACGAGGGTGCTAAAAAACGGGGGAGCGAGGGAGCGAAGAAATCCAAAATAATCACCTTCGAAATAAACGATGAACAGGAGGATTTCACGCGACCATGGATAGAAAACTCGCCCGTTGCCGAATTCATTGATTTTCGTATTGGCGATGCTATAACTGAAGCTCCAAAACTCGGTATCGATTTTGATTTGGTATTCATCGATGGCGACAAGCGAACCTATGTTGAAACTTACGAAATGGCTATTCCCACACTTAAAAGCGGTGGTTTTATCGTAGCTGATAATACTCTCTGGGACGGACATGTCACCGACCCAGAATATGACCACGACCAACAAACTGTTGGCATCCGTCGTTTCAATGACCATGTGGCACAAGATTCCCGCGTAGAAGTTCTCATTCTCCCCCTACGCGATGGACTCACCATTATCCGTAAGGAGTAAGATTGGTTTTTTCCTTTTTTTCTTGTGTCTTTCAAAAGTATTGGCTACTTTTGCGCTCAATCAAAAAACAATATCATGCAAGAAACAAGACAAAACCGAATAGCACGCATGCTGCAGAAAGAGTTGGCGGAGATTTTTCAAAGTCAGACGCGCATGATGCACGGTGTAATGGTCAGTGTAACGCGGACTAAGATTTCTCCAGACCTCGGCATCTGTACGGCTTACTTGAGCATTTTTCCCAGCGAAAAGGCGGAAGAGTTGTTGGAAAACATCCATAAAAACGAAAAAGCTATTCGCTACGAACTGGGCAAGCGCATTCGTCATCAGGTGCGTATCATACCTGAACTACGTTTTTTCATCGACGACTCTCTCGACTACATCGAACGCATTGACGAACTGCTGAAAAAATGAGTTTCCCATTCTACATTGCCCGACGCTACCTTTTTTCAAAGAAGAGCACACACGCTATAAACATTATCAGTGCCATCTCCGTTATCGGTGTTGCCGTAGCAACGATGGCTTTGGTGGTTGTATTAAGTGGATTCAATGGTTTCAGCGACCTTGTAGCTTCTTTCTTCACCACCTTCGACCCACAAATGAAAGTGGTTCCCGCCACGGGTAAAACTGTTCCTGCTGACGACCCTGTGCTGCTGAAGGTAAAGGCCTTGCCCGAGGTTGAGGTGGCAACGGAGAGTGTGGAAGATATGGCTCTTGCTATCTATCGCGAACGACAGGCTATGGTAATGGTAAAGGGGGTGGAAGATAATTTCGACTCACTAACAAACATCCAAAGTATCCTTTATGGTGATGGTGACTACAAGTTGCATGCTGCCAATCTGCAATATGGGATTGTCGGCATACAGTTAGCACAAAATCTCGGAACGGGTGCCAAGTGGCAAGATTATCTGCATATCTACGCACCACAACGAGAAGGACAACTAGACATGATGAATCCAGAAGGAGCCTTCGTGGAAGACTCGCTGGTTTCTCCGGGGTTAGTGTTCCAAGTGAAACAATCAAAATACGATAAAGACTACATCATTACCTCCATCGCTTTTGCACGTAATTTGTTTAACAGACAAGGCGAACTGAGCAGTTTGGAACTGCGGATGAAAGCGAACGTGGATATAGCATCGGCAAAGAAAAAGATACAAGAGATTGTCGGCGAGAAGTATCGTGTGCTGGATCGTTACGAACAACAGGCAGACACGTTCAAAATCATGCAGATAGAAAAGTTCTTTGCCTATGTTTTCCTAACTTTCATCTTGTTGGTGGCTTGCTTCAACATCATTGGTTCTCTTTCCATGTTGATTATTGACAAGAGAGACGATGTGGTAACTCTACGCAATCTCGGTGCTTCAAGCAAGCAAATTACACAAATCTTCCTTTTCGAAGGTCGTATGATATCACTTGCAGGAGCTGTTATCGGCATACTTATAGGTCTGTTGCTCTGTTGGTTGCAACAGCAATTTGGTCTTGTCCGACTTGGTGACAGCAGCGGTTCCTTTGTCGTTGATGCCTATCCCATTAGCGTTCACCCGTGGGATATCGTCCTTATCTTCGTTACCGTTATCGTAGTCGGCTGGCTCGCTGTATGGTATCCCGTTCGTAACATCAGTCGCAGGCTGACGGCTTTCTGACGCTCTTCTTGGCAACTCGTTTTGTCTGTCCAATAGCACCTGTAGGACAAACGAGTCGGCAGAGATGACACCCTACACAATTTGTACCTACGATATGTGGCTGACGGCTGTCCTCATCAAAGGTGATGGCCTGATGACCACCATCCTGACAAGAGACATAACAGCGTCCACAACCAACACAACGCTCTCGGTCAATAGTCGGATAGATCATTGTCTCACGGTCGAGATCGGAAGGTGGGACAAAGAAAGGCAGTTGTTCGCCCACAATATCTTCCAAATGCTCGATACCTCTTTCTGCCAAATAAGTCTGCAAACCTAAAATAAGATCGTCGATGATACGATAGCCAAATTGCATGACGGCAGTACATATCTGCACGTTATGGCAACCGAGTTGGATAAATTCCAACGCATCTCGCCATGTCTCTATTCCGCCTATACCGCTTAGTTGGATGCTCTTTGTCTTGGCATGCTTCTCATCATATCCAACCAGATAGTCATACCCGATTTTGCGCTCCCTATTGTGTTGATGAAGAATGGGATTCGTTGCCATATCAAGAATGAAACGCAGGGCTATGGGCTTCACTGCCCGCCCGCTATAACCTGATATTGTTTTCTGTTGACTGACTTCTGCCTCTGGGGTCATCGTCACACTCTTGATGGTATTGATGGCTGAAATAGCGTCGGCACCTGCAAAATAAGCCCCCGTTGCAGGATCATTGATATGGGTAATATTAGGTGTCATCTTGGGGATGACGGGTATCTTTACATTACGTTTGACGTTTGCCGTGAAAAAGGTAACCAATTCGGGGTTTTGTCCAACGTCACTGCCCATTCCAGTCAGTCGCATCTGTGGACAAGAAAAGTTCAGTTCCACAGCATCGCAGCCAGCCTCTTCAGCCATTACCGCCAAGTCTATCCACTCTTCTTCATATTGCCCCATGATGCTAGCAACGATAATCTTTGTAGGATAGTTTTGTTTCAGGCGGCGGAGGATCTCGAAATCCACCTCGTAGGGATTTTCGCTCAACTGTTCCATATTGCGGAATCCGGCAAAAGAAGTTCCTTCCTTCCCAACAGCATCAAAGCGAGGCGAAACTTCCTTGATTTCTTGCTTGCAAATGGTCTTATAAAAGACACCTGCCCACCCCATTTCAAGGGCGCGAGCAACCATCTCGTAATTCGTACAAATGGCAGACGATGCTAGGAAGAACGGATTTTCACATGGAATATTACAAAAGTCTATGGCAAGGGAGGGAAGTGTTTCTGCTTTTATTTGCGAAGAAGACACAGCATTTACCAATTCTCTAATACGTATCGGTCGGTCATAGTGGATACAGGCTTGCTCTGCTCGGTCGAGGTCGGCATCTGTGCAACCTTCCAGCCAACGCCAAACATTGGCAGTATTGTCAAAACGAATGGCGCGGATAACGCGTGCAGGATCTCCTTTTTTACACGCTTTTGTGCAGGGGGCATCCTTGCACAACAGGCAGCGTGCCGCCTCTTCATGGATGTGTAGCATAGTAATTGTTGGGTTAGTTCTGTTGCTTATTCCAAGTCTATGTGCCTAACATTGACGTGTTCGTGGAGAAATATCTGTGCTGTTTCCTTGAACTTATCAGGATTTTCTGTTGTATAGTATTGGCAATGACCAGTTTTGGTTATGCGCCGCTCAATGTCTGGATGACGTTGCAGGTAGCCCTGTAAACTCTCTGCTACATATTCGCTCTGCGGAACAATGCGAACGCCAGGTTGAATATGTTTCAGGATTTTTGGCATGAGAATAGGATAATGAGTACATCCGAGGATGATGGTATCAATTTCAGGGTCGAGACGCATCAACTGGTCTAACCGTTTCTTGACGAAGTAATCAGCACCAGGAGAGTCTGCTTCGTTGTTTTCAATGATGGGAACCCACAAAGGACAGGCTATACCTGTTACTTGAATATCGGGATGGAGTTTTTGTATTTCCAATCGATAACTGTCACTGCGCACAGTTCCTTCGGTAGCCAACAAACCCACATGACGACTAGTGGTCAGGCTACCGATAACCTCTGCCGTAGGACGTATGACACCGAGAACACGTCGAGAAGAATCTATCAAGGGCAAATCGCGCTGCTGAATGGTACGCAATGCTTTTGCCGAAGCCGTATTACATCCGAGGATTACCAAATGGCAACCCATCTCGAAAAGCTTCATCACCGCCTGACGAGTGAACTGATAGACCACCTCAAACGAACGAGACCCATAGGGCGCACGGGCATTATCACCGAGATATAGATAATCGTACTCTGGAAGCAACTGACGGATACCATGTAAGATGGTAAGTCCGCCGTAGCCAGAATCGAAAATGCCTATGGGACCAGTGGGGGGCTGCATCATTTGTAACGATTGATGATTATTTTTTCATTAGCAGGGCTTTGAGTACTTCGGTGACGTCTTCACCCTTATCAGCACTCATGTAGGGTACTGCCTCGCTGTCGGCATTAAGGATGAAGGCATATCCGCGTTCACGCCCAAGCTGCTTGACGGCCTCCGACAAGCGGTTCTTGACAGGAGTGAGCGCATCTTTCTCTGCCTGCTCCAGTAAACGTTTCGCCTCTTTCTTGAAGGTGATGCCTCGCTCCATCATGTCCTGCAACTCCAGCTGTCGCTTGTTGCGGATGGTTGGAGCAAGGCCTGACTGTTCTTCAAGAAACGCTTCATACTTTACGTTGAATTCGTCTTCGGTACGTTTCGTCTCAGCATCGTATTGCGAACGCAACTGTGACAAGTCCTGCTGTGCCGCAATATAGTCGGGCATTGATTGAAGCACGGCTTCATAGCTGAAGATTCCAAACTTCAAATCCTGCGCCTGCAGGACTGCCGTAAAGAGGAGTGCGAAAAGTATGATGACAGTTCTTCTCATTTTCATTACTTCAACCTAGCCTTAACCTCAGCAGTTACATCCTTGCTGACAGCCTCGTTGATGTATAGGGGCTGACCTGCAGCCTTCTCCATAATATAGACGTAGCCGCCAGCCTTGGCAACTTCTTCTATAGCCTTGCGCACCTTGTCGAGAATCGGGCCGAGCTTCTCTTGCTGCAACTTGTTGAATGCAGTCTGGTTGTCCTGAGCCTGCTGCTGAATCTTGGTGTACATATCCTGCAGGGTCTTTTCGGTCTCTGCCTGCTTTGTAGCATTCATCGTACTCTTAGTCTTGTCATATTCCTCAGCCTTGCGCTGCAATTCGTCCTGCATAGCCTTGAGGTCGTTTTCATAAATCTTACCTTGGGCTTCCAATTCGCTCTGAACTTTGATAGCCTCAGGAAGAGACTGGATAAGAGCCTGAGAGTCAAGATGACCAAACTTCTGTGCAAACACAGCCATTGGTGCGCACAGCATCAACATGATAATAATCTTTTTCATTTTTCTTTCTGTTTTTTATTTTGTAATTGTTTGTTGTTTTCTTTTTCTAGGTGGAACTAGGATTTTCTAGGAGAGCCTAGGAGTTGCTAGGAATTGCTAAGGTTATTGATAGCCTAGTTTCTGCAGCACTTCATTGCTTATATCAACTTTCGGTGAGCCATAGATGATGCCGGCATTAGCAGCACGGTCAACGACAAGTGAGTAACCACGTTGGTCGGAAATATCCTTAACGGCATTGTAGACTTCGTCCTGAATCGGCGTCATCAACGAAGCACGTTTCTTGAAGAGTTCACCTTCAGGACCGAAATATTTACGTTTTAAATCAGAAGCCTCCTTTTCTTTCTGCATGATAGCCTCCTGCTTCGCCTTCTTTTGCTCTTGAGAAAGGAATACCACCTCGTTCTGGTAGTTCTTATACAGCGTGCTAGCTTCTGTATTGAGAGCCTCTACCTCAGCCTGCCATTTCTTGCTGACCTGATTCAACTGTTCGTTGGCACGCTCATAAGCAGGAACATTTTTCAAGATATATTCCATATCTATGAGTGCAAACTTCTGCGCATTTGCCGTCATCGCTGCTACAGCGAAGAGAGCTATCATCATCGTCTTTTTCATATTCTTTATTGTTTTTATTCTTTTGTTTGACGCAACCACATTCTAATCGTTTATTATTCTGTCATTTACGACTTCCAAATTAGAATTCTTGTCCGAGCACAAAATGGAACTGGCTTCCGCCACGTGAACCATTGGATACTTTATCGAAGCCGTATGCCCAGTCAATACCCATCATACCCACCATTGGCAGGAAGAGACGCACACCAATACCAGCAGACCGCTTCATCTTAAACGGATTAAAGTCTGAGATTTCCTGCCATGCGTTACCTGCCTCTACAAAGCCAAGACCATAGATGGTAGTGTTGCCGAGCAAGAACGGATAGCGAAGTTCCAGTGTAAAGCGGTCGTATGCGTAAGTAGGATATCCGATAGAACCATTCTCATAACCACGCAGACCAATCGTTTCTTCCGAATAGCCGTATGAATAGCCGCTCATACCGTCACCACCAACATAGTATGTTTCAAATGGCGACTTGTTGTGTTTATTATACGAACCCAAAAGACCCATTTCTATACGCGTCATCAACACAAAGCATTTCTGTCCTCCTGTCAGAGCTGTATAAGTCTTTGACTTGAACTTCCACTTGTGGTATTCAATCCAACGGTATTTTTCCTGAACTTCTGACTGATAAGTTGAAGAGTTGACATCCTTTGCAAGATTGGCATAGTCTTTATTGTTGAACACTGACCATGGCGGTGTGAGAGTCAGCGAAACCGTAAACTCAGAACCTCGACGTGGGAAAAGTTGGTTGTCGGTAGAAATACGATTTAACGCGATACTCATATTCAAGTTGTTGGAAGCTCCGTTCGTAATCATCAGGTAGTTCCAGTTCTTCATCATGTAGCGGGTGTAGGCTAACTGTACCGACAATGTGAAATAGTCGTCAGGCCAACGCAGACGCTTACCCCACCCAATATTAGCCCCCAACATCTGGATATACTTGTCCGGGTCGTAGTAGTTTTCGTAATTGTTTGTACCAAAACTGCCTACTCCACCATAGTAATTCCAGTAGTTGTTCATGACAGCACTATTGTAGTAGTTGTCCGATACTGACGTCATTTTACTATAGGAAACACCGACACTAAATTGATTGGGACGCTTACCACCGAGCCAACCCGTGGAATAAGAAGCATTGTACGACTGGTAGTAACGACCATTTGTCTGCACGCCCAACGAAATGACTTCACCATCGCCTATCGGCATGATGCCACGTCGCTCACCTTTCTTCTTGAACAGGTTTGCCATGGAGAAATTGTTCAGTTTCAGACCTACACGACCGATAACTCCCGTCTGTCCCCAACCCAACGAGAACTCAATTTGGTCGTTCGACTTCTGTTTCAGGTTCCAGTTGATATCCACCGTTCCGTCTTCATAATTGGGTTTGACATCAGGGCTGACAGCCTCTGGATCGAAATGTCCCATTGAAGCTAATTCACGTGCAGTACGACTAAGAGCTTCCTTCGAGAAGAGGTCACCCGGCTTGGTACGCAACTCACGGCGCACCACATTCTCATAGATACGTGTATTACCATTGATGCGCACCTTGTTGATGTGGGCCTGTTGCCCTTCGAAAATACGCATTTCAAGGTCAATGGAGTCTCCGACGATGTTCACTTCGGTAGGTTGCAGATTGTAGAAAAGGTAACCATTGTTCCAGTAAGCATTACCCACAGCATCGTCATCTTCGGTCAGACGCTTGTTCAAGAGCTTCTGGTTATATACATCACCCTTCTTCATATCAAGGATATTGTCCAATTGAGCCGTTGAATAAACCGTATTACCCACCCAAGTCACATTGCGCAGGTAGTATTTCTGGCCTTCGTCAATCTTCAGATAGACTCCCACATGCTTGTCGTCGATGTTCCAGACACTGTCTTTCACAATGACAGCATCACGATATCCGTTTTCGTTGTATTTTTCGATAACATTCTTTTTATCTTCTGCCCAACGTTCCGGTGTATATTTCTTCGACTTGAGAAAACTAGAGAACTTGCCCGTTTCGTGAAGTTTCTTGAAAGCCCCTTTTCTGAACAGTCCACCCTTTAATTTCTTGTCGGTCAGTTTGTCATTCCCCTCAATAACGATTTGCTTAACTTTAATTTTCTGCTTCTTATCAACATCAACGTATAGAATTACCTGATTCTCGTTCGACACATCGTCGCGCTGATAGATATTGATATCTGCATTCTTGTAACCCTTATCCTCAAAATAACGTTGAGCTATCAACTTAGCACGGGCTGTCATGTTCGGTGTAATCTGTCCCCCTTTGATGATACCGAGTTTCTGCTCCAAATCCTCACGCTCACTTTTCTTCAATCCGATGTAATTGATAGAAGAGACGCGCGGACGGAGTTTCAAATAGATATGTAGGTATGCCGTATCACCAACAATAGAATCTGCTGAAATAGCCACGTCGGAGAACAATCCGTGCTTCCAGTAACGCTTCACAGCCTGTGTAATCTGACTACCCGGCATTTCTATCCGCTGTCCTACTGCCAATCCAGAGATACTTGTCAACACAAAGTCTTCGTAGCCTTGCACCCCCGAAACAGCCAACCCTCCGATAACCACCTCGCGAGCGTTATCAGAATAGCTAACAGAAGGGTTCACTATCTTCTCCTGCGCCCTTGCTTGTATGCCAAAAGCACAAAGCAAGACCAGCAACACATATACCTTATTATATATATAAGCGAAATTCATCGGTCTATCTTTTCATTCTTTACAATTTTCCGTTCTCTACCTGTTCTTCCGTCTTTCCGTAACGGCGTTGCCTTTGATTATAGCTTTCTATCGCCATGTGAAGGTTTTCCTCTCTGAAGTCTGGCCAATAGGTATCACAGAAATACAACTCGCTGTAAGCTATCTGCCATAGCAGATAATTTGAGATGCGCAGTTCGCCTCCGGTACGAATCATCAAGTCAGGATCGGGCATGAAATTGGTCTGCAAGTGCTGACTGATAAACTCCTCTGTCACTTGAGGCATTTTTCCTTTTTCGTGCACCTCTTGTACGATTTCCTTCACAGCATTTGTAATTTCCCAACGGCTGGAGTAGCTCAGCGCCACTACCATTGTCATAGCATCATTCTTCACCGTATGCTCTTCCGTCTCGCGCAACTTCTGCTGTACATCTTCTGGCAACCGATTCATGTCGCCTATTACGCGAAAACGGACGTTGTGCTTCATGAATATTTCATCCTCCAACGATGAAAGCACCAGTCCCATGAGCGTAGCCACCTCGTCTGAAGGTCGGTTCCAATTCTCGGTAGAGAAGGTGTAGAGCGTCAAATATTTCACTCCCATCCTCACACACTCCGCCGTGATGCGCCGTACCGTTTCCACACCAGCCCGATGACCGTATGTGCGTTCTTTACCTTGTTCCATTGCCCAACGTCCATTACCATCCATGATAATGGCAATATGTTGCGGAACATTTATGCTGTTGTTATTACTCATCTTGGTTATGACATACGCGGCATTTAGCCATGAAACTATAGGAGAAAGTTACCTGCAGGGTGTGATAGCAATCAGTATTCTTGAATGCACCCTTGCTTGGAATGCCGTACGGGTCTTTTACACCGTCGAGTTCGTCACTCAACGAGAAGTGCATCGCCCACTCCAATCCGACATTCATCCTGTCACCCACTTTATATTTTAATCCGATACCTATCGGTACATTTGCTGTAAAGACACTCTTCTTTTCACTATTCTTCAGGCTGACAAACGTTGCTCCAAAGCCTCCGAATACGAACGGCACCAATCGTTTTGCTCCTCGATACTCCTTCCCTGTACCATAGGGAAGGAAATTATATTCGAACGTCATCCCCACGTCAATCAGCGAGTTATCCACCTTATAGGGATTGTTGGCATACGGTGGATAGTATGTTTCCACATCCTTCGAGTTTCCTTTCAGTTTTCCGTAGCTGACGTTCAGTTTCATCGTCTTATACGTATCGAAATTATATCGCAGCAAAACCGTTCCCATCGGCTGCAGGTCTTTCGTTAGATTTCCGTTGAAATCGCCCAAATATCCCATCAGACCACCGCCAGCACCCACCTCCATGCGGTACTCCATGTCGTCCTGCGCCCTAACAGGCAGAACGGCAAGCAACAACAATATGTAGATAACGGCAGCTTTCATCTCTTCTCCCATCCCATTTTGTTCAATCGTCCTCTCCACACCTGTCCGGTGTTATCCACCAACCAGATGTAATAATTCGAGTCGGTCGTTGCCGAGAATACACTCTTCGACTTATTGAACCCCGTAGGATAAGCATACTGGCTACTGGTGTGCCACGTGATTCCTCCATCGGTGCTCACCATGAAGTTACTGTAAGTGCCGTCAGCTTTCACGCCGATAGCAATATCCTCGTCGCCATAAGGCAGCACCGTCAGTCCAGTGAGTTTCGGAGCAGCATATCGGTAGTCGCCTGCCAAATCGACATAAGTCCATGCAGCCTGCGTATTCACTTCAAAAAGTTTCGACCAAACCATCATGCGGTTGATACCAGTGACATATCCAGCCAACACCACCTGTTCCATGCCCTCGTTGGTCTCCACGTCGTAAGAGAAGAAGTTCAAATCAACTGTTGGCAACAGACTCTTGTCGTCGTTGAAGATTTCCTCTTTCCAGGTTACACCATTATCAACAGAAGACAAAAACTTTCCACCATCAGACAGCGCATACAACTCCGTTTCTCCAGCACCCAACAATCGTTTCACCTGTGCATCAGCCGTCTGAGTCAGCACGAGATTACCATCCTCGAAAACTTTCATCTGCTGACCATCAAGGACATACAATTTTCCGTTGAAAGCGGCAGCGTTTTTATAAGCCTCAGCTCCCAGCTCATAAACAGTAGGTGCAGCACCATCCAATTTTTTCTTCAAGTCATAAACAAACGTGCGGTCCAATGCTGTTGTCGGCACCAGAGCATAGATATCATCTGCAGCCGCTCTGATATTGAAAGTCGGAGCTACAGCTAACTCCGCAACCGTTCCCATTGTCGTCCAATTGAAGACATCACCCTCCTGCTGATGCACATTCACCTTGACCGTATAGTCCCTTTGGTTTTCGCCAGATTGTGAATTAACACGGATAGTAAGAGGTCCTGTGAAGTCAATCGAATCACTGGAAGAATAATAGTAAAAGTCTTCGTCCAAATAGTCCTTCAGCAACACTGTTCCACTATTCTTAGCCGTGATTGTAGCAAGAATATGAGCAGGGTCTGTGCCATAAGGCAACGAGTCGGCATTGAAGATAAGTCCGTTGACGTGGTCGATATTAAAAATATAGTTCGAACCGGCATAAGTTTGTTTGTAGAGACTGTCCTTCACGCCAGTAGATTTCCTAATGCCTATCAGATACTGGTTGACCGTTCCCAAAGAGAAGCTGGTAATGGCAGCATCGCCATAAAAATTATATTCTTCATTCGAACGACGGTCCAAACAAGAGGCGCACATCATGGTCATTGCCACTACCAAGATGACGGTTGCTATGTTTCTTTTCATCAGTTGCTTTTGAATTTTTGCCTGCAAATTTAATCAGAATTCCGCAAATAAAACGCCATTTCCACCTTTTATTATGCAAAATATAGTCTAAAACCTCGTTTTTTTAAGTTTTATTCGGATAAATTCCATAACATAAACAAGAAGCGCCCCTCCCCATATAGGAAGAGCGCTTCTTCTATAAGTTTATAGTTGAGAGATGAGAGTTGAGAGTCTAGAAACTAAGGCCCCCCTTCAAGGGTTAGGAGGCTTCTCTAAACTCTAGACTATAGTCTCTCAACTTTTACAGCTTCGGACCTGCAGCGACCAGCATGAATACTCGTTGCTTTCGGCCCAATGCTTTACAGCTTCGGACCTGCAGCGACCAGTGCCTTTCCGGCCTCGTTGCCTTCGTACTTCTTGAAATTCTTGATGAAGCGTGAAGCCAAATCCTCCGCTTTCTTATTCCACTCAGTAGCGTCAGCATAAGTGTCGCGTGGGTCGAGGATGTTGGTGTCAACGCCTTCAAGCTCTGTCGGAACCTCGAAGTTGAAGTAAGGAATCTTCTTGGTAGGTGCGTTCAGGATAGCACCACCGAGGATAGCATCGATAATACCGCGTGTGTCCTTGATAGAAATGCGCTTGCCAGTACCGTTCCAACCCGTGTTCACGAGGTATGCCTTGGCACCACTCTTCTCCATACGCTTCACCAATTCCTCAGCATACTTGGTTGGATGCAGCTCGAGGAACGCCTGACCGAAGCAAGCAGAGAAAGTAGGAGTAGGTTCGGTGATACCACGCTCAGTTCCCGCTAACTTTGCCGTGAAACCTGAGAGGAAGTAATATTTTGTCTGCTCAGGAGTCAAGATTGACACCGGTGGCAGCACGCCGAAAGCATCGGCAGAAAGGAAGATAACGTTCTTTGCCTCAGGACCAGCACTCTTGCCATTCACCTTTTGGGCTATCTTCTCGATATGGTTGATAGGATAGCTCACACGAGTGTTCTCTGTTACACTCTTGTCAGCGAAGTCGATTTTTCCTTCAGCATCAACCGTAACGTTTTCCAACAGGGCATCGCGGCGGATAGCATTATAGATGTCAGGTTCGCTCTCTTTGTCCAGGTTGATCACTTTGGCATAGCAGCCACCCTCCAAGTTGAACACACCCTCATCGTCCCATCCGTGTTCGTCGTCACCAATGAGCAAACGCTTCGGGTCGGTACTCAACGTTGTCTTACCTGTACCCGAGAGTCCGAAGAAGATGGCTGTGTTCTTACCCTCCATATCCGTGTTAGCAGAGCAGTGCATGGAAGCGATACCCTGCAGGGGCAGATAGTAGTTCTGCATAGAGAACATACCCTTCTTCATCTCACCACCATACCAAGTGTTAATGATACACTGCTCGCGGCTGGTCGTGTTGAAGGCAACACAAGTCTCTGAGTTCAAACCCAACTCCTTGTAGTTCTCCACTTTAGCCTTCGAAGCATTGTAGATAACAAAGTTCGGCTCGAAGTTAGCAAGTTCTTCTTCTGTAGGCTGGATGAACATATTCTTTACGAAATGAGCCTGCCAAGCCACCTCAACGATAAAGCGCACAGCCAAACGCGTAGCCTCATTGGCACCGCAGAAAGCGTCTACCACGTACAGGTTCTTGTTGCAAAGCTCCTTGATGGCGATGTCCTTCACCTGTGCCCAAACTTCTTCAGACATCGGATGGTTGTCGTTCTTATATTCCTCTGTGGTCCACCACACTTTGTCCTTGCTCTGCTCATCACAGACAATGTACTTGTCCTTAGGAGAACGACCGGTATAGATACCTGTCATCACGTTGACGGCATTGAGTTCGGTATTCTGACCCTTGTCATAACCCGTTAGCTCAGCCTTGGTCTCTTCCTCAAAGAGGAACTCATACGATGGATTGTGGGCAATCACGGTAGAACCGGTAATGCCATACTGTGTCAAATCTAACTTTGCCATTTTGTCTTTTATTAAATAGTTACTTATCCTTTTTTCCTTAAAAAAGCTATTTACTTGCGGTGTGTCCGCACACCAAATCGGATGCAAAGGTAATTATTTTCCTTTTAACAACAAAGTTTATGTACCAAAATCAGACTTTCATACCTATTTATTAGGTTAAATATTACAAAATATTCAACCTTGATACCATTTTTGACAAATAGAGTTTGCAAACATCCGTCTTCTTTCGTACCTTTGGCTCCGCCGTAGGTACTTTCGCTCTACAAAGCAAAAGAAATTGGGATTTCCCTTTGCATTGTTCTCGCTTAATCGTACCTTTGACTCCACTTTTAAAAACCAAGCTATGAAAGTTATCAATTTCACAGAACAAAACAGTGTCATCAATCAATATATGGCACTTTTACGCGACAAAGCCTATCAAAGAGGCCGTATGGTCTTTCGTCGCAACATAGAAAGGGTAGGCGAAATGATGGCATACGAACTGTCGAAAACCCTCGACTATAAGAAGAAGAAAATCACCACGCCGCTAGGATCCATCGAAATGTCATTGCCCAAGGACGACATCGTGCTCGCCACAGTACTGCGTGCTGGTCTACCATACCATCAAGGTTTTCTAAATGTTTTCGATCGTGCAGAGAATGCCTTTGTTTCAGCCTTTCGCATGTACACCAACCGCGAACACACCGAGGTTGGCATTCATACAGAATATCTGGCAGCCCCCTCCATCAAAGGTAAAACACTCGTCATCACCGACCCCATGCTGGCAACAGGCGGTTCGATGGTTGCAGCCACGGAAGCACTCCTCAAGACAGGCAAGCCCAGAAAGATACATATCTGCTGCGTGATTGCAGCACCCGAAGGTGTTGAGTTTCTAAGACAGAACCTCCCCGACGACATCACCCTCTGGTGCGCAGCCATCGACCCTGGCATGAACGAACATAAATACATTGTCCCAGGCATCGGTGACTGTGGCGACCTCTGCTATGGCGAGAAACTGTAAAACACTATGTACGAGATACCGAGTCAAGAAGACCTCTTTTACTATATTCTCTATGGTGGTGGTGCAATGATGGCGATGATAGCTAGCTGTTATCTGTTGTTGCGCAAGGGGAACGCTTTCGCCAACGACATAACAACACCTATTCGCCTTCGCAAGTGTACTGCCGCATTCTTTGCCGCAATAGCCTTAGGCCACATATGGTATATGCCGCTTGCGTTTCTTTCGCCAAACGATGATGCTCAGCAAGTATATCTTGTAGGTGGATTGCTAGACTGCATGACGATTTTTCCTTTGGCAATAGCTGTGTTGCTTGCCATGTTACAAAACCGCAGGCGACCGCTGTGGTTTGCCGGAGTGGTAGTGGCACCACTTGTAGCGGGTATGGCATGGTGTGTTGCCTGTCATAGCGATGTGCTCGGTCCCTTTTTATACGGCTATCTTCTTCTGTTGGGTATAGGCTTAACAATTTATATGGTTCGCGCGCTGATACAGTATGGACACTGGTTGCGCGACAACTATGCTGACCTGGAGCACAAAGAGGTGTGGCACACATTCTTAGTGCTGGCAGCATTTACGATTTTTTTCGTCATTTACGTTAGTGGTCTCGGCGGACCTGCATACAAATACATCCTTCGACTGAATATCATGGTGATGATTGGTTACCTGCTATGGCGCGTTGAAACGCTGACCGACCTCAGCATCGCCCCATCCCCGTCCACTTCCACTTCCATGTTCGACGAAACGACCGCCGTCAAGTACCTGGAATCGAACAACCTTCCTGAAACCACCCACGACGACATCGGACCGTTGTTGCAAAAATATTGCATAGACACACAACTTTATCTACAACACGACCTGACCCTTTTGCAACTTGCCCAAGCCATTGGCACTAACCGCAACTATCTCAGTCAGTATTTTTCGCACCAGGGACTCAACTACAATACCTATATTAACGACCTTCGCATCAACCATTTCCTCTGCCGCTACCACGACGTCGTCGAGGCGCAGCAGCCCTTCACTGTCCAGCAACTTGCCCACGACAGCGGCTACCGAAGCTACAGCACCTTCAGCCTCGCCTTCAAACAGCGCATAGGAAAGAGTGTGACAGCATGGATGCGCACCACCACCAAGGGAGGTTCGTTGAAGTACGTCTTGCTGATCATATCCATCTGTCTTTGCAGCCAAGCTATGGCACAACAGACAATCGTCTCCCTCATCAAGAAAGTGGGTACCAAGATGGACTCCATGGCCGTCAAGGGTGTTGACCGCCGCTATATAGAAGCTCCGGAGAAACCCTGGCAACTCATAGTTAGAGGTAATGTGAGCCAAACCCTCGTCAGCATGAGCACCCAGGGTAATATGGCAGGAAAAGAATACCATGCCAAGCCCACCTTAAAGACCGTTCCATCGCAATATATCGGTGTATGGGCAGGCTATAGAGGCTACGGTCTGGGCTATACCGTGAACATTGGAGGCGACAAAGGTAGTTATCTCACTTTTGGTGCCACGGGAGGTTCATACGGCATTAACGTACGCATCCATTCATTTGAAAACCATTCCCCTAATTTTCATCTCAACAGCGACATCATCCCCGAAGAATCCAAAGACGATTGGAACGCAGTTCATTTGACTGATCCAATCCATATTCGTACTGTCATCGCCGATGGATACTACCTCTTCAACGGCAAGAAGTTCTCCTATGCTGCTGCCTACGACCAATCGGTGATACAAAAACTGTCGGTAGGGTCGCTAATGGCTGGACTGATGTATAACTATACGCATATCAACTATTCCTCTGATCTTAACGGCGATTTGATTTACCTGATGGAGGGTCTAGGACGCATCAAACTGTGGCAGGGAAGTCTTGGCGTAGGCTATGCCTACAATTGGGTACCAACACGCGGACTACTCATCAACATCATGGCGATGCCTATGCTGACTCTCGTCAACAAACTCAAAGCCTACGGCTACGCCACCAATGTGGAAGAGCTGATGGCAGACCCCTACTGCTGGGACCCTACGGTGACCGATGAAGAGTGGGACAAGTGGTTCTATGGCAACCTGCATATCACCCCCATGGGCAACAAGACATTCGACAGTGGCATCAGCCTCGGTTTCGATGCCCGCATGTCTCTAACCTACAACTTTGGGCGATTCTTTCTTAATGCCTACGGACAATTCAACAATATCCGTTACCATCACAACAACACTCACGGCTATCTGAACGACTGGTTCGTGAACACTTCTCTCGGCATACGACTATAAAAAACATATATTTATTTTCAAAATTTGCAAAAAAAGTTTCAAAATCTGCAAAAACACATCATGCAGTCCCTCCATAAGCCCAGCATTCTTAAAAATTAAACTATCTTTGCAGAGAAAGAAAAACATTCATGCAGATACGATTTAAGAAAAAAACCAAAGTCTTAGATGTGGGGATTACCGTCATAGCAGGCATGTTGTCGGTGTGTTTTATGCTCTATGGCGTATCTAATTTCGGACTTAGCGAGGGGGCATTCGAACTCATCCTCGACCTTTTTTATATCGCCTGCTTTGTTATGATTTTGATGTACTTGTTCAACCGACTTCATCCTAAACAGTTCAACTATTGGTGTACACTGTGTGTGGGCATTACCGTGCTATTGCGCGACATACTCTTTTCCCCCGAACTGACGAGTTACCCTATCCGCTTGACGTGCCTTACGCTCTCAGTATGGCTACTCCTGATGCTCACTTACTTTTATGCACGAAAGGAATGGGAGAGTTATACCAAGTTGAACCTTTGGATGATCTTTATCGTAGATGTCGTCATTGCAATACTCTATCACTATGACATCTCTTGTCTTGAGCATATCGACAAATATACCAACTTTCTGCTTACCGAGATATGGATTCGCCCCACCATCACTTATGGGCTTGTGGCTTGCTTTGTAACAGAAGCGAAAATGAAAGAGCAGACCTAATAGCAAACATCCTGCCGCATAGCGGCTAACTTAACAGTAAGAAATAATTAAATTAAAAATAACATGAAAAGAACATCATTCAAAACGACCTTGGTCGTATGTGGAATTGTTAGTGGACTAGTCTCTTGCAACGTTGATATGCCGCAGGAGAAAAACACATCGTTCGAAACAATGACAGTAAAGAAGTCTGACATTGTTGTTCCTTATAAGTTCAGTGCCAGGATGAAGGGCCAGAACGACGTGACAGTTATGCCGCAGATGTCGGGACAGTTGATGAGGATTGCCGTCAGCGAAGGACAGGTGGTAGCAAAGGGGCAGACGCTCTTTGTCATCGATAACCGCAATGCCCAGTTGGACTTGGAATCTGCCCAAGCTAACCTTCAGGCAGCGCTGGCTTCAGAAAACTCTGCACGGCTGGAGTACGATTCGAACAGGCACCTGTTTGAGCGAAAAATCGTAAGCAGCTACATGCTTCGCAATAGCGAGAACGCCTATAAACAGGCACAGGCTGCTGTTGCTCAGGCGCGTGCAGCGGTGAACCGTGCCAGGGTGAACCTAGGATTCTGCACCATCACGGCACCCGTTTCTGGTGTCATCGGCGAAATACCCGTACGCATTGGCGATCAAGTTTCTCCCATGACACAGTTGACCATACTCAGTGGCAATACTACGATGTATGCTGAGTTCTCTGTTACCGAAGCCATTGTCGAGCAAATGGTGCAGACGAAAATGAAAGCAAAAGACGTAGATCAATACATCTCCCGTCTTCCCGAGGCAACATTTGTAATGAAAAACGGTACCGAGTTTCCATACAAAGGACGTGTTGTCAGTCTGACGGGTGTCGTCAACTCTTCTACGGGAACGCTGACCTGCAAGGTATCGTTCCCTAACCCTGATGGTCATCTGTACTCCGGCATCCAGGGTACTGTGGTGATGCCATTCGCCGAGAAGGGCGTCATCGTGGTTCCCCAAAATGCTGTTGTACGCCTTCAGGACAAGTCTTTGGTATATAAGGTCAAAGCCGACAGTACGGCTACTGCCGTTGACGTGACAACAGAAGATACAGGAAACGGAAAAGACTTCATTGTGCCTACGGGTCTGAAAGTGGGCGACAGGATTATTTCCGTAGGAGCTAACAATGTAACGGAGGGACAGAAGGTACTGTTCCCTAAGGAGGTGAAGAGTTGAAAGCTGAGAGAGTTTAGAGAAAATTATTTGCTTCCAAATTATGAAGAATAATATATTTATCAACAAATATGTGATGGCATGTGCCATCTCGATTGTGATTGCACTGGTGGGCTATCTCTCCATGAGTTCACTGCCAGTAGAACAATATCCGGATATTGCACCGCCAACGGTGGCGATTTCTACCAGCTATTCCGGTGCCGACGAGAACACGGTAATGAAGTCGGTCATCCAGCCTTTGGAAGAGGCTATCAATGGTGTGCCGGACATGACCTACATTACTTCCAAGGCTTCTTCTAACGGTGATGCAGAGATTACGGTCTATTTCAAGCAGGGCACTGACCCCGATATGGCAGCTGTGAACGTCCAGAACCGCGTGACGCGTGCACAAGCCTTGCTGCCAGCCGACGTTAACAAGATAGGTGTGACTGTACAGAAACGTCAGAACAATATCCTGCAAATTTTCGCCGTAAAGAGTGCCGACGGCAAGTATGACGAGGATTTCGTATCGAACTATGTCGATATCAACGTCAAGCCACGTCTAATGCGTATCACCGGTGTTGGTAACGTACAGAGCATGGGTAACACCTATGCCCTGCGCATCTGGCTGAAGCCCGACGTGATGGCTCAGTACAACCTGAGCCCCGACGACATTTTTGCAGCCATCGGCGGACAAAGTTTCGTGTCTGCTGTAGGATCCTTAGGAGAGCAGTCGGAAAACTCTTACCAATACACCATGCAGTACAAAGGTACGCTGAAGAATGTTGAGGAGTTCAATGACATCGTGCTACGCACCAGCGGCGGCGGCATCCTGCACCTGAGCGATGTTGCCGAAGTAAAAATTGGTGCCATGAGTTACAACTTCACCTCGAACATTCAGGACCGTCCTGGTGCCCTCTTCATGGTGTTCGCTGCACCAGGTGCCAACGCCACGGAAGTGAACGCCCGCATCAACAAGACGTTTGACGAGTTGAAGGCAACAATGCCTGCCGGTCTGGAGTTCGTAACCATGATGACCAGCGACGATTTCCTGTTTGCTGCCATCCACAATGTGGTGGAAACGCTTGTCATCGCCATCATCCTCGTGGTGCTCGTGGTGTTCTTCTTCCTGCAAAACTTCAAGGCCACCATCATTCCTTCCATCTCCATCATCGTTTCGCTGCTGGGAACCTTTGCCATCGTCTCGCTGGCAGGCTTCTCTCTCAACATCCTTACGCTATTCGCCCTCGTGCTGGCGATTGGTACGGTGGTCGACGATGCCATCGTGGTGGTCGAGGCTGTCATGGCGAAGATGGAGAACGGCATCAGCGATGCCCGCGAAGCCACCCGTCAGGCAATGAACGAGGTGTCGGTAGCTGTTGTCTCTTGTACATTGGTATTCATGGCAGTGTTCATCCCCGTAACCTTCATGCCAGGCACATCCGGTACGTTCTTCACCCAGTTTGGTGTGACGATAGCCTCGTCGGTGGGTTTGTCGTGCGTATCAGCCCTCACGCTGTGCCCTGCCCTCTGCGCCATCATGATGCGCGTAACGGAAGGCAAAAAGAAGGGAAAAAGCCTGACCTATTATACAAAAAAGGCCTATGAGACGAGTTACAATGCCATATATAATAAGTATAGCAAGAGTGTGCAGAAGTTCATCAAGCGTCCCGTCTTAGCCTGGAGCCTGCTGGCACTGGCTGCCGTGCTGTTGGTGTTCTTTATGAAGAATCTTCCTTCGGGTCTTGTTCCTCAGGAAGACCAGGGAGTTTTTCTCGTTGAGATACAAGCTCCTGAAGGTTCCACGCTGAAGCAGACGCGAGAAATGGTGAAACAGGTAGAGGCTAAAGTAAAGAAGATTCCTGAATTAGAGAATTTCGCTGTGGTCTGTGGCTACGGAATGATATCAGGTGCCAGTTCCAACTACGCCACTATGGTTGTACGCCTGAAGAACTGGGAGGAACGTCCAGGCATGAACCATCTGCTTCAACTCGTAGCCGGGCGTTTCTACTACGACTGTCAAGAAATCAAAAACCTGGTAGTAATTCCTTTTGAGATGCCACAGATTCCTGGCTATGGTACCAGTAACGACGTGATGCTCGTGGTAGAAGATCCTACCGATGGCAACCTGTCAGAATTTGCAAAACACACCGAACGCTTCCTTGCCAAGCTCGCGGAGCGTCCGGAGATAGCCTCCGCCATGTCCACCTACTCAGAGCGTTTCCCGAAGTATCAGGTCGATGTTGATGCAGCGCAGTGCGACCGTGCCGGAGTGTCACCTGCCGCCGTGCTCAACACGCTTGGTTCTTTCTGCGGTGGCGCATATATCGGCAATTTCAACCAGTTTGGCAAGGTCTATCGCATAATGGCTGCCGCCTCACCCGAATATCGTCTCGACCCGCAGTCGCTGCAGAACATCTTCGTACGAGTGAAAGACGGCAAGATGGCACCCATCTCCGAGTTTGTCTCCCTGACACAAATCGTCGGTCCTGCCAATATCGAACACTTCAACCTGTTCCAGAGCATTACCTGTATCGTGAAACCCGGTAGCGGCTACACCGAGGGCGATGCCCACAAGGTCATTGCCGAAGTGTTCAAGGAGGAAATGCCCAACACCGCCACATTCGAGTATAGCGGCATGTCACGCGAATTGGAAGAGGCTGCCGGCTCCAGTGCCACCTCCGTCATCTATGTCATCTGCGCCATCCTCATCTACCTCATCCTGGCTTCCTTGTATAACTCTTGGTTTACCCCGTGGGCAGTACTTTTCAGTGTGCCGTTTGGTCTGATGGGAGCCTTCGTGTTCGCCTACCTGGGCTACACACAGCAGATACCAGGCATGGACAACAACATCTATTTGCAGACGGGAGTCATCATGCTCATTGGCTTGTTGGCAAAGACAGCCATCCTCATTACCGAGTTTGCCACCGAGCGACGCCAACAAGGTTTGAGCATTGTAGATGCTGCCTTCTCAGCATGCAAGGAGCGTCTGCGCCCCATCTTGATGACTGTAGCAACGATGATTATCGGAATGATTCCCCTCGTGATAGAGGGCGGTGCCGGTGCCAATGGTAACCGTGCCCTTGCACTGGGTGTCATTGGCGGTATGAGCATTGGCACCCTTGCCCTGCTCTTCGTCGTCCCAGCCTTCTTCATCGTGTTCCAAAAACTTCACGAGAAGTTTCAAGGAGTGAAAGTACGAGAAAGCGGAAGAGCGGGAGAGCGAGATAACGAAATAAATAACGACAAAACGACAAACGAATGAAAATCAAGAATATCATCACTGCTACTGCCGCATGCCTCCTGCTGACGGGCTGCGGCATGTATAACAAATTCGAACAAAACACTCCGCTGCCTGCCGATGCGTTTGGCACCAGTCAGGACATTCAGCAAGCCACCGGCAACACCTCCATTGCCCAGATGTCGTGGCGCGAGTTCTTCACCGACCCACTGCTGCAGCAACTCATCGAACAAGTGTTGGCAAACAACACCGACCTGAACTCCGCCCGCATCACCGTGGAGAAAGCAGAAGCCTCGCTGAAGGCTTCCAAACTGGCCTACCTACCATCGCTTGCCTTTGCACCGCAAGCCTCTATAGCCACCTTCGGCAAGAGTCCTGCCTCGAAGACCTACAACCTGCCGTTGCAACTCTCGATGGACATCGACGTGTTCGGGTCCATTACCAACAAGAAGCGGGCAGCACAAGCCTTGCTACTGCAAGCCCAGATGCAAGAAGAGGCAGTACGTGCCAACCTCATCTCCGTCACAGCTCAGCAGTACTTCCTGTTGCAGGTGCTCGACCGCCAGCTGGAGGTTCTCATGATGACCGACAGCCTCTGGAATACCTCTCTCGAGACAGAGCAGGCTCTCTGGGTCTATGGAAAAGTCTATAGCACTGCCGTCAACCAGATGGAAGCTTCCTACCTGAGTGTGAAGACGCAGATCGTTGATACCCGTCGCAACATCCGCGCCGTCGAGAATGCCATCTGCAAGTTGCTGGGTGTAGCTCCGCAACACGTCAACCGCCAGCGGTGGGGAACCACCTTCCTGCATCATGCCGATGCTACGGGCGATGCAGAACAGCGCATGTTCGACACTCGGTATCTGCATCTTGGCGTGCCTGCCATGTTGCTGGAGAACCGTCCCGACATACGCATGGCAAACCACGCCATGGAAGAAGCTTTCTATAACACCGCTGCCGCCCGTGCAGCCTTCTATCCCAGCATCACACTCAACGGCTCTGCTGGATGGACCAACTCAGCCGGCGGACTCATCGTTGACCCTGGTAAAATTCTGCTCTCTGCCATCGGCTCGCTCACTCAGCCCATTTTTGCCCGCGGCAAACTGAAAGCCAACAGGCGGATAGCCGAGCTCACCGAGGAAGACCTGCAGAAGAAGTATGTGCAGACCGTCATCAATGCGGGCAACGAGGTAAACGAAGCCATGGCAGACTGTCAGGCAGCCCGCGAGAAGCACCAGTACTACAGTCGTCAGGTAAGAGTGCTTCACGAAGCATATATCGGTACACACGAACTGATGGACAACGGCAAGGCGAGCTACCTTGAGGTGCTGAAGGCACAGGAAACGCTGCTCGACGCACAACTCAGTCAAGCCATGAATATGTACGATGCAGCCCAGGCTGTCATAGAACTGTATATCGCCCTCGGTGGCGGGTCGAAGTAAAACCCTCAATAAACCCTGTTATGTCACAACTTGAACCACTCATAGCCGACCTTGCACTAATCCTCATCTGTGCAGGAGCCATGACCCTCCTTTTCAAGAGCCTCAAACAACCCATAGTGCTTGGATACATCGTGGCAGGCTTCCTTGCCTCGCCAAATATGCCCTATATGCCCAGTGTCCATGACATGCACGGCATTCACCTTTGGAGTGAAATCGGCGTTATCTTCCTGTTGTTTGCACTTGGTTTGGAATTTTCATTTAAGAAAATCCTGAAAATGGGAGCAGCACCTATCATTGCTGCCATCGCCATCATCCTTGCCATGATGTACGTTGGAGCATGCACTGGCGAGCTCTTCGGATGGAGCAAGATGGACTGCATCTATTTGGGTGGTATGCTTGCCATGTCGTCAACAACCATCATCTTTAAAGCCTTCGACGACATGGGTCTGAGAAAAGAACGTTTTGCAGGTCTTGTCCTCAGCGTGCTCATCATCGAAGACATACTGGCTATCGTACTCATGGTGATGCTTTCGACCCTCGCAGTGAGCAAGGAGTTCGAAGGAGAACAGATGCTTGGTTCCATTCTCCAGCTGGCGCTCTACCTCATACTCTGGTTCACCGTAGGTATTTATTTCATCCCCATGATACTGCGCAAACTGAAACGCCTGATGAACGAGGAGACGCTGCTCATCACCGCTCTCGCCCTCTGTTTCGGCATGGTGGTGGCAGCTTCGGCGGCGGGATTCTCGGCAGCCTTCGGAGCCTTCGTCATGGGCAGCATCCTGTCCGAAACCGTTGAAGCCAAGAAGATAGAACACTTGGTGTCGCCAGTGAAAAACCTATTCGGTGCTATCTTCTTCGTGTCGGTCGGCATGATGGTCGATGTGGCACTGATCGTTGAGTATATCGTTCCTATCCTCTGCATCATAGCCGCCATCATGGTGGGACATACCTTACTGAGCACCTGTGGTTTCCTGCTCTCTGGTCAGTCACTGAAAACCTCCATGCAGTGTTCGTTTTCGCTGACTCAGATTGGCGAGTTCGCATTCATCCTTGCCACCCTCGGCACATCTTTGCATGTCACCAGCGACTTCCTCTACCCCATCGTAGTGGCTGTATCCGTTTTCACAACCTTCACCACACCTTATATGATTCGTTTGGCAGAACCCGCCTACAACGTTGCAGCACGCCTGTTGCCCCGTAAGTGGATAGTCAGACTAGAGCGCAATACCGACGAGAAAGAAGAGAAGGTTGCCAACGAGCTTCAGCAACTTTGGAGCCGTGCTTTCAAGCGTTTCGTTTTCGTCTTGCTCATCAACAGCGTGCTCTGCATAGCCATCATCTCCATCATGTTCTACTATGGTGAACCCCTTCTTGCCAAACTGGTTCCCTCCGCATGGCTTCACCCCGTGACCGCAGCTATCACGCTCGCGCTCTGTTCCCCCTTCCTGTGGATGCTACTGCGTGCCGAAGGCGACAGCTACGAAGCCAACACTCTGTGGGAGAGCGGTCCTCGGTGGCGCGTCAGACTGACAGCTTGTGCCTTGTTGCGCTTTTTCATCACCATAGCCTTCGTCAGTTGCTTCGTTGATTATGCTGTTCCCTGGAGCAGCTGGCTCGGCATCTTCCTCCTTGTCGCCATCATGTTCTTCATCTTCTACTCGCCACATTTGGAGAAGCACAGCAAGGAGTTGGCACAGAACTTCACCGACAATCTGACGGCAAAAGATAATTAATCCCAACCTATAAATATCATGATTATGAAAATCCGACATCTATTCACAATGTTTGTCGTTGTCCTGACCGCTCAGGCCAACGCTGAGGAACTGACAGTTCAGCCCAATGCTGAGAGTCTGACCGAAGAAAGTTTTAACGTAGAAGACTATCGCAACATGGAACCCATTACTTTCGAGGTTCCTGAAATGAGCGTCTCTTTAGCAAACTATTCAGAACAAAACAGTAACACACTGGATCTCTCTACCCCTTCCGTCACCACATTAGAGGTGCCGGAGATGAAGGTCAATACGAAGATGGATTTCGACTTCTTCAAGTCGAAAACGAATCCAGGTGTCAAACCCTACAAGTTCATGGACGACATGACCTTCGTCGGCATCCCCCTCTTTGTAGCAGGCTTAGCTGTCAAGGGTGACAAAGCGATGTTCCGCGTCAACCAGAAAGCTCAAGACGGCGGCAAGAAGAACACCCAGTTGCTGACCGACTTCAAGACAGGTATTGACGACTATACACAGTTCTTTGGTCCTGCCATGGTAGTGGGTCTGAAACTTGGCGGATATGAAGGTCGTAGCGACTGGCCTCGACTGTTGGCAAGTGCTGGTATGTCCTACGCTATCATGGCAGCCCTTGTCAACGGTATCAAGTATTCTGCCAAGGAAATGCGTCCAGACGGTTCCACCGCCAACTCATGGCCTTCAGGTCACACCGCCACAGCCTTCGTTGGTGCCACGTTGCTCCACAAGGAGTATGGTCTCACCCGCTCACCCTGGTGGTCGGTTGCCGGTTACGGTGTAGCCACCGCAACAGGTGTGATGCGTGTTCTCAACAACCGCCACTGGATTAGCGACGTGATGTCAGGTGCCGGTATCGGTATCCTCTCCGGTGAGTTGGGTTATGCCCTCTGCGACCTCTTCTTCAAGCAGAAAGGACTTTTGCGCAACGACCTCATCCTTGACAATAAAAAACCTTCGTTCTTCAGCATCTCCATGGGTGTGGGTCTTGGCAATAAAGACCTTGAATTCGAAAGCGATGGAGAAACTAGAAACATCAAGTTCCGTGCCGCCACTGTGGTCGATGCAGAAGGAGCCTACTTCTTCAATAAATATATTGGCGTCGGTGGTCGTCTCAGAGTCAGAGCTCAGTCAGCTAAAGACTTCGGCGACTTTACAGACTACGTGGTCACCGATGGCCTTGAGGCCTGGGAGAGTCTGCAGCCCTACTACGAGGCAGCCTTCCCCGGCGACTATGTCTCCTCTGCCGGCACGAACTATCTCAACTATCTGAACAAGATAGGATTTCAGACAGAGACGGATGCAGCCTGGAATGCCAACGCTCCCGTGACCGACCTCTACGGTGTGGTGAAGAGCGACCACATCACGGAGTTCACGGGCAGTGTCGGCGTCTATTTCAACCTGCCGCTCGGCTCCCGCTTCTCCTTAGGCACCAAGGCACTCGTCGGTCGTTCCATCACGCAGGAACTTGACATCGACGGTCATGCCGAGGGCAATGTGAAAGATATCAACTACTCCGTTACACTCGACAATAAACCTGAAATGAAGCAGCCCAATGGCGACCCCACCTTGGTTTTCAACACCCTGGAATATCCCAACAACACAGGTGAGAAATGGACCGACGAATGGGAATATCTTACTATAGGTGCCAAATCATCGACATCTTTTGGCACAGGCATCTCGCTGACCTATAAATACAAGTCCAACTTCTCTTGGCGCCTGTTCTGCGACTACGACTACACCCGTAAAGACTTTACGGCGAAGTACGACCCCTTCCACTTCATGGAGAAAGGTGTAACAACAGGTGCTGGAGTCTTGATGGAGTCTGTGTGCGACTACGGTGACGGAATGGGATTCCAGCCTAGGGAATACAAAAGACGTAAGCACATGAACTACTTCACGTTAGGCTTGTCATTCCTCGTAAACTTATAAAAAATTGATTATCCATCAAATATAAATAAAACCATGAACAGAAAATCATCGCATATCGCTTGCTTTGGCAAAAAGTGGGTACTTGCCGCTATCCTCTTTTGCAGCACTTCGACGTTAAGTTTCGGACAAAACTGTTGCTGCTGTTACACGAATGGCACAACGCAGGACGCTGCCGCCGAACAGCAAGTGCAGAGCACCGAACTCATTCGCACCAGCCAGAGCTGGGACGGCGTGGAACTGCCCGACTATTTCAAGGGACGTCCCGAACTGGTAGCCGTGAAATACGTGTTCCCGGCAGGCAAGAAGCTAGGCTGGCACCACCACCCGGTGATGAACTACGGCATTCTGGTGCAGGGCGAGCTGACCATCATCGGACAGGACGGCAAGGAGAAGACCGTGCATGAGGGAGAGCCCGTAGTGGAAATGGTGAACACCATCCACCACGGTGAGAACCGAGGTCCGAAGCCCGTCATCCTCTACATGTTCTACCTCTCACAGAAGGACATGCCACTGGCTGTCCAACATCCTGAAATTCATTAACACATCATCGGCGATGCGATACTGCGGCGACCTCTGCTACGGCGAGAAACTTTAATGTCTCCTGCATCGGATAACTTGATTAAAGTATCCGGATAGTTTGACCAGATTATCCGGATACTATGTCTGGAATACTCGGACAACTCTTCCGGAATACTCGGACAACTCTTCCGAAGCATCCGGAATATCTTTCCGAAGCCTCCGGACAAAGTGTCCCAAATGCTGGTTACCGTTTTGGGACTGTAGTTTAACGATTTTAGTTGACTACTTTGAGTCTTATTTGTAGTTGTGGTTGACTTTGGTTAATACTTAGTTTTACTTTTAGTTGACTCTCTTTTTGTTTACTTTTAATTTCAGTTGCTATCAGTTTCTTATTAGTC
>JAFRYZ010000067.1 GCA_017442825.1 Prevotella sp. | reverse complement strand
TGAATGTGTTGCAGCACAAGCAGGTGCAAGAACGATTTGCACGCCTGCTTACCGAGGACACTGATACACTTGTTAGCGACAATACCGCGGAAGAGCAAATGCAGATGAAGGAACTGATGCGCTACGTGCGGGATAACCTGTCACCGTTGGAGCAACAAATCTTCCGGCTGCGCTATCTGAAGGAAATGACCTGCCAGGAAGTGGCGGAAGCGCTGAACGTCAGCCGCCAGACCGTCCACACCCACCTAAAGCAGTCTGTGGAGAAAATCAGAAAGTATTTTAATTCAAACTCAAAAGCAATATGATGACCGAAGAAAAGCGTATAGAGTGGCTTCTGGAATTACAGGAACACCCAGAACAACTGACAGACGAACAGTTGCAGCAGATACTCGCCGACGACGAGATGCGCCAGCTCGTACAACAGCTTGGCATTGCAAAGCGTGCCTTCAAGCACGACGAGCTTAAGAGCGACACCCCCGATGTGGACGCCGAATGGGAGAAGTTTGCAGCCAGCCATGCAAATGAACTGACGAACGTAGCAAGGGCAGAGGGCAAGCTTGCTTGCACTATGCCTTGCAAGGAGGAAGAAGACGAAAGTCAACTGGATGCCCTCGACGAAGGAGAAAGGCGACGGGTAGGCGACGGTACGTCGGAGAAACATAAGCCCCGTTTCGTCTTACGCCTCGCGACCCACAAGATTGCCGCATCCTTCATCGGCGTGCTCTTGGCTTCGGGCATTGCCTTTGCCGCCATCCAAGTCATTCGAAACATCAGCACCCCCAAACCACAACTGCCCTCTACGGAGCAAGTGATAGATACGAAGCCAGTCACCTCCCTGCCTGCAGATACAGTAAAGACCGACACAATCCCTATCGAGCCTTACGTTTTCAACAATGTGCCGCTCGACTCCATGCTCACAGCCATTGCAGTAGCCCACGGGGTCAGCGTGGAGTTTGAGAATGAAGCGGTTCGCCAGCTCCGTTTCCATTTCGTTTGGAAGCGCAAAGACAGCCTTACGCGTGTTGTAGAGAAGTTGAACACCTTCGAGGCCGTGAATATCGGCATGGAAGATAATAAACTGGTAGTAAGATGAGACAATACAATAATATACGATTAACGAATTCACAATTTACGATTTGTTTACTGCTCGTCTTTTCTTTCATGCTGATAACGTTCAACGCTCAGGCGCAGCAAATAGTAAATCGTAAATACGTAAATGGTAAATACTATAATGTGTCGCTCAGCGAGGCCCTGCTCCAGTTGAACAACGAGCAGAAGGAATACGTCGTCAACTTTCTCTACAACGAACTGGAGGACTTTCGCATCACGGTCTCCATCAAGAATAAGAAGCTGCCCGATGCCATCCAGCAGATGATAGGCTTCTATCCAGTTCGCATGACCGTTAAGCCCGATGACCACGAAATCTACGTGGAGTGTACCCACAAGACCGACCGCCACCTGATGGGAACCGTCATTGATGAGCAAGGACAGCCTGTGGCATACGCCAACATTGCCATCCTCAATCCTGCCGACTCCACGCTGCTTAGCGGTGGTGTCAGCAACGAAAGCGGTTACTTTGCTATTCCCTACGAACAGCCCACCGTGATCGCCCGTATCTCCTACGTCGGTTACAAGACCGTCTACAGACTCTGCGACAAGGCCGAGGTGGGGACAATTCGGATGCAGCCAGATAACTATACATTAAAAGGAGTTACCGTTAAAGGTCATAGGCTGCTATATACTTCAACAGACATGGGCCTGCAGGTCTCGATTCAAGGCACTCCTTTGGAGCAATTCGGTTCTGCCAACGAAATGCTCACCCATCTGCCCTTGATGATGAGCAACGGCGAGATAGCAGGTCATGGAAAGCCCGAAATCTACATCAACAACAAGAAAGTGAGAGGAGAGGACGAATTAGAGCGTCTGCGAGCAGATGAGGTCAAGTCGGTAGAGATTATCACACAGCCAGGAACTGAATATGACGCCGCTGTCTCGTCGGTAATCCGCATCAAGACTGTCCGTCGCACAGGCGAAGGCTGGAGCGGCAACTTCTCTGGTGCTTACCGACAAGGGCACGAACATTATGAGAGTGCCAATGCTGCCCTGAACTATCGCCTACGGAACGGTATGGACTTCTTCGTTCGAGGTTACCTGACAGACAACAACACACAGACGGTAAAAACAACAGACGAACAATTGCAGGCATCGTCCATTTGGAACCATCGAAAAGAAGAGGAATACAAGTATCACATGAAATACTATTTTGCCGACCTCGGATGGAACTGGGAAATCAACGACCACCATTCCATTGGCTTTACCTATACGGCCAACAACTATATCGGCGACCGAAAGTATATCTGCGCCAATGACATGCAAACCATGCAGGACGGTATGATGGTGGACGAAGGGCATAGTACGACAACGACGCTGACTAAGCCTAAGTTAAAGCATAGTATCAATGCCTATTATATCGGAGAAATTGGGAAGTGGAATGTGGATTTCAGTGCAGACTATTACAATGCCCATTCCCAAAACGAGATGAGCGGAGGCACAGAGGGCGAGACACCCGTTAGCAGCAGTACGGCCACGAAGAACCAACTGATTGCCGAGAAACTGGTCATCACAGCCCCTGTTCCCATTGGCAAGCTAACCTTTGGAGAGGAGGCATCCACCGTTGACCGCACCAGCGACTTCACCCAAAGCGGCTTCTCTGCCGACAACCACATCCGACAGCAAACTGCTATCTGGAGCGTTTTTGCCAATTACTCGCTGAAAGTGGGGAGCCTCTCTGTCAATGCAGGGCTGCGCTGGCAGAATGAGCACAACCGTTACGAACTTGACGGTGTGCGCAACGACGAGATGAGTCCTAACTACCACGTGTTGATACCCCGGTTGTCCATCAGTTATCAGCACTCACCTTGGACCCATTCGCTCTCCTACCAGTGTACACGAAACAACCCGCCATATTCCATCCTGTCATCGGCAGTCACCTATACCAGTAAGTATGAATACAATAGTGGCAACCCTTTCCTTCAGCCCCAAACCAACCATCGTGTTGCGTGGAAATCGCAGTGGAAGTGGATATACGCCGAAGCCATTTACGGGTATCAGGAAAATGTATATCACTCTATACGTTCTACCTACGACGATGTCGACCATCCTGGTGTGATTCTAACCGACTTCCGCACCGTTCCAAAGACACAGTACTACATGATAGTCCTCAACGCCACACCCAAAATCGGCATCTGGCAGATGAACTATTCAGTAGAGTTCGCTGTGCAAGACCATGATTACGGGGAGTTGGGCATCGCCCACAACTGGCACGGACTGATGACTGACTTCACGTTCGACAACACTTTTACCCTGCCTCACGCATGGATGCTGAATGTAACGGGAAGCATCACGCC
>JAFRYZ010000066.1 GCA_017442825.1 Prevotella sp. | reverse complement strand
CTTTGACGATGAGTTTTCCTTCTGAAATTACTGCTATTCTGTTGTTGCCGACAGACCAGTTGAGTGCCAATCCTTCATTGGTTGTTGCTGGTAATTCGTATGGGGCATCACCCACTGTCAATGTCGGAATTTCGCTTAACGCTAAAGTCTGTTCTGTACGTGGGTCTATTTCTACTATTTCCTTGAATTTCCTCCAATAATTGGCTGCTTCGTATGCCGCCTTGCTACCTATAGGAACATAAAGCGTTGCATTAGCTCGATTAGAGAATGTAGAAGATTGAATGAATACAGGACTTGGGTTCATAACGGTGACGGCGGTCAGGCTGCTGCAACCTGAGAACGCATACTCTTGGATACTTCTCACGCTGTTGCCGATGATGACGGAGGTCAGACCGCTGCAATCCTGGAACGCCTCACTGAATATGTTCGTCACACTGTTGGGGATGGTGACGGAGGTAAGACTGCTACAACCCTTGAACGCATATTCACCGATGTACGTCACACTGTTGCCGATGGTGACGGCGGTCAGGCTGGTGCAATCTTGAAACGTTTCCCCCCAGATGTACTTCACGCTGTTGGGGATGGTGACGGCGGTAAGCTTGCTGCAACCATAGAACGCATCATCCCCAATGGTCGTCACGCTGTTGGGGATGGTAATGGAGGTCAGACCGCTGCAACCATGGAACGCAGAATTGCCGATGGTCGTCACGCTGTTGCCGATGGTGACAGAGGTAAGGCCTGTGCAATAATAAAACGCATCATTGTCGATGCCCGTCACGCTGTTGGGGATTGTGACCGAGATAAGGCCGCTGCAACCATCGAACGCGTAATTGCCGATACTCGTTACGCTATATTCCTTTCCATTATAAGTGACAGATCCTGGAATAACTACGTTGCCAGAGTATTCATTTGAGTACTCGTAATAAGAACTTCCAAGATAGCTTACGGCTAATTCCGTGTTGTTATTTGTCCAAGTATAATAAATGGTTTTACCTTGAGTATTCTGTACTTCAATGTCATGAGCGAATGCTTTTGCTCCAACCATACTCATGAGCATGGTGAGCAGGAATGTAAGTTTTAAGTGTTTCATGATTATATTTTTTAGGTTTATTGTCTTCTTCCTTATTTACATAGGCACAAAGAGTGTGAGCCTTCTCGACATCCTTAGTCTGAAGGTTCTGGAATACCCGTGATAATAAGAATGAAATCAGCTCACACCTGCAGGTATATATGTGAGCCGCCTCCATAGAAGGAGTGAGCAGTATATATGCTACTGCAGGAGGAACAGCTTTCATGCTTTTACCCTTATCACTAAAAATTTCCAGGTTTTCAGACAGGTCAAAGTTTAATAGCTCTCCTCTATGTCGTCGGTCTTTGTAGACCAACATCACAAAGATAGGCATTATTTTTGAAAAGTATTCCATTGTGAGCTGATTTTTTTTCTTTTTGTTGCAAATTTATTTCATGTATGTCATTTCGAGGTGTTCCATTTCATTCCTTTTGTATTTAGGACAAACAAATGGACCAATAATTTGATAGTTGAACGGGATTTACTGTAATAGTGCAGTAAATTCCGAATAAAAACTTGACCGTATTCGGAATTTGTTGTAACTTTGCAGCAAAATCCGAATAGAAATGGATAATTACATTCAAAGAGAGACCTATCTTCGTCAACTGATAGAAAGAATGGGAAACGGGGAAGTTAAAATCATTACCGGTCCCAGACGTTCCGGAAAGTCATGGCTGCTCAACAGAATTTTCAAGGATTATCTGCTTGAACAAGGTGTGGCAGAAGATAACATTATCATAGTATCCTTCGATATGGACGATGAAGAAACTGGCGATCTGACAGACCGTCAGGTGCTAAAAGCCTATCTGTATAGTCGCATTACGGATGACTCTACACCTTATTATATAGTACTTGATGAGGTGCAGGAGGTGGAGGGGTTTGAGAAGTTGGTCAATGGTTTGAACAGCAAGGACAATGTTGACATATACATTACTGGTAGCAATTCACATTTTCTTTCTTCTGACATAAAAACTATCTTTCGCGGACGTGGCGATGAGGTGAAAGTATGGCCTTTCTCGTTCCACGAGTTCTGTACTAACAGGACTGAGCCTGTCAGCGAACTATGGAAGGAGTATTACACCTATGGTGGCATGCCTGGACTGGTTCGCCAACGCACACCAGAACAGAAAGTTGCCTATCTGCAGCGGTTGTGGAACAAAACCTATCTCGATGATGTCGTGGAGCGTCACAAGGTAAAGAATCGCGAGGCTCTTTCTGCACTTGCCGACGCATTATGTTCATCGGTAGGTTCGCTGACCAATCCAAACCGCATCAGTAATGTGCTGAGAAATGTACAAAACACTAAAATAGAACCGGAGACCGTTTCCAATTATATCAACTATCTGGAAGAAGCTTTTCTGTTTGAAGGTGCCAAACGCTACAACATCAAGGGCAATAAGTATTTCGAGAGTATCAAGAAATACTATTCTGTGGATGTGGGGTTGCGCAATGCCAAACTCAATTTCCGCCAACAGGAGATTACTCACATCATGGAGAATGTCATCTACAACGAACTCCGGATGCGTGGTTTTGCGGTAGATGTCGGTGTCGTGGAGGCTCGTGAGAAGCGTAATGGCAAACCTGAGTACATTCAATATGAGATAGATTTCATAGCCAATAACGGACTCGAAAAATACTACATCCAGTCGGCTTTCTCCATAGATAGTGAAGAAAAACAGCAGCAAGAACTCAAGTCGCTCCTCAAAGTAGATGATAGTTTTCAGAAAATAGTAATCACTGGTAGCGATATTGCTCCATATACTGACGACAAGGGGATACGATTTATGGGTCTCTTCCAATTCCTGTTATCTGGTATATAATCTGAACCTTTTGCACACGCATGAAGAAACAAGACCTTGACAGTTCTGCATCGGGCTATATCACCGATTCCTTTGAAGGCATCAGCTTACGTCTGTGGCAAGAAATCGGGTGTGATGTTTGAGTTTTGTTAGACCGTTTGAAGGCTTGGGCTAAGTGCTTACAGCCTTTTTTTGTGAACTTATAACAATAAAAGCGTAGATTGCTGCGTTATTATCTCGTGTTTAAACGATTATCCATATTGTTGATGCTGTCTTTGACCTGTATAGTGTCGAAAGCACAGTATGATCCAGCCTTCAGTCATTTCTGGGGGATGGAACCGTCGTTTAATCCTGCTGCTGTGGGAAAAGAGTCAAAATTGAATGTCGTCGGAGCGTATGCCATCGACTTTGCCGGTTTTGAGAACAATCCGCAGACAGCATATATCGGTGCTGACATGCCGTTGTACTTTCTGAAGAATTATCACGGCGTAGGTATCTCATTGATGAACGACCGTATAGGACTCTTCACCCATCAACGATTGGCTGCGCAATATGCTTATCGTTTCAAGTTGTTGGGCGGCAGGCTGGCTGTCGGTGTGCAGGGCGGCTTTATCGCCGAGAAGTTTGACGGTTCGAAGGTGGACGTCATAGAGCCCGAGGACCCAGCCTTCGCTAAATCAGAGGTTAACGGAAACTCTATCGATCTTGGTGCCGGTGTGTATTATACCCATGGCCGTTGGTACTTGGGTGCTTCTGTTCAGCACTTGAATGCACCGCTGGTAGAGTTGGGCGAGACGAATGAATTGAAAGTGGATCCAACTTATTATTTGACCGGTGGATACAATATAAAGCTGAGAAATCCGTTCTTAACAATACCGACTTCTGCCTTGGTGCGCTACAGCGGTAACGTATGGCGCGCTGATGTAGGCGGTCGCTTGGTCTATACACACGACAAGAAAATGCTGTATGTCGGTGCCTACTACAGTCCGACTTATTCGGTGACGGTACATGTCGGCGGCAGTTTTCACGGGGTGAACATCGGCTACAGTTACGAGCTTTACACATCGGGAATCAAGCCCGGGAATGGAAGTCACGAACTGTTCGTCAGTTACCAGACTGACATCAACCTGCAGAAGAAAGGACGCAACAAGCATAAGAGCGTGAGATATTTGTGATGTAGATAATTTGGAAAGGAAATATATTAAAAATATGATGATGAAAAAGATAATCACATGCTGTCTCAGTGCCCTCCTTGTGATGGCGCTGACAAGCTGTTTCGGCGGTAAGTCAACCTCTTCGTCAGGAAAGGGTGGTGAGGTTGTCGGTGTCGGCGGCGGCAGAAGTTTCCGGGAACCGGCTCCCTACGGCATGACGCTGGTGAAGCGCGGTTGGTTGAAGATGGGAATAGAGAAACAAGACAGTCTGTGGGGCAAACAAACGCCCGTGAAAGACATCTCTGTCGATGGTTTCTGGATGGACGAAACGGAAGTGACGAACTCTGAGTACAAGCAGTTTGTGAACTGGGTGCGCGATTCCATTCTTCGTACGCGTCTTGCCGACCCGTCGTATGGTGGCGACGAAACCTATATGATTACCGAAGACAAGAACGGTGACCCTGTGAAACCGCATCTGAACTGGAAGAAGAATCTGCCACGCAAACCTAATGAGGATGAGCAACGCGCCATCGAGAGCCTATATACCTATAATCCTGTGACGGGCGAGAAAATGTTGGATGCCAGTCAAATGAATTATCGGTATGAAATTTACGATTATACGACAGCAGCCTTGCGTCGTAACCGTCTGCGTGTAGAGGAGCGTAACCTCAATACCGATGTCGTTGTCGATCCTAACGAAGTGGTCATGATTTCCAAGGATACTGCCTATATCGACGACGAAGGTCGTATTGTTCGTGAAACCATCAACCGTCCATTGTCGGGACCGTGGGACTTCCTGAATACCTATATTGTTAATATCTATCCGGATACGACCTGTTGGGTGAACGATTTTCGCAATTCTGACAATGAGACCTACCTGCGTAGCTATTTCAGTAATTCTACCTACAACGACTATCCCGTTGTTGGAGTCACATGGGAGCAAGCCAATGCTTTCTGTGCATGGCGTACTGACTACCTGCTGAAGGGGCTTGGTGGCGAAGCTCGCTATATCCAGCGCTACCGCCTGCCGACAGAAGCCGAGTGGGAGTATGCTGCCCGTGGTAAGGATCAGACCGAGTTCCCTTGGGACAACGAAGATGTGAAAAGTGGTAATGGCTGTTTCTATGCCAATTTCAAACCCGACCGTGGTAACTATACCAAGGACGGCAACCTGATTACCAGTAAAGTCGGTATCTTCTCCAGCAACAGCAATGGTCTGTTCGATATGGCAGGCAACGTAGCTGAGTGGACCAGTACCATCTATACCGAAGCGGGTGTAGATGCCATGAACGACTTGAATCCACAGCTGGAGTACAAAGCAGCCAAGGAAGACCCCTATCGTCTGAAGAAGAAGAGTGTGCGTGGCGGTTCATGGAAAGACCCGGAGTCGTATATCCGAAGTGCATGGCGTACATGGGAATATCAGAACCAGCCGCGTAGCTACATCGGTTTCCGTTGTGTACGCAGTCTGGCAAGTTCGTCGAGTGAAGCAGCAAAGCAAGCAAGAAAAAGTAGTAAGAAGAGAAAATAATGACAGAGTATAGTAAATTCAATATGGTCTATCGGCTGCAGAAGTGGATGGACAGCGTGCCGGGACAAACGTTCCTGAACTACGCCTATAGCTGGGGTGCGTCTATCGTTATCCTCGGAACCTTGTTCAAGTTGACTCACCTTCCCGGAGCTAACGTCATGTTGTTCCTGGGTATGGGTACTGAGGTCATCGTGTTCTTCCTTTCTGCCTTCGACCGCCCGTTCGACAAGACTGCCGACGGACGTGAGTTGCCGACACATCTCGGTGAGGTAGAGTCTGATGGAGCAGAAGACGAACTGACGGAAGACGAGTCCGTTGCAGCACAACCCGCTGCCGTTGCCGGAGGCAATACCATTATTATCGGTGGTGGCGCAGCTGGCGGTACGTCGCGTCCTGCCGCAGTGGTCGCCTCGGAAGAAGAACCCGAAACTCCTGTAGCCCCTGTTGCGGCTACTGCAACTCCCTCCTCAACTGCCGCTGTACCGTCGGCAGCTCAGATTGCTGCTGCCATGCAGGCACAAGGCGCTTGGGTTGCCGGTCAGCAAGAGAATACGCCAGAGATGGCAGAGGCGCAGAGCAACTATGTAGATGCCTTGAACTCTTTGACGGAAATGTTGCAGAAGGTGAGTGCCCAGAGCGAGCGCCTGACACGCGACTCCGAAGAGATGGAAAACCTCAATCGCACCCTCACGGGCATTACCAAGATTTACGAGATGCAGCTTAAGGCTGCCAGTCAGCAAGTGGGTACCATTGACCAAATCAACGACCAGACGCGGAAGATGGCTGGACTGATAGAACAACTCAACAGCATCTACGGCCGCATGATTGAGGCAATGACCGTCAATATGCGCGTGGCAGCTCCAGGAGCAGCCCCCGTAACAGAGAGAAATGTAGAAAATCTATAGTTGAATAGATTTCTATAGACTCTATAGCTATAGATTCTATAGTTTTCAACGAAGAAAGTCTATCAAATACTACTATAAGTATAGCAAAATAGCAAATGGCAATAAAGAAAAGACCGGTATCTCCACGCCAGAAGATGATCAACTTGATGTATGTCGTCCTCATGGCTATGCTGGCGCTGAACATTTCTACGGAAGTGCTCAATGGCTTCTCTATTGTAGAAGAAAGCCTGAACCGCACGACGGCGAATTCCAGCAAGCAGAACGATGCCATCTTTGACGACCTTGAGCAACAGATGAAGAAGAATCCTACGAAGGTTCGCCAGTGGTTTGAAAAAGCCACGACGGTGAAGAACATGAGTGATTCTCTTTATAATTTTGCCCAGCAACTCAAAGAGTTAATCGTTAAAGAGGCTGACGGTCAGGATGGAGACCCGACAAACATAGAGAACAAAGACAATCTTGAGGCTGCCAGTCATGTGATGTTGGCTCCAGGTACAGGTCAGGGAAAGAAACTGTACGAAGCCATCAACGCCTACCGTCAGCGCATCCTTACTTTTGTTACCGACCCCGTACAGCAGAAAATCATTGCCAGCAACCTCTCTACCGAGGTGCCTAAAAACAGTAACATGGCTTTAGGTAAGAACTGGCAGGAGTATATGTTTGAAGACATGCCTGTGGCAGCTGCCGTAACCTTGCTTTCCAAGTTGCAGAGTGACGTGCGTTATGCCGAAGGAGAAGTGTTGCATTCGTTGGTTTCTAACATTGGACTGAAAGATATCCGCGTCAATAAGTTGGAGGCTTTCGTCGTACCCAGTTCAACAAAACTCTTCCCTGGCGATCAGATGACGGCGAAGATGGTGCTGGCTGCTGTCGATACCACACAGGTGCCAGAAGTCTATGTCAACGGAAGGAAGATACAAGGCGACACCTATACTTTTAATGTCGGTGGTGTCGGTGAATATAATTTCAGTGGTTATATCCTGACACACGATGTGGCAGGCAACGTGCTCCGTCGCGACTTCAACCAGAAGTACCAGGTTGTGGCACCGCCATTGGCACCAACAGGAGCAACGCTTTCAGCTGATTTGATGAACGTGCTCTATGCCGGTTTCGACAACCCCATCAGCGTCAGTGTCTCTAATACACCGCAAAGTTCAATCTCAGTCAGTATGACAGGTGGCAGCATCCGCTCAACAGGTCCTGGTCACTATGTGGCAGTTCCTGCGGCAGTAGGTCAGAACGTGACATTCAATGTATCCGCCAAGGGACATAGCGTCGGTTCGTTTACCTTTAAGGTACGCAAGTTGCCCGACCCATCACCGTATATTGTTGTTGGTTCCGATCGTTTCAAAGGTGGCGGACTGGGCAAGGCTGCATTGATGGGAGCCTCAGGTATCCATGCTGCCATCGACGATGGGCTCTTGGACATACCATTCAAGGTACACAGTTTCGAAACCGTCTTCTTCGACAATATGGGTAATGCCATACCTGTTGCTTCAGCCGGCTCGTCATTCTCGTCGCGCCAGAAGGAGATGTTCCGCGGTCTGTCACGCAATAAACGATTCTACATCACCCGCGTCGTAGCAGTAGGTCCAGACGGCATCACCCGTACCCTGCGCTCAGCGTTAGAGGTGATTGTGAAGTAATTCACGATTGACAATTCACAATTAATAATTCACAATTGATAAGTCTTTGCAAGCAAAGCGCAACGCGATTAGACAATTGATAATAAAAGTTGATTATGAGAAAAATCTTAATGATATTGCTTGCAGCATGTTTCGTTCAGGCTGCTATGGCACAACCGGCACGCCGCAGGGCAGAACAGCAGCAGAAGACGCAGCAGTCTAATGCCAATAACATGACACAACGTGCACGTATCTCCTTTCCTGTAGCTCAGGAAATGTCGTCCGATGTCGTGTGGCGTCGTGACATCTATCGTGAACTGAGTCTTCTTGATGATGCCAATGCCGGCCTTTATTATCCAACAGAGCCCATCGGTTCGCAGATGAACCTGTTTACCTACATCTTCAAATTGATGATGACGGGTAACATTCGTGTCTATGAGTATCGGCTCGACGGTAACGAGGTGTTTACAGATTCTGCACGAGTAAAGCCGTTGCAGTTCCTCGACAACTATCATATCTACTATGAGCGTAATGCCAATGGTCGCATACGTCTTGACAATGCAGACATACCAGGACGTGAGGTGAAGGCATACTACCTGAAAGAGAGCGCTTACTACGACCAGGGAACAGCAACCTTCCACCGCAAGGTCGTTGCACTCTGTCCCATCATGTTCCGTGAAGACGACTTTGGTGATGCAGAACAGAAGTATCCGTTGTTCTGGGTGAAGTATGACGACGTGGCACCTTACCTGTCGAAGCAGATGATTATGACGAGCGACCTGAATAATGCTGCCACCATGAGTGTTGACGATTATTTCACGACCAACCAGTATCAAGGCAAGATTTATAAGACAACAAACATGCTCGGACGCACGCTGGCACAATATTGTCCAACGGACTCTGCCATGAGTGCCGAACAGAAACGTATAGAGAAAGAGTTGGCTGATTTCGAGAAGAACATCTTCGGCGACCAAGCCAAGAAAGATTCTCTTGACAGTATTGCTGCTGCCGACCAGAAGTTGACGAAGAAGCAACGTCGTGCTAACCGTCGTTCGGGTGGTTCATCGGTGTCGTCTTCAAAACGACGCAGTAGCGGCGGCGGTGGAAGCAGCAGTTCTGCCCGTGTCTCCGTGAGAAGAGAGCGTCACTAAATCCCATTCTCTTCTGGAAAGAAGTATGTCAAAACAAAGTACAATATAACGCGATTATTAATCAACAATGAAAAAGTTTTTTGCAATGGCATTGCTGTTAGCAGCAATGAGCATCACACCCGCTACCGCACAGGTGCAGTTCGGTGTGAAGGGAGGATTGAACCTTACCAATATGAAATTCAGCAAGTCAGCATTCGACACCAAGAACCAGGCAGGTTTCTTTATCGGTCCTACCGTAAAGTTCACCTTGCCCATCGTAGGATTGGGTATCGATGCATCAGCACTCTACGACTACCGTTCCGCCAAGATTGACGACATCTATACGGTGGAAGGAAAAGTTGAGAAGACCCTCAAACAGCATCAAATAGTCATTCCTATCAATTTGAGATATACCGTAGGTTTGGGTGATGCTGCCAACGTCTTCTTCTTCGCTGGTCCGCAGGTTGGCTTTAATATCGGCGACAAAGATCAGACTATTGTCAAGGATGCGCTGGAGTGGCGCCTGAAAGAATCGAATTTCAGTGTCAATGTCGGTATTGGTGCTACAGTGCTCTCTCATCTGCAGGTGACCGCCAACTACAACATTGCTTGCGGCAAGACGGGTGAAGTGACCGTGAAAGACGGTGTAGATGCTGCTTTCAAGGGACGCAACAATGCGTGGCAGATTGGAGTTGCCTACTTCTTCTGATTTTACCTGCAAGAAAAAGAATTCCTTACATAAAGACATAGAAACGCTTGTTTCTGTGTCTTTTTTTATGTGCTCTTCATCCAGTCTGTTATGGGGTGTAACAGAATAAAAGCAGAGTTTGTTTGCAGGTTTGTGGCAAAAGCGTTATTTTTGCAAGGTGAAGTCATCAAGAACCAAATAACAAGAACGTCATACCGTCACTAAGATGAAAATTTTTGCTATCGGCATGAATTATGCCGAACACAATAAAGAGCTGAAAAATACGTTATTGATAACGGAAGCGAAGGGAAAGACCGAGGAGCCTGTCATCTTTACGAAAGCGGACTCGGCACTGCTGAAAAGTGGTAAACCTTTCTTCGTGCCCGACTTTATGGGGCGTATCGATTACGAGACGGAGATTGTGGTGCGCATCTGCCGATTGGGGAAGGGAATCCCTGAGCGTTTTGCCCACCGCTATTACGATGCAGTGACAGTGGGCATCGACTTCACAGCGCGCGATGTGCAGAAGAAAGCGAAAGACCTGGGGCGGCCGTGGACGATAGCCAAAGGGTTTGACGGATCGGCTGTAATAGGCAACTGGGTGGACAAAGAGTCCTTGTCAGACATTCAAAACTTGCATTTCCGTTTGGATAAGAACGGAGAAACTGTACAACAGGGCTTTACGGGTGACATGTTGTTCCGCGTCGATGAAATCATAGCTTATATCAGCCGCTTCTTCACGTTGAAGACAGGTGATTTGCTTTATACAGGAACACCTGTGGGCGTTGGTCCGGTTCAGCCAGGCGACCACCTGGAAGGCTATTTGCAGGACAAGAAGGTGTTGGACTTTTATTGCAAGTGAACGATCCCTTCCCTTTTAGTAGTCTTTCTTCACGAAAGGGGAGCAGAAAAAAGAAGAAAAGAATGATAAACCAAATAAACATAAGAAACAGACGAGATGATAGGACAAAGCTGCTTTGTCTTTTCATTGTGTTGATGATTTCTTTGTCAGCAAGTGCGCAACGTTTTTTCAATCTAACCGCCCATGAGGTACGCATAGACAGTGTGCTGCCTCACTTTGCCGCAGCTTTCCCATTAGATGAGAACTATGCCGACTCTATCTATGAAGTCAGCATCAAATATCCAGAATTCATTGACATGAGCCGTGACGATGTGCGACGTTATCAGTCGTTGACGGCTCAGCCTCTGCCACAAATGCCAACGATTACGCAGCGGATTGCCGTTGAACGTAAGCGTGGTATCTTGGAAGTGTCGTTCGTTCCCTTTGTTGAACGCAACGGCAAACCGCAGATTCTGGTGAGTTTTATGCTCGACATCAAAGCTAAAGCGGCAAAGAAAGCTGTCCGCAAGTTGAATGCAGCCCGTGTTACGGCTGTTACGAAACGTTATGCCGACCACTCGGTGCTGGCAACAGGCAAGTGGGTGAAGATAAGGGTGCCGGCAGATGGTGTCTATCAGTTGACTTCCTCGCTGGCGCAACAAGCAGGCTTTTCCGATTTGAGTCGCGTGAAGATTTATGGTTACGGCGGACATCTGCAAAGCGAAGTCTTTAATGGAGATGAACTGGCGGCAACCGACGATTTGAAAGAATTGGCAACATGCACCATCGGCGGCAGACGACTCTTCTATGGGCGTGGTCCTGTGTCGTGGTCGCGTGAGAATTCCGTTCGTCGCACCCGAAATCCTTATTCCGATTACGGTTGTTACTTCTTGACGGAGAGTGACGGAGAACCGCTGAGTGTGGACAGTGCTGCATTCGTCGGTTCGTTCTATCCTTCAGCCAACGACTATCATTCGTTGCATGAAATCGATAATTTTGCATGGTTCCAAGGCGGTAGAAATCTTTGTGAGGATGCCCCTATAAAAGAAGGAGAAACCAAAACATATACTCTAGCCAATACTGCTAAGGCCACATCGGGTACCTTGTCAGTCTGTGTGACAGCTGGTATCAATTCCTCTTTTTCCATTGCCATCAACAACCAACAGTTAGGCATGATTAATGTGACAAAAGGACAGTACGACAAGAATGGCAACGAGGCATCCGGCTATTTCACCGTCTCCAACCTTCTTGAGGTTGATACGGTGAAAGTGAAAGTGGAGTCAGGAGGACCTGCACGTCTGGACTTTATTTCTATGGCGTACGACAAACCCCGGAAAGAACCGCGTCTTTCTATAGAGAGTTTTCCAGAACCGGAATTTGTATATGGCATCACCAATCAAGACCATCATGCTGACAGTGAGGTAGATATGGTCATCATCATCCCGACGAGCCAGAAACTCTTGGCACAGGCACAGCGATTGGCAGACTTCCATAAAGAACACGACGGTCTGCGGGTTTCTATTGTCCCGGCAGATGAACTTTACAATGAGTTCTCCAGTGGAACGCCCGATGCCAATGCCTATCGCCGTTATATGAAGATGCTCTATGACCGTGCTACCGATGCGAAAGATATGCCGAAATATTTGTTGCTGTTTGGCGATTGTGTATGGGATAACCGTATGCTGACTTCTGCCACAGCAAAGTTGAATGCAAATGATTATTTGTTGGCCTTTGAGAGTGAGAATTCGTATAACGAGGTGAGTTGCTATGTGGCAGACGATTTCTTTACGATACTTGACGATGGTGAACAGTTGACGACGGGTTCCCCACCTTATGAATACGCATTGGGTAAAGGCGATATTGCCGTGGGCAGATTCCCGGTTGTTAACGTTGATGATGCCAAAGCTGTTGTCGATAAGAGCATCAGCTACATGAAGAATGAAAATGCCGGTGCATGGCAGAACACGTTGGTGTATATCGCTGACGACGGAAACCAAAACCTGCATATGCGCGATAACAATGATGCAGCAGAGCAGATGGCGGCACGCTATCCAGGTTTTCTCACCAAGAAGGTGATGATGGATGCCTATACCAGTCAGACCACTTCTACTGGAGTCACCTATCCAGAGGTGAACAGACTGTTGAAACAGTATCAGAATGAAGGTGCACTGATTATGGATTATGCCGGTCACGGAAGAGAATACCAGTTGGCTACAGAAGCCATCCTCCGCATCTCGGACTTCCAGACTTTTACCAACAAGAACCTTCCTTTGTGGATAACGGCATCGTGCGATATCATGCCTTTCGATGGGATGGCGGAAACCATTGGCGAATCTGCCGTGGTGAACCACAAGGGTGGTGCCGTTGCTTTCTATGGAACCACACGAACGGTGTATGCTGCAGAGAACAAACCGCTGAACATTGCCTACTTGAAACATGTGTTAAGTATGGACAGTGAGGGTAAGCCCATGACGATAGGTGAGGCGCAGCGATTGGCGAAGAACGAACTGATATCGACGGGTAGTGACCGTACGACGAACAAACTGCAGTATTCGCTGCTGGGTGACCCCGCTTTGCGTTTGAATCGTCCGACGATGCAGATCGTCATTGACGATATCAACGGTAAGCAACCGGGAGTTGACGATATCACCCTCAAGGCTGGATCTACGGCAACCGTGAAGGGACATGTTGTCAGCAATGGCACCAAGGACACTACCTTTAAGGGTATTGTGACAGCCACCGTCCGCGACACCCGCGAGTTGATTACCTGTAAGATGAACAATAAGGGTGAGACCTCTGAACCGTTTGTTTTCTATGATCGTCCAAAGACTTTATATAACGGCAACGACAGTGTTCGGGGCGGTGAATTCCAGTTGACTTTTGCCGTGCCGCACGACATCAACTACGCTGAAGACAACGGTCTCATCAATACTTTTGCCGTCAACGAAGACCACACCCGTCTGGCACACGGTGCAGAAGAAGGTTTTTACCTCAACGGATTTGAAGATGCTGCCAACGATGGTATTGGTCCGTCTATTTATTGCTACCTGAACACACCGTCGTTTGTCAATGGAGGCAACGTGAATGCAACACCCTATTTCGTTGCCAACATTACCGACAAGGACGGCATTAACGCCACGGGTACGGGTATAGGACATGACTTGGAGTTGATTATAGATGGTGATATGTCGAAGACCTATAACCTGAACAGCAACTTTGTGTACGATTTCGGATCCTATACTACGGGCTCTACTTATTATAATATTCCGGAACTGGAGCCTGGTGCGCATACGCTGAAGTTCAGAGCATGGGACATCCTGAACAATCCTACTACGGTAACACTCAACTTCAATGTGGTGAAAGGGCTGCAACCCGATATCATGGGTGTCAGTTGTACGAATAATCCTGCGCGGACATCTACAACGTTTATTGTTTCCCATAACTTCACCAACTCCAATGTTGACCTTGCGTTGGACATCTTCGACATGAGCGGACGCTTGCTCTGGACGCACGAAGAAAGTGGAATTAGTACAGGTGCGAACTATACGATGGACTGGGATTTGACCATCAATGGCGGTGTGCCTTTGCAGACAGGAGTGTATCTCTATCGTGTCCGTTTGAGCTGCGATGGCAGTACGCAGGCAACAAAAGCTAAAAAGTTGATTGTTTTGTCAGGCAGATAATTGTATCAAAAAGGTTAAAAAGCAAAAAACTCTATTAGGGGAACCGTCCCCTATATAATAAATGTAGCTATTACTGCGTTATAAAAAGGCGTATAAACAAAGAAAGCATGAAAGTATATAGCAATATTACAAAGGTTAAAGTGGTAAGAGGGCTGTTCCTGATGTTCCTTCTTGCCTTTTTGCCGATTAGCGCTTCTGCACAGGATAAAAAGGACATGTTCAACCCGGTGCAGTATGCCGTCATCTCACAGACCATTGCCCCCGATGCACGTGCAGGCGGTATGGGTGACGTAGGTGCCGCTACCGATCCGGATGTGAACTCGCAGTACTGGAATCCAGCTAAATATCCGTTTTGTATCAGTCGTGCAGGTGTCTCTCTGAATTATACACCTTGGTTGCGCCAGTTGGTCAACGACATCAATATGGCGTATCTGTCAGGCTATTATCGTATAGGAAACTATTCGGCAGTGCACGGATCGTTGCGCTATTTCTCGCTTGGTGAAGTGTTTACCAGTGAAGCCGCTAACGCTATGACCATCAAACCCTATGAGATGGCGTTGGATGTCGGCTACTCGCTGATGTTAAGTGAACACTTCTCTTTGGGTGCAGCCTTGCGTTGGATACATTCCGACATGCGCTATGATTATAGGGAAGATTCGTCGCCTGCATCAGCTTTCGCTGCCGACATCTCTTGCTATTACCAGAATTATCTGAATATAGGAAATCGTGAATGTCAGTTAGGACTGGGTCTGAACATCTCGAATATCGGTAGTAAGATAACGTTCAGTGGTGACGCTCGTTCGGAATTTATTCCTACGAACATGCGTTTAGGTGCCGCGTTGATGATTCCTATCGACGAGTACAACCGCTTCACCATTGCTGCCGATGCCAATAAGCTGCTTGTGCCGACAGTTCCCAAGCAGGAAGAAGGAGAGTCGTCCAGCGATTACAACGACCGCGTGCTCAGAGAATACTATGATGTATCCAGCATCAGCGGTATCTTCAAGAGTTTCCATGATGCCCCGAACGGTTTCAAGGAAGAGTTGGAAGAAATCCAATGGAGCGTAGGTGCGGAATATGTCTATCACGACCAGTTCAGCGTTCGTGCAGGTTATCATCACGAGTCGGAAAACAAGGGTAATCGCAAATATTTCACAGTCGGTGCAGGATTCAAGATGAGTGTCTTCTCTCTGGATGCAGGATATGTGATAGCAACAGCGAAGAGCAATCCACTTGACCAGACCCTTCGTTTCACCCTGACATTCGATATGGACGGTATCAAAGATTTATTTAAGAGAAGATAATGGGGTTTCGTATCGGTTTCGGATATGATGTCCACCGTATTGTCGAAGGGCGCAAGCTATGGTTAGGCGGCATACAAATACCCTTCAATCTCCCCTCCCGTTCGGGAGGGGTAGAGGGTGGGTTCGGTCTCCTGGGACACAGCGATGCCGACGTTTTGATTCATGCCATCTGCGACGCTATGTTGGGCGCTGCCAATATGCGTGATATTGGCTATCATTTTCCCGACACCTCTGATTCTACGCTGGATATGGATAGTAAGATTATCCTTCGAAAGGTGGTCGAACTCATTGCGACAAAAGGTTATTGTGTCGGCAATATCGATGCCACCGTCTGTGCCGAGCAGCCCAAACTCAATCCCCATATCCCTGCCATGCAGCAATGCCTTGCTGAAGTAATCGGGACAGACATCGACAACATCTCCATCAAAGCCACGACAACCGAAAAACTTGGTTTTACAGGACGACAGGAAGGTATTTCTGCCTATGCCGTCTGCCTGTTGGAGAAGTAGTTTCAGTGTTTCGGAACATCCTTCCGACTATGTCGGTCAACTTGTCCGGAGTATTCGGACAACCCTTTTCGAGTAGTCGGACACATTGTCCGAAGCCTCCGGACAAAGTGTCCCAAATGCTGGTGCCGGTTTTGGGACAAGTTAGTTTCATGTAGTTTAACGATTTTAGTTGACTACTTTGAGTCTTATTTGTAGTTGTGGTTGACTTTGGTTAATACTTAGTTTTACTTTTAGTTGACTCTCTTTTTGTTTACTTTTAATCTCAGTTGCTATCAGTTTCTTATTAGTCACAAATAGGGTTGTTCCCCAAAGTCGACTGCAAAGCTACATCATTTATTTCATGCAGCCAAGTCTTTTGATGGCATTTTCCCTGTAGCTCTTCCATTTTTTCTTCAATTCCCCT
>JAFRYZ010000065.1 GCA_017442825.1 Prevotella sp. | reverse complement strand
CGTAGTAGCCTTCACGGGACGTGTGGTCTGCATCGGCTATGCCAAGAGCGAAGTGTCGTTCCAAACGAAGTATTTCGTCCAGAAGGAACTCGACATTCGTGGCTCGCGCAATGCCCTGCCGCAGGACTTCCGTGCCGTCATCCGCTACCTGGAGCGTGGCACCTGCCCCATCGACCGCCTCATCAGTCGCGTCGTCACCCCCGAAGAGGCTCCGCAGGCCATGGAGGAATGGGCTGCAGCTCCGGGTAAAGTATTCCGCATCCTAACCAAATTCTAAACGAGCAATAAGTATGAATTTGCTGAAAGTTCTTTCCTCTTTGCTGCTTTGCCTTTTTGTTTCTTCGGGAGCCTCGGCAGCTCCGGCGAAGTCGCCCAACGGCCGCATTGCCCTGAAGCAGCAGGATAGCCAGTTCGAAGTGCTCTACAAGGGGCGTTCGGTGCTCACCTTCACCAATATGGGAGTCACCCTTACTGAAGCAAGTAATGTTTCCCTCCCTACGGGGGAGGGTCAGGGTGGGGCTCCCCTCTCCTTCGTCGGCTGCAGTGAGCCACGCCACATCGACATCGACTACACGATGCTCGCCGGCAAGCGCCTGCATTGCACCAATCAGTGCAACGAGTATCGCTACACGTTTCGCGAACCGTCGGGACGCGAGCAGGTGCTCGTCATGCGACTCTGCAACGACGGCATCGCCTTCCGCTACGAACTGGAGAACCTCCCCGTGTGCCGCTTTGCTGCTGAGCAAACCACGTTCCGCATCCCCGAGGGCACACCCCGTTGGCTGCAGCCCTGGAGCGACGCCTACGAAGGCTTCTTCCCGCTCACGCTCACGGGCAAGACCGGCCAGCCGACGCGATGGAACCGCAATCCGAACCGCTGGGGCTATCCTTGTCTCTTCGACCTCTCCGACCATCGGCAGGGGCAGACCGTCTATGCGCTGTTCTCCGAGTCGAACATCGAGTCGCGGCAGAGTGCGTCATGCCTTTACAACGACGGTGAGCTCTATCGTGTGGCACCTGACCAAAACGATGTCGACATCAGCGGCTCGTGGCATTCGCCGTGGCGAGTGGTCATGATGGGCACGCTGGCCGATATCGTCGAATCTACCCTTGTCACCGACATGGCCGAGCCTTCGAAGATTGCCGACACCAGCTGGATCAAGCCTGGCGTGGTGTCGTGGGTCTATTGGGCCTACAACCACGGTTCCAACGATTACAAAATCATCAAGAAATACGTCGACCTCGCTGTGGCGTTACATCTGCCTTACGTGCTCATCGATGCCGAATGGGACGAGATGAAGGATGGCAAGACCATTGAAGACGCAGTGGCGTATGCCCGCCAGCAGGGCGTGAAGCCGATGATCTGGTATAACTCGTCGGTGGGATGGATCAATGGTGCACCGGGACCGAAGTTCCGATTGAATAAGCCTGAAGACCGCGAGCGAGAGTTCGCTTGGTGTGAGCGCATCGGTGTAGCTGGTGTGAAGATTGACTTCTTCTCCGGCGATAACCAGATGAACATGCAGTACTGTCAGGACTTGCTGGAGTGTGGCGCGCGCCATCATCTGCTGGTGAACTTCCATGGCGCTACGATTCCTCGCGGCTGGCAACGCACGTGGCCGAACCTTCTCTCCACGGAGGGCGTCTATGGTGCCGAATGGTATAACAATGTGCCAACGTTCACCCGAAAGGCTGCAGCTCATAACTGCATGCTGCCCTTCACACGCAACGTCATCGGACCGATGGACTACACGCCCTGCGCCTTCAGCGACTCACAGCATCCACACATCACCACCCATGGCCATGAGTTGGCGCTGACGGTAGTCTTTGAGTCGGCATTGCAGCATCTGGCCGACCGCCCCGAGAGCTTCCTCGCACAACCCAAGGAGGTGCAGCAGTTCCTCGGCAACCTGCCCACCGCTTGGGACGAGACGCGTCTGCTCGGCGGCTACCCCGGACAATTTGTCGTCATAGCGCGCCGCAGCGGAAACACGTGGTATGTAGGCATGCTCAACGGACGCGACGAGCCGCAGACCATCAACATTCCGTCCTTCCCATTCAAGGGCGAAGTTACAGTATTTTCTGATACAGGTTCTCCTGCCAATCCTTGGTTAATCAGTAAAACTTTCGCTTTGCCCTCCTCGGTATGCTTGCTGCCTCGTGGCGGTATGGTCATTGTGTCAGAATAATCCTTTTTCCTTTTATGATAGAACTTTAGCGACTTTTTATAGCACAAGTCGCAAAAGTGCTATTAGACAACGTTTTTTTCATCAGAAGGTTTCTGTTTTCTTTTTATATTTGCAGCATATTTAGTAACTAACTGCTATTTATTAACTAAAGATTAAAGAAAATGGAAAACATGAAAAAACGTGGCCATTTGTTATGGCTATTCATGGTGTTCTTTCTGTTCGGAATGGGACTGACAGCTCATGCCCAAACAGAGAAAAATTTGAACGGAACAGTATCTGACCAGTCTGGCGCTCCTTTGATTGGTGTAACTGTAATGAAAAACGGGTCGAAAGAAGGAACTGTGACCGATATCGATGGCTGTTTTTCCGTATTAGTGAAGGATGGTGATTATCTGGACTTCAGCTACATCGGCTTTCAGTCGCAACGAGTCAGCATTCGAGGTCAGCAAACACTGGATGTTGTGCTGGCTGATGATCAGAACCAGCTGGAAGAACTGGTTGTTGTCGGTTATGGCAAGCAGAAGAAGGTGAATCTGACGGGTTCTGTTGCTTCTGTGACGTCTGCCGATTTGGCCAACAAGCCCGTGATGAGTACAGCGCAGGCTTTGGCAGGTCTGGCTCCTGGTCTTAGCGTGTTGCAGAATTCAGGTCGTCCTGGTGCTAGTGCAACCGTGAAGATTCGTGGTACAGGTACTTTCTCTAGTGCCGGCAACGATCCACTTGTGCTCATCGATGGTCTTTCGGGTAATCTCGACGATGTGGATCCCAACGATATTGAAAGTATTTCTTTCCTGAAAGATGCTGCTTCGGCATCTATCTATGGTAACCGTGCTGCCAATGGTGTCATCCTGATTGAAACCAAGAAGGGTGCAGCAGGTAAAATCAGGATTTCCTACAACAACTCTTTCGGTTGGCAGAAAGCCACAGAGTTGCCAGACTTCCTTCCTTCATGGGAATATGCCACCTATTATAATATGGCCATGCGTAACATGGGACGTCAGGAAGCCTATAGTGCAGAACAAATAGAAAAATTTAGGAATGGTTCTGATCCTGACAACTATCCTAATGTGAACCATCTGAAATGGCTTTTGGACTCTGGCTCTGGTTTCCAACATCAGCACAATGTTAATGTGCAGGGTGGTAACAACAGCACGAAGTACAACCTCTCAGTGGGTTATCGTCACCAGGATGGTATGACGGCTGAAACGTCCAATGAGCGCGTGACAGCTCTCTTCTCCCTGACCAGCGATCTCACCAATCGACTGACATTGGACTTCAACATGAATTCTTTCTATAATAATTATAAAGCGCCCACCGATGGTAATAATATTGACGGCATTATCGGCTATTCTGTCCGCGAAGGACCAATCTATGCCGGAGAGAAGTCGGATGGAAGTTTCGGCTATCAAGACAACTATTGCCCTGAAGGATGGCTGGCCAGCGAGTCCTTTGTGAACAATGTCAGCAAAAATATGAGTGCAGCCGGTAAGCTCACTTGGACAACTCCTATTGAGGGTTTGAAACTATCGGGTAAAGCAGGTGTGACCTTCTATAACAGCAACAACAAGACATTTGTTGCCAAAACCGTTTTCTCTCCAGAAAAGACGGTAGGTCCAGCCTCCTTGTCATTGGGAAGTTATGACAATACCTACACAACACTCGAAGGACTGGTTACCTATGATAAGACGTTCGGAGGACATGCCTTAGGTGTGCTCGTCGGTTCGTCGTTGGAAAATGCAGCCAACAAGTATTTGGGCGGAAGTCGAAACACATTCCCCAATAACAACCTCTACGAACTCAATGCCGGTAGCAGTGCTACTGCCAACAACAGCAGTACGCTCTCCGAATGGGCATTGATCTCGTTCTTCGGTCGCTTGAATTATTCATACATGGACCGCTATCTGTTAGAAGGAAACCTTCGTTACGACGGATCATCGCGCTTTGCCGATGGTCATCGTTGGGGTCTGTTCCCCTCTGTATCAGCTGGTTGGCGTATCTCGGAAGAGTCCTTCTGGAAAGATTCTTCTCTTGGTAACGTCGTCGACAACCTGAAGTTGCGTCTCTCATATGGTGTGTTGGGTAATCAGAATATCGGTGTCTATCCTTACCAGCAGACCTATTCACTCGGTCATGACACACCGCTGGGTAATCCAGCCAGTTATCAGTCGGGTGTCTACATGGCTTCCTACAACAATCCTGAAATCACTTGGGAGAAGACAGCCATCTCCGATATAGGACTTGACTTCGCTCTTTGGGGTAGCACCCTCACAGGTACCATCGACTACTTCTACAAGTACACGTCCGACATCCTTGCTCCTGTCGAGGTGACAACTCTCATCGGGCGTAGCGTAGGCCAAAGCAATGTGGGTGCTGTCTCTAATAAAGGTATTGAGCTTTCGTTGACCTACAATGGAAAAGTCGGCAACGACTTCCGTTTCAGCATTTCGCCCAACTTCACATGGGTGAAGAATGCTGTTGAGAAGCTCTCCAACGGTGCTACCGAAGAGATTAACAACAATCGTATCGTCGGCCAGCCCCTTGGTATCATTTATGGTTACGAGACGGAAGGACTCTTTGTGGATCAGGCTGAAATCGATGCCGCTCCCGGGCAATTGGTCGGCAAGTCAAATCTGAAGCCCGGCTATATAAGATACAAGGATCTCGATGGCGACAACCAGGTTGACGCCAACAACGATCGTAAGGTTTTGGGTAGTACCACGCCGAAATTCTACTACGGCTTGACAGTGACCGCTGCCTACAAGAACTTCGATTTTTCAATGCTGTGGCAGGGACTTGGCGGACATAAGCGCCTCATCGGTTCATACATGGCTTATGCTTTCTATAATGGTGGCCAGATTCAGCGCTGGCAGGCTGACAACTGTTGGACTGTTGAGAATCCCAATAAGTGGGCTGAATATCCGCGCATCGAGACGCTCAATATGAATAATACCAATTTGCAGGTTTCCGACTACTGGGTGCGCGATGCCAGCTTCCTGCGTCTGAAGAATCTGCAGGTAGGCTACACATTGCCGAAGACGCTTTTCAACAGAATCGGCCTGCAGAGCCTGCGAGTCTTTGTCAGCGGGCAGAATCTGCTAAACTTCAACAAGTTCTATAAAGGCTGGGATCCTGAAAACGAAATTGGTACAGGCGATGCCCCGTTCTTCTATCCTATCAACAGCATCTATTCGTTCGGTTTGAACGTGAAATTCTAAAAAGAATAACAGAAGTTAAAAACAAGAATCAACATGAAAGCAAATCATTTTATATCAGCATTGTCAGCAGCTCTGCTTTTCTGCTTGCTGACAACAATGTTCGCCAGTTGTGCTGACGAACTCGACAAGGCTCCTACAGCATCTATCTCTGATGCCACCTTCTGGACTGACGAGAATGATGCCAAGTTGGCTTTGGTGGGCTGCTACCGTTTCCAGACTAGTTGGAGTCATGACAACTTCGACTCCCCGCAGGGTCTTCTCTATCTCGACTTCGCCGGTGGTAACGGCACGGAGAAGGAAAACTTCACCACGCTTATGGCCAGCAGCAATACGACTGCTACCAACACCAATATTTATTGGTATTGGGCCAATGCCTACACTCAAATAGCCAAGTACAACACCTTCCTCGACAACATAGGAAATTGCAAGATGGACGAGACAAAGAAACAAGTGTGGAGTGCTGAAGTTAAATGCCTTCGTGCCTACTTCTTCTACAATCTGGCTTTCTACTTCAAGGACGTACCTATGCCGCTGACAACGCTCAACGTCGATGAGGCAAATTCCATCGAACAGACTCCCCAGGTTCAGGTCTATGCGCAAGTGGAGGGTGACCTGAAAGAGGCCATTAGTCTTTTGCCTACCACTCAGACGGGAGATGACTTCGGACGTTTCACCCGCGGTGCTGCACAGGCTTTGCTCGGACGTGTCTATCTTGCCCAGAATAAATATTCCGAGGCTACCGATATCTACCGTCAGATTATCAGTTCCAATACCTATAAACTCGATCGCCAGAACGGTACCGACAGCTATGAGAAGCTTTTCTACAAAGGAGGAGAATATAGTCCCGAGACCATCTTCTGCATCATGGGTATCAAGGACAAGTTCACCAATTCCCGTTATATCTATCTCTTCCCTGAGGCTATGGGCGGATGGCATCAGTTTGCACCCTACAACGAACTGGTGAAAGCATACTTCTGCACCGATGGTAAAAGCATTGAAGAGTCGTTAGTCTATAACGAGAACGATCCCTACGTCAATCGCGACCCGCGTCTCTATGCTACTATTTATCTGCCGCCGTTGGGAAGCTATCCCGGTACAACTTTCAACGGCATTACTTATGACTGCTACAATGGTGCCAACACTGCCGACAGCTACAACCGCTTCACCCTCTTCAACGGCTATTGCCCGAAGAAAGGTGCTGACCCCGATAACTGTGGTAACATTTGGGATAACTATGTCTACACACCTATTATCCGTTACGCAGAGGTGCTGCTGAGCTATCTTGAAGCACTCAACGAGTCACAGCCGTCGGCTGTCACACAGGGTGTCCTCGATCAGACCATCAATGACATCCGCACACGTGTGCAACTGCCTGCTATCCAGAAAGAAGATGTGTCCTCACAGGAGTTGGTGCGTCAAGCCGTTCGCAAGGAGCGCCGCGTAGAGTTGGCATTCGAGGGTCTTCGCTATTTCGACGTATTGCGCTGGGGCATTGCCGCACAGGAGCTTAATCACACATTTACGGGTGTAAAGCTCTCCGACGATCCCTCTGCACGCAACTATCGCGGCAGCGGCAGTTCTGCATCGCCTGTCGATAAGGATGGCTACTACCAGTTTGAGCCGCGTTCGTGGTCGTCTCATAACCGCTACTGGCCCATTCCGCAGAATGACCTCAACATCAATAAAAACCTGAAACAGAACGAAGGTTATAATTAATGTGTTGGAAGGTCAGGTAGGGAGTTGGTGGAATTCTTCTTCCCCGACTCCCAGCCCTTCTACTCGTCAAAGATTGAGATATGGGAAACATAGTTAACAAAAAGTCTGGCTATGCCCAGAAAGAATATGGCCGCAAAGTGAAGCGTTATTGCCAGACACTGCGGCTGAAGGATGATTCCGAGTTAATCCGGCAATATGTGGCAGCACATTCTCAAAGCGAGGCTTGGCCGGAAATTAGGGAGGGTATCCGCAAAATTGGTATTCTGGAGATGGAGATCTATATCTGCGAAAACCATCTGTTCATGGTTGTTGAGACACCACTCGATTTCGATTGGGAGGAGAGCATGAAGCAACTGGCTCAACTGCCCAGACAGGCAGAGTGGGAAGCTTATACAGCCATGTTCCAGGACTGCGACCCTCAAGCGTCGTCAGCAGAAAAGTGGAAACAGATGGAACGTATCTTCTATCTCTACGAATAATCATTTTTAAATTGTGAAATCATAAATTATTCTCTCACATTAATGACTTGTTAACGGGATTTGTTAGTATTTTAGTTAGGTTAGGGCCCCCAGGCGGAGTGATTTGGCTTGGGGGTTTATTCTAAAAAAAAGCAAATTCTTGATATAGCAAACTTCAAATCGAGATTTTTTTGTATTTTTGCAGAAACTATCAACTAAAAAAGAATACGACATGAAAATGAAAACAATGATTTGGGCAGGCATGATGTTACTGGCAGCATTGCCGTTGAACGCACAGCAGTACAAGGTGCCCGT
>JAFRYZ010000064.1 GCA_017442825.1 Prevotella sp. | reverse complement strand
GGTGTTGAGGTAGGTGTTTCGTCAACACCTACCTGTTGCTAATCCCTGTGTTTATCGTTGTTCCGAGCATTTTGAGGTAGGTGTTAGGTGTTGTTGCGAAAAAGCACACTTTTCGTTGCAAAAAGTCCACTTTTTGATGTAAAAAACACCCCTTTTTCAAAACCTATCCCTTTGCGTTCCAAACTCACCTCTTTTGCCGTTCAAAACCTATGCTTTTGCAAGTCAAACTCAATGCTTTTGCAATCGAAAAACACCGTGTCATTTTCAGTACGGACTAGTTCGAACAGTCCGAACTGTCAGTACGAACCTTTAAAACTGCGAGTTTTTAGCTTTAAAACTGCGAGTGCGAAGCCTTCGTACTGATGTCATTCAGCTTTACTCATAGCCCGCAGTTCAATGTCACAATAACGAGTGGTATGTGCAAAATTTGCACATACCTCTTCCTTTTTCTACTTCTCTAAACATCCTCTACATAAATCATAATCCATATCAGCAGCGAAGGTACTATTTTTTTATAAAAATGTTTGGCAAAAATGAGAAATTTGTTTATTTTTGCTGCGAATAAATAGTCATCGCGCCCGCTGCAACTGCGCGTTCTAATATATGATATATTATTACTAACCTGACAATTAACTACTTACGCTTATGAAAAAGAAAATCTACCTGTTGCTTATGGCAGCCCTCACCGTGGGCATGCAAACCTATGCCGAAAGCTACGGCATCAAAGTGGGTGGCGTCGATGTCACCAGCGACAACTGTACCGCCATCGAGAAAGCCATCCCGTCGGACCGTATCAGGGCAAACATCTCAGGTGACGATTATTGGATTACCTACGACAACAGCACCAAGACGCTGACTTTTTACAATGTAGATATCCGCCGTTCGGGTAAAGACAACCGTGCCATCTTGAACGACGGTTGCGTGGGGCTGAAGATTGTTCTGCGTGGTGAAAATTTCTTCTACGCAAAAGATTCCTCTCCCGTTCGACTGAACAGGAACACGACGATTACGTCGGAAAGCGTGTCATTAGACAAAAGAATGCCCTTCACCGAAATCGTCGGCTACACAGAAGACGCCTTGACCGTAGGCAACGGTGCCTATGTCACGATGGAACATGCCTACCTGAAAATCTATGCCTATACCAGCGATGCCCTCGATGGTATCGACAGCCCCATGTTGAGCATAAAAAACTCATGGATAGAGGCAACAGGGCATGACGGCCATTATGCTATGTGCGACTACAAAGAACTCGAAATCGAAAATTCGTACGTGGTGCTAAATTCAGACAAAGGCACAAAGGCAGTGCAAAACCTGGAAAAGTATTATAATACGGAAGAGGCAACGGCAACTTTCAACTCTTCGTCGAAGACTTTCGTTAATAGCGCTTCATCCCCTGTCGCCAAAGTGGAAATAGAAAGGCAAATCCCGATTACCGTCACCTATTTCTCAGATGCCAACTTCCGCAACTATATTCTGAAAAACTGGGAAGGCGGTGCCGACGGCAAAGCCTCCTATCGCGAATGTATGAACACGGATATGTTGAACGTATCCAATCTCGAAATTTCTTCGTTGAAAGGCATCGAACATTTTGCTAATCTCCAGAAACTGTTGTGCAATAATAACAAGCTTACATCGCTGTATGAAGTTGATGACTTGCCTTTCATAACGGACCTTTACTGCGACAACAACTTTCTGTCTTCGTTGGCTATTGGCAAAAAGCCCTATCTGACTACGCTCTTGTGTAACAACAATAGGCTGTCGGCTGTGAGTTTTAACTCCTTTCCCACACTGACTACGCTCTCGTGTAACAACAATGAGCTGATTTGGCTCGACGTGACTAACAATACCAACCTGGTAGATCTTTCAGTACATAATAATCAGCTGACGGCTATCGACGTAACTAAAAACACCTACTTGGTTAATCTAGATGTAGAAAACAATCAGCTGACGTCGCTCGACGTGAGTAAAAACACCAACCTGAAGACCTTGGGGTGCTCCTACAATCAGCTGACGTCGCTAAATGTGACTAAAAACACCAACCTGCTAGAACTTATAGCAAAATTAAATCAGCTGACGTCGCTCGACGTGAGTAAAAACACCAACCTGGATAGTCTTTCGGTAAATTATAACCAGCTGACGTCGCTCGACGTGAGTAAAAACGTTAACTTGGTTAAACTATATGTAGAAAGCAATCAGCTGACGTCGCTCGACCTGAGTAAAAACACTAACCTGAAGATTTTTTCATGCTATAAAAATCAGCTGACGTCGCTCGACGTGACTAAAAACACCAAGCTGGAGGATTTTAATTGCCAATCCAATCTGCTAAAGGCGCTCGACCTGAGTAAAAACACCAACCTGAAGACCTTGTGGTGCTCCTCCAATCAGCTGACGTCGCTCGACCTGAGTAAAAACACCAACCTAAAGAGCTTGGGGTGCTCCTTCAATCAGCTGACGTCGCTCGACCTGAGTAAAAACACCGAGCTGACGGAAGTGTTATGCTTTGAAAACCAGTTGGCATCGATTGACTTGACTAATAGCACCAAGCTGACGATACTGAACTGCTATGGTAATCAGCTGATGTCGTTCAACTTGACTAATAGCACCGAGCTGACAGAACTGAACTGCCATACTAATCAGCTGACGTCGCTCAACCTGAGTAAAAACACCAACCTGAAGAACTTGGCGTGCTCCAACAATCAGCTGACGTCGCTCGACCTGAGTAAATGCACCGAGCTGGAATTTCTTTGGGCAGAACAAAACAAACTGACCTCGATAACCCTACCTGCCTCGGTCCCCAACCTCCATCAAGTCGTATGCTTTAAGAACCTCATCAAGACGGAACAGATGCAAAACATCGTCAACAGGCTGCCCACAAGAACCGCTGCCGAACCGGGAATACTGAAACCAATTGCCCCTGACGATGCTGCAGAAGGCAACGTGATAACCACCCAGCAAGTGCAAACGGCACAGGCCAAGTACTGGAACGTCACGGATACCAATAACCAACCCTACGAAGGCAGCTCAAATACAGCCATCGTAGCCGTAGAAGCTGACCAACCCGATGCCAACTCACCGCGATACAACCTCGGCGGCCAACGCGTCAACAGCAGCTACAGAGGCATCGTCATACATAACGGACGGAAAAAGGTGGTGAAATGACGTTGCGTGCACAAATGTTTCATTAATAATAATGCAGATGAAGAATAATGATAGTTGTCGATTTCAATTAGAATACTCGAAACTCACAGGACGGCACAAGCTGAATTGAGCCCCTTTCGCCCTCCAAAAGAGCCCCTTTTGCCCCGCAAAACGGGCTCTTTTGCGCTGCGAAAGGATAGGTTTTGCAATAGGGGCTGACGAAGAAGAAAGGCGGAATCTTTTTTGCAGATATGTAGAGATTTTGTATATTTGCAGACAGAACGATGAAGCTACGGTTTAGCATACATTACAGGACGGCATGGGGCGAGAGCCTGCATGTGGTGATAGGCTACGGCAGCCGCGACGGACGGCAGCGGTGGCAGAACCTGCCCATGCAGACGGTGGACGGCGACTTGTGGACGCTGGAGACAGCGGTGATGGCGTCGCCGCAGAAGCCCGTGGCATCGTTCACGTATTTCTATCAGGTGGAACGGATGCCTGGTTCAGCTCCAAATGCCGCGTCTTCAAATCCCAATACGTCGGCTTCGGCTCATGACGAAGACTGCGTGGTGCGCAGGGAGTGGAACGTGGTGAAGCGCACGTATGCTTTCGACGCTACGAAGGACTACATACTTGCCGACAGCTGGCGCGACGAGGTGCCGACATGGTGCGAACCCATGATGCGCGACTACGGCAGGACGACCGCCGTACTGCGACTGCCTGTCTATCGCAAGACTGTTTTCCTGCGCGTGAGGGCCCCGCAGCTGGCATCGGACGAGTGGCTGGCGGTCTGCGGCAACCATCCGTCGATGGGCGAATGGAAACCGCAGCGCTATCTCAGCATGACCTATGTGGGCAACTACGAATGGTTGTTGTCGATGAATGTGGACAACATCGAGCTGCCTATCTATTATAAATATGTGGTGATAGACCGAGCCACGCGACAGCTGAAGCGATGGGAGGAGGGCGACGACAGATACATAGACGCCGCCATGGTGAACCGCGAGGGTGCCGCCAGCGGCGAACCTGTCAGCATTCAGGACCATCAGGTGATGGTGGTGGGCGACGACCACCTGCGCATCACGGCGGCTTCGCGAAGCGTGGCAGGCATCATCGTTCCCGTCTTTGCCCTGCGCTACGGCCATTGCTACGGTGTGGGCGACTTTGGTTCGCTCCGTCAGCTGGCAGACTGGGCTGTGCAGGCTGGCATCGAGCGCATACAGCTGTCGGCGCTGACCGATTCGGAACGCGTCTATTCTCATCCCCTGCATGCCGTGTCGCTATTTGCCCTGCATCCACACTACCTGGACCTTTCGCAGCTGCCACCCCTGAGGCACGACGAAGACCGAAGGGCATTCGAACAACGGCGTCGAGAGCTGCAAGCCATGACGGCGGCAGACTACGAGGCGGTGGAGCGCGTGAAAGCAGACTATGTGGACAGGGTGTTTGCCGAATGGGGCGAAGCCACGATGCAGGAGAAGGACTTCAACGACTTTATGGCTGCCAACGGCGAGTGGTTGAAACCCTATGCTGAACTCTGCGCACAAGGCTCGTCGCCCCTGCGCCGGTCGGTAAGAAAAACGTGGTTCGTGCAATATCACCTGCACCGCCAGCTGCAGGCGGCAACGGAATATGCCCAGTCGAAAGGTGTGCTGATTACCGGTGACTTCCCGATAGGAGTTAGCGAAACGAAGATTCGCAATTGACAATCATGAATTGTTAATTGTCAATTGTGTAATCGCGAAGCGCTTTGCTTGCAAAGAATTGTCAATTGTGTTTCGAGCTTGCTCGCTTGCAGAGCGTAGCGGCGCAAGAATTATGAATAGTCAAAACCTCTTTGGGAGTTTTGGCAAACGTAGTGGCACCATGATTGAGCAGGAATTCGCGGGAGCGGAATCCCCATAATACGCTGATGCAAGGCAACTGACTGTTGCGAGCCGTCATCAGATCAACGTCGCTGTCGCCCACATACACGGCGTCTTTCTTGCCCACACCCAACCGGTGCAGCGCCTCGTCAATGGTGTCGGGCGCAGGTTTCTTGCGTATGCCCGCAGCTTCGTTTTCGCCTATCGCCACCTCTATCGTGTCAGCAAAGAAATGCTTTGCCAAAGCTTCCGTTGCCTCGCAGAATTTGTTGCTGACGATAGCAAGCCGGCAACCGTGTTCCCGCAGTTGGCGCAGCATGTCCACCACACCATCGTAGGGTTTCGTTGTGTCCAGGTTGTGCACCTCGTAATGGTCGAAGAAAGTTCGGAAGACCTGTTCGAACAGCGGGTTCTCCTTGCCGTCGGGCACAGCCCTCTCAATGAGTTTGCGTATGCCGTTGCCTACGAAGCACCGTATGTCGTCCTGCGAATGTTCAGGCATACCATACTGGCGCAGGGCATAATTGGTGCTCGTAGTCAGGTCGCCCAGCGTGTCGAGGAGCGTACCGTCAAGGTCGAAAATATAAGTCTTGTACATTCTCTCATCTCTCATCTCTCATCTCTCATCTCTCAACTCTCAACTCTCATCTCTCAACTCTCATCTCTCATCTCTCAACTCTCAACTCTCAACTCTCAACTCTCAACTCTCTCACCTCCTGTAACCTTGCGATATATTTCCCGAGGATGTCGAACTCGATGTTGACCACCGAGCCCACCACAATGTCTGCAAAGTTCGTGTTCTCGCGCGTATAGGGGATGATGGCTACCTTGAACGAATGGTCGGTAGGTTCGCATACCGTCAGCGAAACGCCGTTGACCGTTACCGACCCCTTGTCCACAGTGAAATAGCCGCGTCGCGCCATAGCTGCGTCGGGCTCATATTCGAAGGTAAAGTAGGTGGAGCCATCGGCATCGTCCATCGCCGTACAGCGCGCCGTATGGTCCACATGTCCTTGCACGATGTGACCGTCCAGCCTGCCGTTCATCAGCATAGAGCGTTCCACGTTCACGCGGTCGCCTACCTTGAGCAATCCCAGGTTCGAGCGCTCCAGCGTCTCCTTCATTGCCGTGACGGTATAGGTGTCGTCGATGAGACGAACCACCGTCAGGCATACACCGTTGTGGGCTATGCTCTGGTCTATTTTCAACTCGTTGACAAACGAACAGGTGAGCGTGAAATCTACGTTCTCGCCGTACTTCCTGATGTCAACCACCTTTGCCATTTCTTCTACTATGCCGCTGAACATATTTTTTTAAAGTTTAAAGTTTAAAGTTTAGAGCTTAGAGATGAGAGTTGATAGAGAAAAGAGACGCACTGCGATGTGATGAAAACTCCTTGTAACAAGATTTGAGGATTCTCCACCTTTGTAATCCACCGGCTTTACAGCTTAGGTGTTCCCCGCATCACCAGGGTCCACTTTATATGGCCCGCCATCAGTATGAGAATTGCTCTCGGTTTTCGGTTTTATTTGATGAGTATCCCGATCTGCCCAGTACGCCTCTCTGCCTGCAAAGGTACGATTATAATTTCATATCCGAACATGGATAATTGATATTTTTTTCATTTTAACGCCAAACATTTTCTACCTTTGCATACTGAAAAGAAGAATTGCAGCGATGGAAAACAACGACGAATTGAAACTGGCATGGGATTTTGTCGAGCACACGGGCAAGAGCATTTTCCTCACAGGAAAGGCGGGAACGGGCAAGACGACATTTCTCAAAAACGTGGTCAGGCGCTCCACCAAGCGCATGGTTGTGGTGGCACCAACGGGTGTGGCTGCTATCAACGCCGGCGGAGTGACCATACACTCATTCTTCCAGCTGCCGCTGTCGCCCTTCGTCCCCAATACCACGATGAAGAGTCGCTTTGATTTTAGCAAGGAGAAGCGAAAGATTATCAGCACGATAGACATGCTCGTCATCGACGAAATCTCGATGGTGAGAAGCGACCTGCTCGATGCCATCGACTCCGTGCTGCGCCGATTCCGCGAACACGACAAACCCTTCGGTGGCGTACAGCTGCTCATGATTGGTGACCTGGGACAGCTGACGCCTGTGGTCACGCCCGAAGACGAGCGCATGCTGAAACCTTACTACGACACGCCGTATTTCTTCGGAAGTCACGCCCTGCAGCTTACCGACTACGTCACCATACAGCTTGAACAGGTCTATCGGCAGCAGGATACCCGTTTCCTCGACATTCTCAACCACATTCGCGACGGACATCCTTCAGCCCAAGATCTTGATCTGCTCAACAGCAGAGTTTTGGACTGCGAAATTAACGAAAAGGGCTACATCCGACTCACCACCCACAACCGCATGGCTGACCACTACAACCAGACGTCGCTGGAACAGTTGCCTACGCCTGCATTCGACTACGAGGCTACCATAGAAGGAACATTCCCCGAATATTCCTATCCTACGGCGGAGGTGATGACGCTGAAGGAGGGAGCACAGGTCATGTTCATCAAAAACGACTCCTCTGCCGACCACCTTTATTATAACGGGCGTATAGGTACGGTGGTGGAACTGGATCGGCGCAGCATCAAGGTGCTCTGCCCGGGTGACGACAAAGCCATCGACGTGATGCCGCAGTTGTGGGAGAACGTGAAATACAAAATCAACGAGAAGACGAAAGAGATAGAAACCGAGGTGCTCGGCACTTTCTGCCAGTTCCCGCTCCGTCTGGCATGGGCCATCACTATACACAAGAGTCAGGGACTCACTTTCGACCATGCCATCGTAGATGCCTCGCATTCCTTTGCTCCAGGACAGGTCTATGTGGCGCTCAGCCGATGCCGCACCCTCGAAGGGATGCTTCTCTCGGAACCGCTCGCTCCTTCTGCTATCATCAACGACCGGCGCGTGGATGCCTATCTCGTCTGCCAGCAGCAGGCTGCCGCAGAGAGCATCTTCCGACTCGACGATCTCAAGGAGGACTACTACCGGTTCCTCTTGCTCGAACTCTTCGACTTCCGCAGGATTCAGCAGCATGAGGAAGCGCTTTGTCGCGTCTTTATTGAATATTTCTACAACAGCAACGCGGTGCTCACCACGGAGCACAAGAAGGTGCTGCTCGACATGAAGGCGAAACTCACGGGCGTGGCTGACAAATGGCAACGCTTCATTCGAAATCTTCCGTCACAGGAATTGCATCAGGCTGAATTCCTGCAAAGGGTGAAACGCAGCGCGGCCTATTTCGACGAGACACTGGACGAACTGTTCAAGGAACTCTTGCGCAAGACGCAGGGTGTGAAGACTCAAAACAAGACGGCGGCAAAACGACTGGACTCAGCCTTCACCGACCTGCTACTGGCTTACAGGGCGCAAGGCGGACTGCTCCACAATATGACTGCGCTGACTTTCTCTGTGGCGGCTTACCTGAAGACGAAGCAGCGTGCGATGCTCGACGCCATAGACCCTCCCAAAAATCGCAAGCGGAAATAGACGAAAGGCGCATAGCATAAAAAACAAACGGATTTCTTTTGCCCTGCAATTAACTTTCATTACCTTTGCTCGCACAAATGAGAACAAACGAATATCTTTGCTCGTACAAATGAGAACAAATGAATACAACAGGGAGCGATACACCCATTACGTTGTGAAAGAGGAGGCACCGCTCTTGGAGTGGTTGCTGAACCACCTCGGACAAAGTAAGTCGAAAACCAAGGCTACGCTGCAGGGCAGGGGCATCAAGGTGGACGACAAGGTGGTCACGCAGTTCGACTTTGCCTTGCAGCCTGGTATGAAGGTTTCGGTGAGCACGACGAAGAAGAACGACGTGTTCAAAAGCCGCTACCTGAAGATTGTCTATGAAGACCCGTACATCGTGGTCATTGAGAAGAATGTAGGCATTCTCTCTATGGCGGGAGGACACAGGGCGTTGAATGTCAAGGCTGTGCTCGACGACTATTTTCAGAAGACGCACCAAAAGTGCAGGGCGCACGTCGTGCACAGACTGGACCGCGACACCAGCGGACTGATGATCTATGCTAAGGACATGAAGACGGAACAGGTGCTCGAACATGAATGGCACCAGATTGTCTTTGACCGCCGTTATGTGGCGGTGCTCAGTGGTGAGGTGGAGCCGGACGAGGGGACCATCGCCAACTGGCTGAAAGACAACAAGGCGTACGTCACTTATTCGTCACCGGTGGACAATGGCGGAAAATATGCAGTCACCCACTTCTTCACTTTAGACCGCAAGGACGGTCGTTCGCTGGTGGAGTTCCGACTGGAGACGGGACGCAAGAACCAGATTCGCGTTCATGCTGCTGACATGAAGCATCCTGTTTGCGGCGATGTAAAATATGGCAACGGCGACGACCCGCTGCACCGACTCTGCCTGCACGCCTTCCTGCTCTGCTTCTACCATCCTGTAACCCACGAACCCATGGAGTTCGAAACCCCTATACCAACTGCCTTCCGTCAGCTATTTTGAGGGGTGGGGGAGAGCAAGTAACCCTAGATACTCTAGATACTCTAGATACTCTAGAAACTCTAGAAATTCCTAGATAATCCTAGATAATCCTAGAAAAAAAACAAAAAAAATGGAGAATATCGGATATTATATTGCCATGCTGGTGGCGCTGATTGTCGGCATCTTCTTGATTAAGAAGATTGCAGGATGTTTCTTCCGCATTGTCATCGCCGCCATTATGCTGGCTGTTTTTGCCTACGCACTACATTATCTCGGCTATATTTAAACCCAGACGGTCGCCAAGAATTCCGCTTGTAGCCATGAATATACTCGATAGCCAAGAGCCTACGCTGTTTCTTCGGCATAAAGGCGGTCGAACACTTTGCGGAGTTCTTCCGGGGCATCTATCAGCGAACGGATGGCTTGCAACTTCTCGGCATTGGGCGAGTTGGTAATCCACAGTTTGATATATCCGTGCGACGAATATTTTTGTTGCATGTGTTCCAGGAAACGTTGCCAATGACCTTCCTGGTTTTTTTCTGGATAATGGTTCAGTCCGAATTGTATGGTTCTGCGGAATACCGATTCAGGATCTAAGTCGCGGTCGGCTTCGGCAACAATCTTTCCGTAGATGCTGCGAGGGGCATGGCTAGCTGAAGCGCGATGGTCTTCTACGGCTTCTTTAATCACTCGTATCTGTTCTGCAGAGAACCAACGCTTTAGACGGGCATCGCTTTGAACTATCTTACCGCTTGTCAGGTGGTGGATAGCGCGCGGACCTTCCAGTCCCAAGTCGTGATAGGCTGCTATTGCGTAAGCCATGTTGCCATCGGCACCCAACTTCTTTGCCAGCGTCAGCGAACGGCTGATGACTCCGTTGACATGTGCCAGGTTGTGGGCTTTGTCAAAGGCGTTATAACGGGGTAGGATCTGTGTTTCCACAAACTCCATCAGGTCGAGGCTTACGTTGGTCATAGAAGGATAAAGAAACATGGGGGGAGTGATAAAAAAGTCTTTGCGGTTTGTAATGGTTTTAAAGGTTAGTAAAAAAACTCTCTCTTCTATTTGAGTATGCAAAGCATAGCAAACATAAAGTATAACGCAGATGATGAACAATTATTGTGTAAAATTTGGCTTTTCACTCGCTTCATTGTACCTTTGCCGCCGATGAATGTGAAGACAAACAGCTGGAAAGCGTGGATGTTGGCTGCACGCCCGAAGACGTTGACGGGTGCTGCCGTGCCGGTAATGATGGGCTTGGCAATGGGCTATTCTCAACTCTCGTCTCTCAACTCTCAACTCTCGTCTTTCAACTCTCAACTCTCGTCTCTCAACTTTCTCCCTGCGCTCCTTTGCATATTATTTGCTTTCCTCATGCAGATTGATGCCAACTTCATCAACGATTACTTTGATTGGCGCAAGGGAACGGACGACGAACACAGGTTAGGGCCGCGAAGGGCTTGTGCCGAAGGGTGGGTGACACCGGAAGCTATGCGTTGGGCTATTGCCGTGACGACTTTGGCTGCCGCTGTTGTCGGGTTCCCGTTGATTTTCTTTGGCGGCTTTGCCATGTTGTGGATTGGTGTGGCATGTGTGGTTTTCTGTTTTCTCTATACGCTGTTGCTGTCGTATATCGGATTGGGCGATGTGCTGGTGTTGCTGTTCTTCGGTCTCGTTCCCGTGTGCACAACGTTCTATCTGCAGACGCATACGCTGACACTCGACGTGGTGTTGGCATCTATAGCCTGCGGGCTGGTGATTGACACGCTGTTGGTGGTGAACAACTATCGCGACCGCGATAACGATCGTCGTGTGGGCAAGCGTACGCTGGTGGTGCTGATAGGGGAGAAGGCTACCGAGGGACTTTATCTGATGCTGGGCATCGTGGCATTTCTTGCCGGTGGCTTATTTCTCTGCCGTGGGCATTACTTCACCTGTTTTCTGCCTGCCATCTACTTGTTCCTACACATCAGCACATGGCTGAAAATGAAGCGAATACGTCACGGCAAGGCATTGAACAATATCCTTGCCGAGAACGCTCGCAACATGTTTGTCTATGGCCTGCTCTTTTCTGCAGGTGTTGTGTTGGATGCTTTCTTGTAAAAACCTGCGTCGGCTTTTACAAACCGCTTGGTTTTTCTCTTTATGCAACGCGTGACATTCGTCTGAAGCGTTTGCTTGGCTTTCTACAGTATTGTCTATCTTTTGTAGCACTCAAAGATTTTGTCGGTATAGTTTTTCGGCATCTTCGGCGTGAAGAGGCTGAAGAGGGTGACAACGACAAAACCGCCTACCATAGCTATGGCTCCGCAGTTGATGGGGTTGATGGGGTTGCCGATGAGCATGTTGACAACGGTGATACCAACGCCCCATACGAAGCACGCCCAGACGGACGCGGTTGTGACGCCGCGCCAATAGAGTCCTAACATAAAGGGGGCGAGGAAGGCTCCTGCCAACGCTCCCCACGAAATGCCCATAAGCTGGGCGATGAAGGTAGGTGGATTGAGGGCTATCATCAGGGAGATGACGATGAAGAAGACGATGAGCACGCGCATGACGACCACCTTTCTGCGCTCTATCTTCTCTGACACCGTGTCGTCGATGGTTCCTTCTTCCACCTCGCCTGGCAACGACTTCTTGTCGCGATAGATGAGGTCGAGTGTCATCGTAGAAGAAGAGGTGAGCACGAGTGATGCCAGTGTGGACATGGATGCCGAGAGCACCAGCAACACCACGAGGGCGATGATGATATCAGGAAGGGTGACCAGCATGGAGGGAACGATGGAGTCGAATGCCAGCTTACCGTTGGGAAGGGTAGGAGGCATGCCGAACAGACGACCGAAGCCTCCGAGGAAGTAGCAGCCACCTGCCACGATGAAGGCAAAGATGGTAGAGATAACCGTTCCGCGACGGATGGCGCTCTCGTCGGTAATGGAATAGAACTTGCCGACCATCTGCGGCAGTCCCCACGTGCCGAGAGACGTGAGGATGACTACACCGAGTAGGTTCCACGGGTCGGGACCGAAAAGCGAGGCGAAGCCTCCGTTCACGTTCGGGTCGTTGTCGCTGGGCAGCGATGCCATCTTGTCGATGGCTGAAGTGAGTCCACCCTGTGTATTCAATACGGCAGCTATCACGGTGACGATGCCGAAGAGCATGATGATACCCTGGATGAAGTCGTTCATGGCGGTTGCCTTGTAGCCTCCGAGTATCACGTAGATGGCGGTCAGTATCGCCATGATGATGACACAATACTCGTAAGGAATGCCGAAGCCCATCTCGAAGAGGGTCGAGATGCCTTTATAGACACCTGCCGTGTAGGGGATGAGGAAGACGAAGGCGATGACCGAAGCCACGACACGCAGTCCCTGACTGTCGAAGCGGGTACCGAAGAAGTCGGGCATGGTGCGGCTCTCGATGTGCTGGGTCATCAGTTTCGTGCGCCTGCCTAACAGCAACCATGCCAGCAGGGAGCCTATGACCGCGTTGCCTACACCTATCCAGGTGCTCGACAAACCGTATTTCCAACCGAATTGTCCGGCATAGCCAACAAAGACGACGGCTGAGAAATAGGAGGTGCCGTAGGCGAAGGCCGTCAGCCAGGGCCCTACACTACGTCCTCCCAGTACGAAGCCGTCTACTGAACTCGCCTGCTTGCGCGAGTAAATGCCCACCGCTACCATGACGGCGAGAAAGATGATGGTAAGAAGTATTTTGATAATCATGATTTCCTAAATATTATACTTGTACTATATGTTTTTGTTGGCACTTCCCATTCTGTTCCCACTCGCCCTATGGAGAGTGGGGCAGGAGATGAGGCTTTAAAATGCCACTTGCACTTGTGCTTGCAGCCAGTTGTAGTCTTTGGCAAACTGGCGCCAGCATCGGGTGTATTGCAGTTGGACGCGGCATTTCTTGTAGAACCAGTATTGCAGACCTGCGGTAGCATTGGTCTGGTCGTATTCCATTTTTGTATTTCTGTCGAAAAAGTCAACGGATGCAATAGCGTCAAGGTTCTTGACAAGGGGGACGCAGGCAGTCATGTAGGCACCCTGACTAGTGACGTCGCCGTCTTTACCAGCCAGATATTCGGCACGAACGCTCAGATTGTCGCTCTTCCATTCGGCTCCGGCGCTGATGCGGTCGCGTCGGTAATCGTCACCCTCGTGAATGTCGGGGTTCCATTCAGCCGTTCCAACGGCATGTCCGCGTCCTTTCTGACCTGAAACCACAAAGCGTAGATGTTCTATAGGTTTGTATTCCAGCTTCAGGATTACGTCCTTGTCGCTGTTGCCGTCTTTCTTGTTGATGCCCTGTCCGTTCATCAGAGCCAGTTCGTAGTGTAGTTTGTCTTTGAAAAGGTCACCGTAGATCATGAGTCCGATGTCACGTCCGTAGTTGAGTCCGTAGAGTGGGTCGTAACAACCAGACAGGTTCGTTACCGATTGCGAACAAACGTCAATCAGTTCCAGTTGTGTCGGCGACATGGGGTTCTCCAGCGAGAAGGAATTTTTGAATTGTCCCAATCGTACAGTCAAAGCCTTGTTGTTGGTGATGCGATAGTCGGTATAGAATTCCTGTACGACACTATTGAAATCGTGCATAAAGAGGAAAAACCATCTGTCTGTAATGCGGGCTTTTGCCCAGAAAAGAGTACGTTTGAGATTGAAGGTACTATTAGTTTTATCAGTAGCGTTGTCGTATGAATATCCTGCCTGTGCGTATCCGTGGAGTTCGATTCGGCTGGTGAGTTCTTTTAGCCAATCGATGTCGGCAAGTGGATTTTTCTTTTTTTGTGTTGTCGTCGTCTGTGTTGTTGGGTTTTGGTTTGCTGCAGTCTGTGTTATGATACCACCATCTTGTTCTGGTTGCACCATGCTTTGTTGTCCCATGGCAGCAGTACTGCTAAACACTGCCATCAATACGGCGAGTGTCAGGAATAGGAAGTTCAGTTTTTTCATTTTCTTGTGAATTTATGCCCCACTCCCTGACCCCTCCCAAAAGGGGAGGGGATGAAACGCCGTTAGCATTTCTGAGGGTATTGGGCTGTATGATAATCGTTTTTTTTATTCTCCGCGCAGTTGTTTGTCCATGTTGAGTGCGGCACGTCTTCCGTCACCCATGGCAAGGATAACTGTTGCACCTCCGCGAACGATGTCGCCGCCGGCGAAGATGGTTGGATGTGAAGATTGCATGTCGTCGTTGACGGCGATGGTGTTCTTTCTGCCGAGTTCCAATCCTTTGACAGATTTCGGAACGAGCGGGTTGGGCGAAACTCCTACGGCGACAACAACCTGATCAACGTCGAGAGTTACCGTCTTGCCTTCGACAGGAACGGGTGAGCGTCGACCGCTGGCATCGGGTTCGCCTAACTCCATCACCTGCAGTACAGCAGCACACACGGCACCGTTTTCATCGGCTTTGTATTCGATGGGGTTATGCAAGGTGAGGAAGTTGATGCCTTCCTCCTTGGCGTGCTTCACCTCTTCCAGACGTGCCGGCATCTCAGCCTCGGAACGGCGATAGACGAGAGTCACTTCGGCGCCGAGTCGTTTAGCTGTTCGGCAGGAGTCCATCGCTGTGTTTCCACCTCCAACTACCAACACTTTCTTGCCGAGGTTCATCGGAGTGTCGGTAGTTGGATTGGCTGCATCCATCAGATTTACACGTGTCAGATATTCGTTAGACGACATGATGTTGATGGCGTTCTCGCCTGGAATATTCATGAAGTTTGGCAAGCCGGCACCGGAACCTACGAAGATGCCCTTGAAACCTTGTGCTTCCAGTTCGTCGATACTGATGGTCTTGCCCACGATGACGTCGGTCTGGAAGTGAACTCCCATCTTGGCAAGATTTTCGATTTCCACGTCAACAATCTTGTTGGGCAGGCGGAATTCAGGAATTCCATATTTCAATACACCTCCGATTTCGTGCAGGGCTTCGAAGACATAGACATCGTAGCCCTTCTTCACCATATCCCCGGCAAAAGACAGACCAGAAGGTCCGGAACCTACTACGGCTATCTTTATACCATTGGCTGGTTCAATCTCTGGGAGCGATATGTTACCACTCTCGCGCTCGTAGTCGGCAGCAAAACGCTCCAGATAGCCGATGGCAACAGCCGGTTCGTTCATCTTCAAGTGAATACATTTGCTCTCACATTGTTTCTCCTGCGGACAAACACGCCCACAGACAGCGGGCAGGGCAGAGGTACTCTTCAGCACCTTGGCAGCAGCCAGAAACTCTCCTCGTTCAATATTTTTGATGAACGACGGAATGTTGATGTTGACCGGACAACCTTCCACGCAGGTTGGCTTGGCGCAGTCGAGGCAACGCTTGGCTTCGGTCAGAGCCATCTCTGGTGTCAGTCCGATGTTTACTTCCTCTGTGCGTGTCGTGGCACGATAGAAGGGGTCGAGTTCCGGCATCTTCACGCGCTCAATAGCCGTGCGCTCCTTTGGTTTCATCGCCTTGCGCAGTTCAGTACGCCATTCTGCGTTGCGGTCAGTGAGTTCCTCGATGGAAGCCTCTGCCTGACTCTGAGTATTCGTATTATTCGGAGTATTCGGATTACTCTGAGTATTCTGATCGTTCTGAATCTTCTCCAGATGTTCTTCAAAGTGTTCCAACTCTTCCTGCTCGGCACGCTTGAAGGTGCCCATGCGCTTGAACATCTCGTCCCAGTCAACAAGGGCTCCGTCGAACTCAGGACCGTCGATGCAGACAAACTTCGTTTTGCCTCCGATGGTCAGGCGGCAGGCACCACACATACCCGTTCCATCTACCATGATGGTGTTCAGCGATACTTCGCAAGGGATGTTGTGCTTCTGGGCGGTGAGATTGGAGAATTTCATCATGATAGGCGGACCGATGGCGAAGATCTTATCGACATGTTCTTCCTGTTCGATGAACTTCTCAATACCGACAGTAACAACACCCTTCTCACCGTATGATCCGTCGTCGGTCATGATGATAACCTCATCGGACGATTCGCGTACCTTATCTTCTAATATAATCAAGTCTTTAGAGCGGCCAGCCAAGACCGACAAAACACGATTGCCGGCAGCCTTCAGCGCCTGGATGATAGGCAGCATCGGTGCTACACCCACACCACCACCGGCACAGACCACCGTGCCGAAGTTCTCAATGTGCGTAGGATTGCCCAGCGGACCTACCACGTCAGTAACAAATTCTCCTACGTTCAGGTCACAGAGTTTGATACTCGACAAACCCACCTTCTGTACGACGAGAGTAATTGTTCCTTTGGCGATGTCGGCATCAGCAATGGTCAGCGGCATGCGCTCGCCCTTTTTTCCGACACGCACAATCACAAAGTTACCAGCCTTTCGGCTTTTTGCAATGAGCGGAGCTTCAATCTCGAAAAGGAATACTTTCTCGGAGAACTGCTCCTTACGGATAATTTTATTCATAATGTCTTATAATGATATTCTTTTGCAAATATGGCTGCAAAGGTAGTAAAATGTTTTGTAAACCTCTGCATTTTGTATTAAAATAATGCTGATTTGCTGATTTCGTGTACAAAATGACACATCCATTACGTCCTTTGACCTTTGACTTTAGACCTTTGACCTTAGACCTTCGTTCTTCATTCACTTTACAATCTTCACCCTTTCCAGTTTGATTTTCGCAGTTGCGTCGTGTATGGCGTTGCCCTTTTCGTAATAGTTGAAGACGCAGTCGCTGATAGTGATGTCGTGAACACAATTCAATCCAATAAGTCCCGTAGCGCGGATGGCTGTGCGTGACTTTTTGCAAACGACATTACTGATATGGATATCTTGGAATTCGGGTGTATATCTCCGCTGTTTTTCCGTGAACCCGTTCACGTATTCCAGATCGTTGTATTTGTCTTCACCTCCCTTGCCGTTTTCCACATAGTCGCATTCGAAAACGATAGCTTCTTTCATGATGTCGGTCATCATGATGTCGTTGATGAATATCTGTTCCGTTTTCCCACCGCTGCCAATATAACTCTTAAAGCGCAAGCCTGCATAAGTCTGAGAGAATACGTTGTGGCGACAAACCAGTCGGCGCATTCCCGATGCCGTGTTGCTGCCCAAGACAAAACCTCCATGCGCGTGTCTGACGATGTTGTCTTGTATCAGCACATCTTCTACACCGCTGTCCAAGTCCTTCTTCGGTTTCGAACTTTTCATGCAGAAGCCGTCGTCACCGACATCCAGCATCGTATTGACGATGAGCACCTGCTGACAGTCGCTTAGGTCAATGCCGTCACCGTTCTGGGCATTCCACGGACACACCACCTTGAGACCGTCGATGATGATGTTTTTGCAGTAAAAGGGATGCACATGGAAGCGAGGGGAATTCTGAATAGTCACTCCTGTGAGCAGAATGTTTCGGCAGTTATAGAACTTCACGAGGTCAGCCCGTCGTTTCTCCTGCTTTTCAGGACTTTCATCGATATCGGGCAGTCCGTTCTTCATTTTCCACGGTCGCCATGCCGTTCCATCCTCAGAGATTTGGCCACCTTTGCGTTTAAGGTCGTTCCATTCCACGTTACTCATTTTTGACCGTTTTGCGATGCGCCAAATCGCCCCGTTGCCGTCGATGATACCTTCGCCAGTGATGGCGATGTTTTCGCAATTCGTGGCACTGATGCCCGACAAACAGCGCCCTTTAGGGTCTTCGGGATTTACGAAGAGTCTTTTGTCGTCGGAGAGATAGATGACGGCGTTGCGTTCTAGATGTAGCTCTATGTTGCTTTTCAGTTGCACAGGTCCGGTCAGCCAGAGTCCTTTCGGCACGACAAGTCTTCCGCCTCCCTTCTTTGTCAGCGCATCAATAGCTTTAGCAAACGCCTCCGTGTTCACTGTCAGTCCGTCGCCAACGCCACCGAAGTCAGTCAGCGTTACGGTGTATTGCGGCAGTTGTATTGCCTGAACTTGCTTCATTTTTACTGGTAGATTCTCATAATATCTGCTGTAGTCCGTCGCCTGTTGTGCCCAAGCCATAGTGGTGAGCATCAGTGTGGCAAATGCCATTGTCCATTTAGTTTTCATAGAGCTATTTATACTTTACATTTTATTATAGTTGCTTCGCTTGCAAAAAACCTTCGACTTTAGACTTTAGACCTTCGACCTTCATTCCCTCTGTCTTACAGCCTCAAACATCAGGATGGCGGCACTTACCGACACATTGAGCGAGTCAACACGCCCGAGCATGGGTATACGGATATGTGCATCGGCAGCCTTGCGCCAAATGTCGGTCAACCCTGTAGCTTCCGTACCCATGACGATGGCTGTCGGACGGCGCATGTCGGAGTCGTAATATAGGTGAGAGTCTTGTAGTTGTGCGGTGAGAATCTGTATGTTGTGTCTCTTCAGGAATTCAATACATTCCTCAGATGAGCAGGCTACGCATGGCACGCTGAAGAACCCGCCAACCGACGACCTGATGAGGTTGGGATTGTAGAGGTCCGTTCGTGCATCGCAGACGATGACGCCATCCACTCCTGCTGCATCGGCACTACGCAGAACAGCACCCACATTCCCGGGTTTCTCAACTTGTTCGAGAACAACCAACAACGGATGTTCTTTCAGCTCCAGCTCCTCCAGTCGAGTGTCGCGCATTCTCACTTCGGCAACGATACCTTCCGTGCTGCCCCGATACGCAATTTTTTCATACACCTCTGGCGACACCACAAACAGTCTGTTGCGTTCTTCCAAAGCCGAGAGAACAGGCATCAGTTCCGCCTCCGTCGCCCGTGTCACCTGCGGACAGACAAAGGCTGCGTCAATCTCAAACCCAGCATCCGCACAACGTGCTGTTTCGCGTTGCCCTTCCACCACGAAGATACCACACTTCCGGCGTTCAGCAGCCTTCTGTTGTAACAGTAGCAACCGTTTCACCTTCGGGTTCTGCATGCTGGAGATATAGTTGTCGGTCATTGGTGAATATTTTTCAATCGCTTGCGATTACATGATGGTTTCGAGGGCAAAATTACAAAAAAGAGATTGAAGAACAAGCGGAAAGGAACGAATTTCCGCCGATAATAGTTTGAAATAGAAAAAAGTATGTATATTTGCACTTGATATATTATGATGTGACTAACCTAAATTATCTTGAACAACAATGCGAAAAGCAATCTTTTTTCTCCTTGCCTGCTGTACGCTTTTCCTTCAGGCAGCACCTATAGACATATTAACAGCTCAGAAAACGGCTTCTTCTTTCTTCGTTAAGAAGGGAAAACAGTTGGCTCCAACCAAAAGAGTCCACAAGGCTCCGCGTAAGCAGCAGACAGCCACACCCGTCCGCGAGGCGGCATACTACTATGTGTTTAATGCTGAAAAAAACGGCGGCTATGTTATTGTTTCCGGCGATGACTCTACCATTCCTGTGCTGGGCTATTCCGACAATGGTCATTTCGATGCGGAAAACATCCCAGACAATATGAAAGCCTGGCTGCAAGGATATGCCGATCAGATGGAGGCGATGTCTGCCCGTCAGTCATCAACAGCTTCGACGGCAAGTGAACCTGTAATAAGCGAATATGTAAAACACGCTATCCCACCCATGTTGACATCACAATGGAATCAAGACTCACCCTACAATAATGCATGTCCCGAATTTTTCAATGGCGACCGATGTGTGACGGGTTGTGTGGCAACGGCAATGGCACAGGTGGTCTATCATTATCGTGTATCTATGGCAGACAATGGCATAGATAAATTGCAAGCCGACATTCCTGCATACGACTGTAATACCGACTGGGGAGGATATGGTAAGATTCATGTTGACGAAATTGTTGCCAGCGAGTCGAGTCTTGATTGGGGAAATATGAAAGACAGTTATTCTGCTGCCGACGATGCTACTGCTGTTGCCAACCTGATGGCATATTGTGGTGCAGCTGTGCAGATGGATTATCGCAACCAGCTGAACGGGGGATCGTCGGCTAAGCTTTCTGCCGTTCCGCATGCCTTTAAGACATATTTCCTCTTCAACCCAAAAACAACCTGTGTGGATCGTCAAAATTATACGATTGCATCATGGAAGGAACTGATTTATCAAGAGCTCATCAGTAACCGACCTGTTGTCTATGGTGGACAGTCTTCGGGAGGAGGACATGCTTTTGTTATCGATGGCTACGACGGTGAAGACCTTTTCCATATCAATTGGGGATGGGGCGGAACCAATAACGGCTACTTCCTTCTGCAGGTAGCCAATCCAAATAGTACCAGTGGCATTGGCTCGTCTTCTTCTAAAGATGGCTATGCCATGGATCAAAATGCTATTATTCATGCCGACCTCAGTGGTGACTATACCCCAGAAGCCGAAGCCGCTCTTTCCGCTACGCTGAAAAGTTGTCAAGAATCGACTGTAGTGTTCGATTTCGTTAACACTACCGATGCCGACAAGGTAGTAGAATGTGGTGTGGGTATTGTTGGAACAGGAGGCGTGGTAACGCTTGTGAAGCATTGGGGCTATTCAGCCAGTACGCTCCCCGCCGGCACTGGTTTCTACGATGTCAGTTTCCCTCTTTCCCCTTCCTCCTTTTCTGCATTGCCCGCCGGATGCTATCGGTTGGTTGCCGTAGTGAAAGAGAGCGTAAGTACAGAGTGGAGAGAGAGCCTGCATAACCCTAATGAATATGTAGCGGTGGTTTACGACGGTACGAATGTAACCTTGACGCCCCTGCCTGTTCAGTCGCTGACGGTGACGGGATTCAACATACCCAACCCGCCTATGTCGGGTATTCCCGTGCAAATAGATGCCGCGATTCGCAACCTTGGCGATGAGTTTAACGGCAAACTATATCTGTTTGCTAGTACCACGACTGAAATGGGAACGAATGCCAATCATACGGGTGCAGCCCTTGCCGAAGGTGAAGAATCCAACGTTTCTTTTTGGTTTACACCCGATGCCTCTGCCACCTACAATCTATGGGTAGCCACCGACGAGGCTGGAACAGACATCATCGGAACCACAACCTTATACGTTCCACCCTCAACTCTCGACTCTCAACCTTTGACATTGGAAAACATAACCTTTGCCAATGGCACTGCCGATGCCACCTTGGGCGGAACGCTTTACGGTTCGTATATCAAGGGTGAGGCGGTATTAAAAAACAACGGTACCGATACTTTTGATTCCAACATTCTCGTCTCTCTATATAAGAAGGACAGTAACAATTTCTTCGTGGAGTACGACCGCCAAACCTTCACTCCCACCATTGCCGCAGGCGGCAGCGTCGCCATTCACTTCAACTTCCAACGTCTGGACAAAACTGCCTATGCCCTCCATATCAGCTATCTGGACGATACCACTATTAAATTCCTGCCGCAATGGAATTCCTACGTCCTTGTGCCTGGAGTGGAGGTCTTCACTGCCGACGGTCAGCCAACGGCTGTTGCAGCCACCCCCACCGTGACGATTCCCTACGATGCCGTGGCTGTTGATATTGCAGGTGTCGCATCAACCATTTCGACCATCACTCCCAACAGCAACCCCAATACCTTATATTATATTGGAGCCGACGAGACACCTCCCGTCGGACTGGAGAATTGCAATGTTGTAAAAGGCAGCATCGCGGAAAAGATTTCGTTGAAATCGGGCTACGACTTCATCGCACCCAAATCCTTCACCGCAGAAGAAATCTCTTACCAGCTGATACCCACCATAGGCTCTACGGGCAGTGGTGGATGGCAGACCATGGTATTGCCCTTCGCCGTACAGTTTACCCATTGTAACAACGAGACTATAGACTGGTTCCACAGTGCTGTTGATACTGACAAGCAGTTCTGGGTGAGACGATTTGCTGGTTTGGGCGATGACAATACCATACTTTTTGGATATACCGACACCATGGAAGCCTACGAACCTTATATTGTTAGCTTCCCGTCAAACAAATGGGGCGAAGAATATAATCTTGTTGGCAAAACCATTGAGTTCATAGGACAGAATGCGCTCATCAGAAACGATGCTATGATGCGGGTTACAACGAGTGGTGCAAACTTTGAAGGTACCACCGTCATCACTCCTGTTTCCAACTGTTATACTCTGGATGCTACAGGAAAAACTTTCAACCATGGCGATGCAACTGTGAACCCCTTCCAATGCTATTTTATCAAGAAAGCGTCTGGCGACACTCCATCGCGTTTGAGTATCGCGTTTATAAACGAACAAGGTGTAGCTACATCAATAAACCAATTGGATTTGTCAATAACACATTCGCAAGGGAATGTCGAAGTTCCGATTTATAACCTCAGCGGACAGCGAGTTGGCAGAGGCTATAAAGGCATTGTTATTGCCAATGGTAAAAAAGTAGTCGTAAAATAAACGTTTAATGAAAAGAACAAGGAGAATCAATCATGAAAAAAACATATATACGACCTCTCTTGAAAATGCTGGACTATAGAGCAGAAGGAAATTTTATGGGATTGCCGGCAGTAGTTTCTGACCCTACGTTCAATGGGGCACACCAACAGTCGTTTTACGATGAAGAACTTGATGAGCAGATACCGGACTTCGTCAGCAGACATAGTGTATGGGACGAAGAATGACAAACTTGGATTGTGGCGTAAAAAACAAACTGATAATAGTAGAAGCGTGAAGGTATTCTTCACGCTTCTTTTCTTAACTCCCAAAAGGCAACGGCAGATGCAGCTGCAACATTCAGCGAATCAACACCGTGAGCCATCGGGATACGAACAATATAGTCGCAACTTCTAATGACATCTTCAGGAAGACCATCTCCCTCTGTACCCATGACGATGGCAAGACGTTGTTCTTGTTTCAATATCGGGTCGGAGAGAGAAATGGAATCGTTGCTGAGTGCCATCGCTACCGTTCGGAAACCTAATTGCTTCAACAAGGAAAAACCATCATCTTTTATTTCTCGACTCTCATCTCTTAACCACGTCCACGGAACAAGGAATACCGATCCCATGGATACCCGAACGGCTCGTCGATTAAAAGGGTCGCAACTGTTGGGAGTAAGCAATACTCCATCTATACCCAATGCTGCTGCTGAACGGAAGATAGCTCCGATATTCGTAGTATCGACGACACCGTCGATGACAACCACTCGTCGGGCATTCAGGCATACTTCTTCTACGGACAACTCGCGAGGACGGCGCATGGCACAGAGCACTCCTCGAGTAAGGGTATAGCCGGTCAGTTGAGCCAGCAAGTCACGTTCGCCGGTATAGACGGGTAGGGTTGGATGATCTGGTGTGGGTTGATAAACTTTTTCGCAGCGACCGATTATACTGGAGGCATCTCCATTGATATGCTTTCTTTCGCACAACAGTGCTAATGGCTCTAAACCAGCGTCAAGGGCAACGTGGATGACCTTTGGACTCTCAGCTATGAATATGCCTTTTTCCGATTCTATCTTATTGCGCAACTGAGCTTCAGTAAGCGTACTGAAAACCTCCACTCCCGGATGAGATAGACTTGTAATCTCTTCAATCATGCTTCAAAGATACGAATATTTTTAGCTTTCTCCTTATTTTTACATTTTTTATTGTACCTTTGCCAGTCCTAAACGAATGTAACATGAAAAAAATCGGATTAATATTCTCGGCATGTCTATTGTCGCTGTCCCTCCTTGCAGGAGGTTTTGTTCTCTATACCAATCAATATTTTAATACTCAGCAACGCAAGACGGGATATAGGGAAGTGGATTATCCTACACCCAACTATGACCGTGAGAAAGTGAACGATGTGCAGGGAGTTATACTGCACCATACGGCAGAACCTACTGCTCAGCGTTCGTTGGAAGTGTTGACCTCATCGAAGCGAAAGGTAGGTACCCACGTGATGATTGACACCGATGGTACACGTTACATCATGTGTTCACCTGAGACGGTCACTTATCATGCTGGTTATTCCGTATTAGACGGGAGAGAGGGATGCAACAACTTTACCGTAGGAATTGAGTTTCAGGGCAATACTCTTGAAGAACCTTTGACGCAAGACCAGATTGACAGTGCTGTGGAATGGCTCTTACCGCTGATAGCCAAATATAACATTCCCGTGCGGAACATCGTTACCCATGAAATGGTACGCAACGCTTACAAGGAGCGTTATCCTCATAAGCGTTGCTATGGTAAGGTTGACATCACTCAGACTGAATACCAGCGCGTGATGGATGCTTTGCGCGAAGCGCTGAGAAGTTCACATATCCACTAATGGAGAGACCTTAGACCTTTCTTTTAGTCGCTTCGCTTGGTAAAAGCGCTTCGCGATTAGACTTTAGACTCTCAATCGTTTCTGAACACTAGTCCGTCGCCAAAAGAATCGATTATGATGGGCTTTTCCTTGCTGACTTTTTCGGCAAGGATTTGTTTTGACAGGTCGTTCAGTACGAGGCGCTGTATGGCTCGTTTTACGGGACGTGCGCCAAATTCTGGATCATAACCCTCTTCTGCAAGATAATCAACTGCGTGAGGTGTAACTTCAAGAGTGAATCCTTGGGGCTCCAGCATCTGACGAACCTTGTCGAGTTGCAAGCGTACCACGTCGGCTATCTGCTCCTTCGTGAGTTGATCGAAGGTGATGATTTCATCGATACGGTTCAAAAACTCCGGACGCATGGTCATGCGCAATTGTTCGCGAGTGGCATTGCTCGTCATGATGACGATAGTGTTCTTGAAGTTTGCCGTTCGTCCCTTGTTGTCAGTCAACCGTCCGTCGTCGAGTACTTGCAATAGGATGTTGAACACATCGGGGTGGGCTTTCTCAATCTCGTCGAACAGCAGAACGCTATAGGGTTTCCTTCTGACGGCTTCGGTAAGCTGACCGCCTTCGTCGTAGCCGACATATCCCGGAGGTGCACCGACGAGACGACTTACGGTGTGCTTCTCCTGGTATTCGCTCATGTCGATACGTGTCATCATTGTTTCGTCGTTGAAGAGATATTCTGCAAGGGCTTTTGCCAACTCTGTCTTTCCGACACCCGTCGTGCCGAGGAAAATAAACGAGGCGATGGGGCGCTTGGGGTCTTGAAGACCAGCACGGCTTCGGCGCACGGCATCGCTGACAGCTGTGATGGCTTGGTCTTGACCGATGACACGGTGATGGAGTTCTTCCTCGAGATGTAACAGCTTTTCTCGCTCGCTCTGCATCATCCTGTTGACGGGAATGCCCGTCCAGCGGCTAACGACTTCGGCTATGTCGTCGGCTGTTACTTCTTCGCGCACCAGGGAATCGCCAGTGCATCCCCTACCTTCAGAGAGGGTTTTTGAAAGTGTGGAAATCTCTTGTTCCAATGCCTGCAATTTGCCGTAGCGAATTTCAGCCACGCGTTGGTAGTTGCCTTCACGTTCGGCGCGTTCAGCCTCGAACTTCAGCTGTTCCATCTGTTGTTTATTCTGCTGAATCTTGTTTACCAGCTCGCGTTCGCCTTCCCATTTGGCGCGGAAGGTGTGTTCCTGGTCTTTCAGTTCTGCTATTTCCTTGTCTAATTGGGCAATCTTGGCGGTGTCGTTCTCGCGTTTGATGGCTTCTCGTTCTATTTCGAGTTGTGCCAGCCGGCGCATAATCTCGTCTAATTCTTCAGGCACGCTGTCGCGCTCCATACGCAACTTCGCAGCCGCTTCGTCCATCAGGTCGATGGCCTTGTCGGGCAGGAAACGTTCTGAGATATATCGTTCTGACAGTTGTACGGCTGCGATGCAGGCATCGTCTTGTATGCGCACCTTGTGGTGGTTTTCGTAACGTTCTTTCAGTCCACGCAGAATGCTGATGGCACTCAATTCGTCGGGCTCGTCAACCATCACGGTCTGGAATCGGCGTTCCAGCGCCTTGTCCTTCTCGAAATACTTTTGATATTCGTTGAGTGTGGTGGCTCCTATGGCGCGTAATTCTCCACGAGCCAAGGCGGGTTTCAGAATGTTTGCGGCATCCATAGCGCCTTCGCCGCCACCGGCACCTACCAGTGTGTGAATCTCATCGATGAAGAGGATGATGTTGCCGTTGCTCTGCGTCACCACTTTGATGACGCTCTTTAAACGTTCTTCGAACTCGCCCTTGTACTTAGCTCCGGCAAGCAGTGCACCCATATCGAGCGAGAAGAGTTGCTTGTCTTTCAGGTTTTCAGGAACGTCGCCGCGGACGATGCGTTGTGCCAATCCTTCTACGATGGCAGTCTTTCCCGTTCCTGGTTCACCTATTAATATAGGGTTGTTTTTGGTACGTCGACTCAGAATCTGCAGAACGCGCCGAATCTCATCGTCGCGCCCGATGACGGGGTCGAGTTTGCCCTTTCGGGCATCTTCTACAAGGTTTTTGGCATATTTTGCCAACGACTGGTAGTTGTCGTCGGCACTTTGGCTTTGTACCTTCTGACCCTGACGCAGTTCGTCGATTGCTTTTAGCAGTTCTTTCTCCGTCACCCCAGCGTCTTTCAAAATGCGACTTGCTGAAGAGTTGACGCTGAGCAATGCCAGTAATATCGGTTCGACCGATACAAACTCGTCGCCCATCCGACCAGAAATCTCTTGCGCCTTGAGCAGCACTTTGTTGCTGTCGGGCGAGAAGTAGGGTTCACCTCCCTGCACTTTGGGCAGATGCATCATTTCGCTGTTTGCCAATGTTGCCACCTGTTGCATGTTCACTCCCAACTTTTGGAAGAGAAAGGTGGTAACGTCTTTAGCCTTTTCCATGATCCCAGCCAGCAGGTGAATAGGTTCTATGGTCTGCTGACCGTTGATTTGCGCCTTATTTACAGCCCCTTGGACAGTTTCTTGCGCTTTGATGGTAAATTTGTCGAATGTCATTGTGCTTTCCTCCTTATTATTTATTATTATTGTTTGCCGTGATGTTGAATGATATATAGACTTCATTCATGAAGCAAAGCACAAAGAGTATGCCTGAAAGAATTGATTATTGACAATTGACGATTATCAATTGAAAAAATAATAGAATGCTGACAAAACGTCAGCGTGTTGCGACATCTTGGCAAGCAACGAGCTGGTCAGTGCGTCCTCCTTGCTGGCGGTAGTAGATGAGTGCCTGATAGGTGTTTTCGGTTTGATAGTAGTTGCCTTCTGAGGGCAGGGGGGCTACAGTACCGTCGTTGGCAACTAGGAGGTACTGATAGGAATAGTAGCCGAGTTTCAGGGGGACGGCAGTTTCGTATTGCTTTCGCTCTGGGTTATAGGTCATGCGGTATTTCGGCAGGAAACTGTCGTAGGTCCAGTCGCCGTTGACGTAGATGGACGACTGTTGATTGTTGGCTGAAGGGGCGGTGTCGGAAGAAGGTGTCGTCTTCAGTCGGAAATGAACCATCATGTAGTCGCTGGTGTAGCGTGCTTCGGTGTTGTCGGAATTGCGCAACAAGAAAGCTCCGTTGGCATCTTCGTCGTAAATGTAGTTGGGACGTGGCTCGTTGATGAAGGGGAAGGCATGGAACTGTTGTCCGTCCCAGCTGAGACTGTCGATGCCCATGGAGGCTACCTTCGTGCTGAGGATTTCGAATTTATGGTATTCGTTGCCGGCATCGAAGATAAGGTCGCGGTTATGGTTCCATCGAAGTCCGTCTGGCATGACATATTGTGCGGGTGTGTTCCACCGTGCATTGTCCCATCGGCGGTTTTGCAGGACTACGGTTTTGATTTGTTCTTGTGGACGGGGAACGCTGATGCCGTTGTAGTTGATTTCCATTCCCACCTGCTGGTGGCTGTTGTTGATGTCGATGTCGGTATTTGTGGTGACGCTCAGCGACAGTCCCATGATGGGCTCAACGACCATGAAACAGGCGGTGAGTACGGGTTCTTCATCTGCATTGTCGTCATAGACGGTCAGTTTGTAGTTGCCGCTGAGCTTCAGACGGCAGTCTCTGTTGGGAATGGTGAGTTGGTAGTTGGTGTATAGGGTGTTGGTAAGCAAAGACTCTCGTACGTCGTCTATGGTGTTTCCGCTGGCAAAACCGTCAATATAATCGCTCTCGAAAAGGTCGTTGGAAACCGTCCAGTCTGCTTCACAATGCTCCACCTTGTACATATAGCGGTGGTACTCGTGTGTCAGATCGTCGAACGATACACTGATGGTGCCGTGATGCAACTTGATGACGGGCAACTTTGTCCACTTGTTGTCGGCAACAACTTGCAGCGAACGGATGTTGTCCTTGAAAATCTCGTGGCGCTGGGCAAAAAGAGATTGGGTAACGCCAAGAAACAGAAGAACAACGACGGGAACTTGACTGGCAATACGCGCTATATGTTTCAGACGATACTTCATTCGTTAATTTTGAATTGTGAATTATCAGAAATGTTTTTTCAACCAGTTTAATGGTTTCTTAATGATGGCTTTCAGGCCTTTCCCTTTTCCTTTATCTGTTACTGCCATTTCTTCTCGTACAGCATATTTGGTAGAATTGCTGGGTAGAGCACTTTCGGGCGCTTGGCGTACAGTCTTCTTGCGGTGCTTCTTTTTCTTGGCAGCAGTTGCAGGAGTTGCTACAGGTTGAGCCTTTTCCGCTTTATCAGCCTTATCAGCTTTTGACCTTTGACCTTTGACCTTTGATGCTAGTTCATCAGCTTTTGACCTTTGCCCTTTGACCTTCGCCCTTTGACCATCATTATGAGGCTTGTGACGATGGGCATTGTTGTCGCGGTCTTTGCGTCGGCGGTTTTTGGCAGACGTGCTTTTCTTGGAAATCTTGTATTCTGGAGCCTCTCCCAGTTCTTCGGGCATCGCAGCTTTTTCCACCTCCTTTTCCAAGAAACGTTCTATCTGTTGGAAGAAGATAAAGTCTTCGGGGCTTACGAAAGTGATGGCACTACCTGCACGGTCGGCTCGTGCCGTTCTTCCTATACGGTGTACATAGTCTTCCGGATCGTGGGGCACATCATAGTTGATGACCATTGTGATGTCGTCGATGTCGATTCCTCGCGACAAAATGTCGGTAGCCACGAGCACATCTATTTGTCCGCTCTTAAAGCGGTACATCATCTCATCGCGTTCTGCTTGTGACAAGTCGGAATGCATCTCACCGCTATTGATTCCCAATCGGCCGAGGGCTCCGCAGATGCGCTTCACTTTTGTTTTCTTTCCCGAAAAGATGATGACGCGTTTCAGGTCACCAGCTTGAAAGATGTTTTTGATGATACCCAGTTTTTGAGTCTCATAGCAGATGTAGGCTTGCTGTTGTATTCGTTCTGCGGGTTTGCTGACGGCAATCTTCACTTCTATGGGATTCTTCAGAAGTGATTTTGCCAGTTCTTCTATCTTGTCGGGCATCGTAGCCGAGAACATGATGGTCTGACAGGTAGGTGGCAGCGTTTGTGCAATTTTCAAGATGTCGTCGGAGAAACCCATGTCGAGCATACGGTCAGCCTCGTCGAGAATGAAAAACGACACTTTGCTGAAGTCAACATTGCCCAGACTCATGTGTGAGATGAGACGTCCGGGTGTTGCAATAATAACGTCTGCACCCATTGTCAGACTTTTCAGTTCTTGGTCGTAGCGGTTGCCGTCGTTGCCGCCATAAACGGCAATACTGCTGACGCCTTGCAGATAGTAACTGAATCCCTGCATGGCTTGGTCTATTTGTTGTGCCAGTTCGCGTGTCGGTGCCATAATCAGACAGTTGCAGGCATCTTCGGGATAGCCTCCGTCGTCGAGCATACTCAATACGGGCAGCAGATAGGCTGCAGTCTTTCCTGTTCCTGTCTGTGCGATACCTAAGACATCTCGGCCTTCGAGGATCGGTGGAATACAATTCTCTTGTATGGGCGTACAAGTCTCGAAGTGCATGTCTTCGAGAGCGTCCAATACATTATCGTTTAGTTTTAGTTCGTCAAAATACATATTTTTAATTCACAATTCATAATTCACAATTAACACTCTCATCTCTCTAATCGCGAAGCGCTTTCACCAAGCGAAGCGACTGAAAGAACTTTCAACTTTCAACTCTCGTTCGAACTTGCTCGCTTTCACAAAGAGTAGCGACTGAAAGAACTCTCACCCCTCAACTCTTTAATTAGGAGCCTTACGATAGCAGAAGTAGGCTATCACGGCAAAGATGATGTTAGGTATCCAAGCAGCCAGCATCGGCGGTGTGTCGGCATTGATGGCAAAGGTGGAGCTGACTGTCTGCAACATGATGTATCCGAAGCTCAAAGCCAGTCCGATGCCGAGGTAGAGTCCCATTCCTCCCTTACGCTTGCGCGATGAGAGGGAAACCCCGATGGCGGTAAGAATGAATGATGCAAACGACATGGCTATGCGTTTGTGGAATTCCACCTCGTATTGTACGACGTTGCCCGAACCTCTTGAGGTTTGTTTCGATATGTAGTCTAGCAGTTCCGGACTCGTAAATGTTTCCTGCTGACCTTTGGAATAGACAAGGTCTGGCGGTTCCATCAGGATGACCGTATCTTTCACATTACCACTCTCGATATGTTCCTTCAGCCCTTTCAGCGTACGGATTTTCCAGTTGGTAGCCTTCCAGTGGTATTTGGAATCGGAAATGGTGTCGTATTGAATCTCCATTGCCGTCATGTGGCTCACCAGTTTTTTATCTTCGAATTTGTCCAGACAGAAACCAAAGCCTCGTTTATAGCGGTTGTCGTAATGCTGAATGTAGGCTATGGTGCCTGGCCCCACCATCAACTGTACATTTTCTGCCGATGTGTTGCGTTTTGAATTACGATAGAGGGCTTCGAAGTTTTGTCGGATGACGGTACCGTGAGGAATGACAAAACTGTTCAGATAGAATGTTGTCAGGGCGATGAGAACGCAGGAAAACATGTAAGGGCGCATCAGTCGCTTGAACGAAACTCCTGCTGCCAGCATGGCGATGATTTCCGAATTGCCGGCAAGTTTGGATGTGAAGAAGATGACAGCAATAAAGACAAACAACGGACTGAACAAGTTGGAGTAGTAGGGGATGAAGTTGGCATAGTAGTCGAAGACGATAGCACGCCACGGAGCATGATATTGTGTGAACTTCGACAGGTTCTCGTTGAAGTCGAAGACGATGGCAATGGAGATAATCAGCAGGATAGAATAGATATATGTGCCGATGAATTTTTTGATGATATACCAGTCAAGGATGGTGAAGAAGCGTTTGGGGTTGATGAAAGCCCATATCTTCTTCATCCACGACAGCACCAGTACCAACAGCGGTTTCATCTTGCGCCAACAAGGTGACAGCCACGCCTTCAGCTTATGCCAATAAGCCATCAGTCGTTGCACGCCCGGGTGTTGTTGTATTTGCTGTCTATTCTTTGGTATATTCATCATTCCTATGTCCTTTGTCCTTAGACCTTTGACTTTAAGTCCTTAGACCTTCAACCATTACCTCCTCACACCCAAATGTTCTATCACGCTGCGTTTCCACGCCACGAAGTCACCTTGCTCAATATGCATACGCGCATCGGTAACCAGTCGCAAGTAGAATGCCAGGTTGTGGATGCTGGCAATCTGCATCGCCAACAGTTCCTGAGCCTTGAACAGATGATGCAGATAGGCTTTGGTGTAGATGCGGTCCACATCACAACCGTCTGGGTCAATAGGCGAGAAGTTCATTTCCCATTTCTTGTTCCGCATGTTCATCGTCCCTTCATAGGTGAAGAGCATGGCATTCCTGCCGTTGCGTGTCGGCATGACACAGTCGAACATATCCACTCCGCGCTCAATAGCCTCCAGAATGTTTTGTGGTGTACCCACACCCATGAGGTATCTGGGCTTGTCTTTCGGCAGAATGTCGTTCACCACCTCTATCATCTCGTACATCACCTCCGTAGGTTCACCTACAGCCAGTCCACCGATAGCATTACCTTCAGCTTCCTTGTCAGCCACAAACTTGGCTGCTTCCGAACGCAATTCCTTGAATGTACAACCCTGTACAATAGGGAACAGCGCTTGGTCATAGCCGTAGAGAGGTTCAGTCTCGTTGAAACGTTTGATGCAACGGTCCAACCATCGCTGCGTCAGCATCAGACTGTTCTTGGCATATTGGTAGTCGCTCTGTCCTGGCGGACATTCGTCGAGAGCCATCATAATGTCGGCACCGATGATGCGCTCCGTATCCATCACGTTCTCTGGGGTGAAAATGTGCTTTGAACCGTCGATATGCGAACGAAACTCGCAACCCTCTTCGCGCAACTTGCGTATGCCGGTCAGGGAGAAAACCTGAAAACCGCCGGAGTCTGTCAGTATCGGGCGCTCCCATCCGTTGAACCCATGCAGTCCGCCTGCCGCCTTCAGCACTTCCAGTCCAGGACGAAGGTATAGGTGGTAGGTGTTGCCGAGGATGATCTGCGCTTTTACATGCTGGCGCAGTTCACTGAAATGCACACCTTTCACCGCGCCACAGGTGCCCACAGGCATGAAGATAGGCGTCTTAATCTGTCCGTGTGCGGTGGTAATGATACCCGTACGTGCGTCAGATGCCGAATCCGTATGTTGCAGTTCAAACTTCATTATCTTACATTTAGCTTTCCACCTTAGACCTTCGACTCCCGCCTTTCGCCCTTTTCCTCTTCTATTTCAAATGCCACCGGATGGGCAACCAGTTCGGAAGTCAGCGCAAAGTCCCATACGTCTTGAACGTTTTCCACATAGTGGAACTCCACCCCCTTGCGGTATTTCTCAGGAATTTCTTCAACATCCTTCCTGTTTTCGCGACACATCACGATGTCTGTAATGCCAGCACGTTTGGCAGCCAGAATCTTCTCCTTGATACCACCGACAGGCAGCACTTTGCCGCGGAGCGTGATTTCTCCCGTCATGGCGGTATTCTTGCGCACCTTTCTTTGCGTCAGCGCCGATGCTATAGACGTAGCAATGGTGATTCCTGCCGACGGCCCGTCTTTCGGCGTAGCTCCTTCCGGCACGTGTATGTGCAGGTTCCATTGTTCGAAGATGCGATAGTCGATACTCAGCTGATCGACATGAGCTTTCACATATTCCAAGGCGATGACCGCCGACTCCTTCATCACGTCGCCAAGGTTACCCGTCAGCGTCAGCTTGGCGGCTTTCCCCTTCGAAAGCGAAGTCTCGATAAAAAGGATTTCGCCACCCACGCTCGTCCAAGCCAAACCCGTTACCACGCCAGCATAGTCGTTGCCTTGATAAATGTCGCGATAGAAGGGCGGCTTGCCTAGTAAATCCTCTATCTCGTTGGGCGTGATACTTGTTGTTGCAAGTTCGCCGTCCATAGCCTTTTTGAACGCCATCTTGCGCATCGCCTTGTTCACCTGTTTCTCCAACTGGCGCACACCGCTTTCGCGGGTATATTGTTCAATCACCTTTTCCAAAGCAGCCTTGTTGAACTTCACTTTCGGTTTGATGCCCGCCAGTCCGGTATTCTCCAGTTCTTTCGGCACAAGGTGGCGCTTGGCAATCTCTATCTTCTCCTCGGTGATGTAGCCGCTCACCTCGATGATTTCCATACGGTCGAGCAACGGACGCGGAATGGCTCCGATGTTGTTGGCTGTTGCAATGAAGAGCACTTTAGACAAGTCGTAGTCCACATCCAGATAATTATCGTGGAACGCGTTGTTCTGTTCGGGGTCCAACACCTCCAGCAGTGCCGATGCCGGGTCGCCGTTGATGGTGTGCTGCGTCACCTTGTCAATCTCGTCCAAGATAAACACGGGGTTAGACGAACCCGCCTTCTGAATACTCTTGATTACTCGTCCTGGCATGGCTCCGATATAGGTGCGACGGTGTCCGCGAATCTCAGCCTCATCGTGCAAGCCGCCCAGCGAAATGCGCACATACTTACGCTTCAACGCCTCGGCAATGCTCTTGCCCAGACTCGTCTTGCCCACACCCGGAGGACCATAGAGGCAGAGTATGGGCGACTTCATGTTGCCCCGAAGCTGCAAAACGGCGATATATTCCAGTATGCGCTCCTTCACCTTCTCCATGCCGTAGTGGTCGCGGTCCAGCACCTTCTGTGCCCGTTTCAGGTCGAGGTCGTCCTCCGTGAACTCGTTCCACGGAAGGCTCACCATCGTCTGCAGGTAGTTTATCAGCACACTATAGTCAGGACTCTGCGGGTTCAGTGTGTCCAACTTGTCCATTTCCTTGCGGAATACCTTAGCCACCTCTTCCGACCATTTCTTTTTCTTGGCTTTCTCTTCCAGCTCCTTGCGTTCCGGCGTAGCCTCGCCGCCACCCAGTTCCTCCTTGATATTCTTCATCTGCTGTTGCAGGAAGTATTCGCGTTGCTGTTCGTCCAGGTCTTCGCGCGTCTTCATGCGGATGTTCTGCTTCAGTTCCAGCAGCTGCGTCTCGCGGTTGAAGATTTTCAGCAGTCTGAACAAGCGGTCTTTCAGTTCGTCTTCCCTCAGCAGGTCCATCTTGTCTTCCACGCTGAAAGGCATGTTCGAGCAGATAAAGTTGATGGAGATGATGGCATTCGAGATATTGCTCAGGGCAAACTGCGACTCGTCGGGTATCTCGTCGTTTTTGCGGATATACTCAACAGCCAACGCCTGCATGTCCTCGTATGCCGTATCAAACTCCTTGTCGCCGTTGGCTGGAAAACGCTCCGGCAACGATGTCGTCATACCCATTAGGAAAGGACGCTTGCGAACGATGTCGTGTAAGCGGCAACGGCCTTGAGCCTGCACTATCGCCGTCTTGTTGTCCGTACCGGGCAAGTCCAACACGCGAATCAGTTTGGCATACACACCACACTGGTGCAGGTCTTCCATTCCTGGGGAGTCTGTGGTTGCATCCTTCTGACAGAAGACGGCAAAGATGGTGTCTTCGCCCTCTCTCTCTAGTCGTTCCACCAGTTTTATGCTTGCCTGTCTGCCTACGAGTATAGGCATGATGACACCTGGGAAAATCACAAGGTTGCGCGTGGCAAGGATGGGCACCTCGCCCGCCGTTTCGGTCTGCAAAATACTGATTACGTCGCCGTTGTAGTCGGCTATCATCTGAAAACTATTATGCTGTTTCATCTTTTCTTTTCATTAAAATAGGGTGCAAAGGTAGTGCAAAACGAAGACAATGCAAAAGAAAATATGATTTTATTTTCATTGTTGAGGTGCAGCCTACCTTCGACAAAAGTCAAAGGTAGTGCAAAGTGAGGAAAATACAAAATGAAAGCATGCTTTTATTTTTTGTTTGTATATTTGCAACGTCTATTTACATTTACCACTATGAGAAAAAGAATAAAGGCGATTTTGTGTGCCGCAGTCTTAGTGATGCCACTCATGGCACAACGTGAGTACAAGCTGTTTCCAGCCAACGGGAGTACCGATGTCAACCCCGACACACACCTATCCATCACTTTCGAAGGAGAAGCAAGGGTGGGGCAGAAGGGGTTCATCAAGGTCTTTGACAAGTCCAACGGACGGCTCGTCGATCAGTTGGACTTGAGCATTCCTGCTGGTCCTACAGAACGGACTCCCGATGCGCCCGATGCCGATTATATCAAGTCGCCCTATGTCTATGAAAGTAAGGTCATTACGAACAAGAACACTCGTCCAGGGACACCCTCTTCCTACAACCGTCCCGACCCTCGCCGTTTCCAGCTCACTATCATAGGCGGTTTCTCCGACGGCTTCCATTTTTATCCCGTGATGACGAAAGGCAACAAGGCAACCATCTTCCTGCATCACAACCTGCTGGAATATGGCAAGGAGTACTATGTCACCATCGACAAAGACGTTTTTGCCGACTTTCCTGGCTTCAAAGGGAAACATTCGTGGACGTTTAAGACCAAGTCTAAGGCTCCCGACAAAGAACAACGCACGCTGACGGTTGCCGCCGATGGTTCGGGCGACTTCTCAACCCTTCAGGGCGCAATGGATTTTATTCCCGATTTCCTGTCGGCAGAGAGTGAACGACGCACGGTTTTGGTGCGCAAGGGTGACTATCAGGAACTGGTCTATTTCCGTAACAAGAACTACGTTACCATACAAGGTGAAGGACGCAACTTGACGGTGGTGCACTATCCTAACAACGAGGTCTTCAATCCGCATCCTGCCGACATCAAGACCAACGAACTGAAAGGTACCTTCCCCTCGCGTCGTGCTGCCGTAGCAGCCGACAACTGCCGCCACATGATTTTCAAGGACATCACCTTCAAAACCGACTGTACCGGACAAGCAGAAGGGTTCCTCCTCAACGGCGACCATAACTATGCTGAGAACGTAGGCGTTATCGGTTCTGGCGATGCCTTGCAGGTGAATGGCAGCACCTATTGGATGAACTGCTTCATCTCTGGTCACGGCGACACCATTTTGGGGCGTGGTCCGTCTTTCTTCAACCATTGTACGTTGGTTTCCACCAGTACTTTCATGTGGATTCGCAACACCAGCGAGAATCACGGTAACGTGTTCGTCAGCTGTACGTTCAAAGGACTGGGCAACGGAACGGCTTATCTTGCCAAGACCGACCGCAACAAACAGAAAACCTATCCGCACCAGGAGGCTGTTCTCTTGAATTGTACGCTCGACAACGTACCCGACAAGGGGTGGAGTCATGCCGACGAATCCCTGAAGACTGCCCACCTCTGGGAATTCAACAGCGTAGATACCAACGGCAACCCCATCGACACCTCCAAGCGCAACCCTTATTCCCGTCAGTTGGACCCCGTCAAGGACGCTACCCTCATCGGCAAATACGCCGATGCCAACTTTGTGTTGGGATGGTGACTATACGCGGTCGGAGTATGCCCATATTTTGGTCGGGCTGCGACCAAGTTTTGGTATTCTGGCGACCACACTTTGGTCGTGAGACTACCAACGTTTGGTACTGAGGCTACCAAGCCTTGGTACGAAGGCTACCAAGCCTTGGTATTATTTTGGTACAATGTGTTAGATAGTTTCACCAAATCACATTAATCATCGAGGCATGATAACAAAATATTTTATTATTGTTATTATCTGCCATATCTGCCACCCATCTGCCACCCGTAACCGTTTGATTATCAACGAATGTTGCAGATATGGCAGATTTTTCAGCAAATAAAAAAATACAGGGTAGTCGTCCTTACAATGCCAAAATGAGATAAAAAAGACTTCTTTACATTATTTAACTTGCCAAGATGTCTGTAATTGGTGGAAAATCTGTAACTTTGTTTTGTATTGTTTGTAATGTAGCAGACAATATGGCAAAGATAATTGTACAGAACACGCAGATAACTGTCATTTAGCAGAATGAAGATGACTACCCATTATAAACAAAAGAAAAATGAATAAGAAGGAAAGGTTTTGCGATGTTGATAACATCATAGTATGGCGCCACATCATCACCGCACTGCTCGCCCTCGTGGCAATAGCAGGATATGCAGACAATAGCAAGATTACAAATCGAACCAACGGAAGTATAACTTTCGTCGTTGACGAGAATCTTACGCCCGTCCCATACCAAAGGGGCTTATATTCTGGGGAAAGCATTGCCGAGTTCATGCTGTCAGAAGAAGAGATTCCGAACAATTTGCAACGCATCATCGCTACGAGTTTTTCAGGAGAGAACAACTTCAGCCCTATGGGAAAGGATGCTTTCTATAGATGCATTGTCGGAGCATACGCAAACCACCAATCAGTAACGCTCTCACCTGATATGGTTTGGCTCGTTATCAGTCAGGGCTTTGCCCGATATGTGAATGCTCATGCAGAAGAACTTCGTCCCCAATTGGTAAACCACAATGGCAAGATGGATTTGGCAATTATGACTAACAAAGACATACTGGCTGATGACGTTGACTGGCCGTCGCTGATTGCCGACTTCTCTTCACAGATAGGCAGGTACTCCAAAAACGGTATTGCTAAGACCATTACCTCCGACTTCACGACCACAGGACCTGTCGAACGCGTGGCATCGCAGATTACACTAATGGAAAGCGTTAAGTCTTACTTTGAGTATATCGTTTATCGCATAGCCTGCGGTATCCCTACCGTAACATTGCAAGGAACGGTGGAAGACTGGCGACGGGTGCTTGAGAAGTCCAGACAATTGAAGCAATATGGACTTGGGGAGTGGATAAACTCTCTGGAGCCGATACTACAAGAGTTCATACAGGCTGCCGACGGGCATCCGAATCAGACTTTTTGGAAAAGCATGGTCAAGAAGCAGAACATTGCAGAGCTAAAAGGCGGGGCCTGTAGTCCAGACGTGCCTACAGAACTTGACGGCTGGCTGTTGAAACTTTTTCCTGACGAGAACGGTCAGACACTTGAAAGGGTAAAGCACACCAAGGAAATGCCATCAGAATATGTAAGAGTTAATTTCAAGTATCGGGTTGTCAATCCTGCGAACGGCAATCTCATTAGTGAGACACCGATGGAACTCTGGGCAGGATTTATCGGAGCAAAGGTTGATACGGCAAGAAATATGCTGACTCCAAGGATGGGATGGCTCGTCCGTGTTGCAGAAAGCGATGATGACACCTTAAACGAACTCAAAAAGAACAACGCAGACTGGGGCATACACCTTCGCATTCAGGAAGTACCGGACATGCTTTCACAGTTAGGGCATATTAAGACTCTTGAACTTGTATTTACAGGAAAAGTGGTATTGCCAGAATGGATGGACAAACTGACCATCGACTATTTCACGATAAAAGGAGAAATGAACGATTCTGTAAAGGCTGATATAAGAAAACGTTTCCCTAATGTAGTTTTCTGATCGTACCTTTGAACTTCGGTCGTAGGTACTCACGCTCTACAAAAAAAGAACAAATTCTTTGTTTTGTCCTCGCTTAATCGTACTTTTGTAGTCGAAATGAAGACAGGATTAGTTTTAGAGGGAGGAGCCCTGCGGGGCTTGTTCTCTGCAGGGGTCATCGACGTGATGATGGAAAATGGCGTCAAGTTCGACGGACTGGTGGGTGTCTCTGCCGGAGCCGCCTTTGGTTGTAACTACAAATCTAGGCAGGCAGGACGTGCTATCCGTTACAACACTCGCTTTGCCAACGACTGGCGCTATTGCAGTTGGCGGTCGTGGCTGACGACAGGCGACCTTTTCGGTGGTGAGTTCTGTTATCATGTGATGCCCGAAGAGTTGGATATTTTCGACACTGCGGCATTCGACAGCAACCCGATGGAATACTATGCTGTATGTACCGACGTGGAGACGGGCAAACCGGTGTATCAGAAACTGATGAAGTGTGCGTATGAAACGTATGAATATATACGTGCATCGGCTTCGATGCCTTTGGTTTCGAAGGTGGTTGAAGTGGGCGGACGGAAACTTCTGGACGGGGGCGTGAGTGATTCCATACCTTTGGAATTTTTTCAACGAATGGGATATGATCGCAATGTGGTGGTTCTGACACAACCATTAGGCTACCGGAAGGAGCATAACAAACTGATGCCGCTGATGCGGATGTCCTTACGGAAATATCCTAATATGATTCGTGCTCTTGATACGCGACATGTGATGTATAACAAACAGTTAGACTTTGTGGCTAAAGAGGAACTTAAGGGTAATACGTTGGTGATAAGACCACCACACAAACTCTCTATCGGACATCTGAGTCACAATCCTGATGAGATGCGCGAAGTGTATAGAATCGGGCGCGAAACAGGTGAGCAATATTTAGAAAGGATTAAACAATTTTCAATTCAAAATTGACAATTCATAATTCATAATTTTTGCGTCGCTATGCTCTGTAAGCGAGCAAACTCGAAACACAATTCATATTATGAATAAGAGTATTCAAATAGTAATTGGAATATTATTAGGTATTATTGTTGGTGGGGGAGTCTTCTTTGCCATAGATGCCTATAACGAAGCGAGGAGGGAACGTGAACAGGCTGCCATAGAACGTGAACGTCGTCGGCAGGCTCATGCGGACTCGCTCAGGCAGATTCGCGAGGCGCAGGATGAGCGCGAAAGGGAATCGGAAAGGGAAGAAAGACAATTTCACAGTATTGCCAATGAACTGAAATCTTTCTATCTGGACTCGGTTTTGGTGGACAGACCGACGGCTGAACATGCACAATATGGTGTTGCCGGCAGTTCGAAGGAAGACGTGAAATGCATGAGAGACCGCCTGACAGTGACGCACGACAGCGGTGACTGGTATCGCGTAAGGCTGGCAGGAACGCACGGCAGCTTGTTTCGCTATGTCAAGGTGAAGGTGGAGAACAGGGAACTGATTATCGACGAAGTAAGGTGAGAGCGAGAGCGCTTCGCGCTAATTCGCAATTGACAATTGACAATTCTTTGCAAGCAAAGCGCTTCGCGATTACACAATTGACAATTCATAGTCGTAAAAATCGGTATTGAATGTTAAATGAGTCATAATTATCAATTATCAATTGTCAATTATCAATTAAATGATTACCTTTGCTACTTGAAATTGAAATAGTATATGAAACAAACAAAGATAGTATGCTCTATCAGCGACCGTAGATGCGGTCAGGACTTCTTGCGTAAGCTGTTTTTTGCAGGTATGAATGTGGTTCGCATGAATACGGCTCATGCTACGCCAGATGGCATTAGGGAAATCATCCGCAACACTCGTGCGGTGTCTCCACATATCGGTCTGCTCATCGATACGAAAGGACCGGAGGTGAGAACGACAGGATTGGTGGAGAAATACCGGGAAACGGGTATTCCATACAAGACGGGCGACGTGGTGAAGATATTCGGACGTCCGGAGATGGACTCGTCGCACGACATCCTGAACTTGTCGTATGCAGACATTACGAAAGACGTCAAGGTGGGTGACCACATCCTCTTTGATGACGGAGCGCTGGATATGGCGGTGATGGAGAACACGGGACCGATGTTGGTGGCGCGTGTGGAGAACGATGGTGTGCTGGGTGCACACAAGAGTGTGAACGTACCTGGCGTACACATCGATTTGCCGGCGCTGACGGAAAAGGACAAGAAAAATATCTTACTCGCTATTGACGAAGATATTGACTTCATTGCTCACTCGTTTGTGCGTTCTGCCGCTGACGTGCGCGCAGTACAAAGTATATTGGACCAGCACCATTCGGACATCAAGATTATCTCGAAGATTGAGAACCAAGAGGGTGTTGACAATATCGACGAGATCATTGAAACTTCTTACGGCATCATGATTGCTCGCGGCGACTTGGGTATTGAGGTGCCGTTGGAACGTATTCCAGGTATTCAGCGCGATATCATCAACAAGTGTATCCGTGCGAAGAAACCCGTTATCGTTGCTACGCAAATGCTTCACACGATGATCAACAACCCAAGACCGACGCGTGCAGAGGTGACGGATATTGCGAATGCCATCTATATGCGTACCGATGCACTCATGCTTTCGGGTGAAACGGCAAGTGGAAAATACCCAGTTGAAGCAGTAGAGACGATGTCGGCGATAGCAGAACAGGCAGAGGTGGATGCACAACGCGAAGGTCATTTCAGTCATCCGCTGTACGACGGAATTGAACAACGTGAGTATCTGGCGAAATGTGCTATTGAAGCAACTGAATACTTGGGCGTAAAAGGAATCATCACCGACAGCAAGACGGGACAGACGGCACGCAACCTTGCTGCTTTCCGCGGACCGACACCCGTGCTTGCCATCTGTTATCTGGAGAAGACGCAACGCTGGCTGAACCTCAGCTATGGTGTCATCCCCGTTTATCAGAAACAACATGTCACGGCTGACTATCAGTTCTATGCTGCCATCCGAATGTTGAGGCAGAAGGGGTACGTAGGACTGGAAGACAAGATTGCCTATCTGAGTGGTACATTCGGAGAAAACGGCAATACGACCTTCCTTGAAATAAATAAGGTGGGTGAAATATTTGAAGACAAATACAAATTCCATGTTCCTAACGGGAATTGACAATTCACAATTCATAATGGATAATTGATAATTATGGCTGACAATAATCAACAAATCATTGAAATTGAACCGCGTCCAGCAGAACTGGCGTGCGATGTGGTCCGCTTTCAGAATAATAAGGAGAAATGGGTGGCCTTTGTAGGACTGCTCGACGGCAGACCTTACGAGATTTTTACCGGCTTGCAGGACGATGAAGAAGGTATCGTCTTGCCAAAAACGGTGACGAAAGGCAAGATTATCAAACAGACGAATCCTGACGGATCGCACAGATACGATTTCCAGTTTGAAAACAAACGAGGTTACAAGACTACGGTTGAAGGACTGTCGGAGAAGTTTAATCCCGAATATTGGAATTATGCTAAGCTGATTTCTGGTGTGTTGCGCTATCGTATGCCGATAGAGAACGTCATCAAACTGGTGGGGTCGCTGTCGCTGAAGGATGAGAGCATCAACACCTGGAAAACGGGTGTTGAGCGTGCCTTGAAAAAGTATGTTCCAGGAATCCAAACGGAGGACGAACTGCGTGAAGGTTGAAAACGGATACGTTTATCTAAAACACCTGCGGTTTAAGGCATATCATGGGGTGTTGCCGCAAGAATGCGTTGTCGGGAACGACTATGTGGTTGATCTCCGCATCGGATATCCGTTGGAGATAGCAGTTAAGTCTGATAGGGTAGAGGATACGCTGAACTATGCAGAAGTATTCAGCCTTGTTCGTGAGGAAATGAAAAAGCCGTCGGCTTTGTTGGAACATGTGGCTGGCAGAATAGCTGATGCACTACAACAGGCATTTCCCAAGATTACGTCCATCGACCTGAAACTGATAAAAGTCAATCCTCCGATGGGGGCTGATAGTGACGGTGCAGGCGTGGAGATCAGTTTTAAGAGGGAGGCGTAAAACCATCTCCTTCGTTAATGACAAAAAAAAGAACATGAAGAAAAGATTATACCTATTGTTGCTGTTGACGATGCTCGTTTGTGTGGCGTTCGGCAAGAACCAGAAATTTACGTTGGTGATAGATGCCGGACACGGAGGACATGATGCGGGTGCCGTAGGAGCAATCTCTAAAGAAAAGAATATCAATTTGAATGTGGCGCTGGCTTTCGGAAGGATGGTAGAGCAAAACTGTCCAGACGTAAGGGTGATTTATACGAGAACGACTGATGTGTTCATTCCTCTGAAACAACGTGCCAATATTGCCAACAAGGCTAATGCTGACTTGTTTATCTCCGTTCATACTAACTCCTTGCCGGCTGGACGCGTGGCAAGAGGATTTGAGGTCTATACTCTGGGTATGCACAGGGCGAAGGATAACCTGGACGTGGCGATGAGGGAAAACTCGGTTATCTCTATGGAGAAAGACTACAAACAAACGTATAAAGGGTTCGATCCTCGCTCGTCGGAGAGCTATATCATGTTTGAATTTATACAATCGGCAAACATGGAAAAAAGTGTGGAACTGGCGAAGATGATTCAGCGTACAGTTTGTAATACTGCAGGAAGAGTTAACAAGGGTGTTCATCAGGCTGGATTCCTGGTGTTGCGTGAAACATCGATGCCGAGCTGTTTGATAGAATTGGGATTCATTACGGCACGTGATGAAGAAGAATTTCTGAATTCTGATGATGGTATCTATGCTATGGGAGCAGGAATCTACAAGGCTTTTGTAGAATACAAGAACAAGTATAATGACAAAATAGTCGTTCCTTATCAGGCACCTAATAATAATGATTTCAGTCGTATGGGACATGTTATACCTCAGCCCGTGATACAGGTGACGCCTACTGTCGACCAAAAAGAAACGAAAAAGGAAAAGAAGAGAAAGAAGAAAGAAAAGGAGTTAAAGGAGAACAAGGAATCAAAGGAGACCAAAGAGTTAAAGGAGCCAAGGGAGCCCAAGGTATATAAAGAAGAAAAAACGGCTACCAACGTCAGTGGGCTGATATTTAAGGTGCAAATATTTGCAATTAACCGTATGCTGCGTCCGGGTAGTGAACAATTCAAGGGAAGACGTGATGTGGCTTACTATAAAGATGGCAATGTGATGAAATATACGATTGGAGAGTCTGCCAATTATGATGATATAGCCAAGCTAAGACAGAAACTGTTGAAAGACTTTCCACAATGCTTTGTGATTGCCTTCAAGGATGGACAACGGATTGACATCAACAAAGCCATAGATGAATACAGAAAACGTAAATAACATCATTGAAAAGATATAGAAAACGATAATAACAACATTGAAAGAAGTTGAACAATAAAAAACAATAAGAACGATGAAAGTCAAGAACGAAATCAAAATAGCCGCTGTTGCAATTCTCGGAATTGTTATCATGTTCTTCGGAATGCAGTTCCTCAAAGGGCTCGACATGTTCTCTGATGATGCTTCATACCAGATGAAGTTCAGCAACATCAGCGGACTGTCAACATCGAGTCCTATCTACGCTAATGGCTACAGAGTGGGAACAGTAAAGAGCATCAACTATGACTATCAGCACAACAAGGATATTGCTGTTGATGTGGTAATTGACGAGAACATGTCTATTCCTAATGATACCAAGGCTGAGATTGTAAGCGATATGTTGGGAAATGTACAGGTCAACTTGCTCATGGGAACATCGAGGACGATGCTGAAGAAGGGTGATGCCATAGAGGGTGTTGTCAACGGTGGTGCTTTGGGCGAGGTGAAGAATATGATTCCCACAGTACAGGCTATGTTGCCGAAACTCGACTCTATCATGGGAAGCCTGAACCAATTGCTGGCTGACCCGTCGATAGCTGCTTCTATGCACAATGTCAACAGAATTACCAATGACCTAACCGTTTCCACTCGCCAACTGAATGCATTATTATATAATGTGAACAAGGAGTTTCCTGGACTCATGGGTAAGACCCATACGTTGCTGAATACTGCAGGAGGAACGATGGCGAATGCCAATATGGTGATGGCGACTGTCAATGGTAAAGTAGGATCGGTAGACGTACAGAAGACTATGGCTAAAGTTGACTCGACGCTGAGCAATATACAGTTGCTGACCGACAAGTTGAACAGCAATCATGGAACCCTTGGACGACTTATGAACGACGAGTCGCTTTACACCACGCTTCACCAAACCATGAGCGATGCCGATTCTCTTGTTCGTGACTTGAAAGAACATCCGAAACGATATGTACATTTCTCGATTTTCGGAAGGAAAGATAAAAAATAAAATGTCACGCCAAAAGTTGCTTTTTTAAATTTTGTCTAAATAATATGGTTGATGTTCCACGCTTTAAGAGAGTGACGTAATTCATAAAATGTCAGGGACTTCTACATCTTCAGATATATGTTTCACTAAATTCAGTCTTTCCTTTATGGAAATCATTTAATCGACTGGGTTTCAGATAAGTATAAATGTGCAAACGGGAATTTAAAATAGTGATTATTGCAAATTGCGCAAGTTACTATAAAAACGGCATTTAGCAAGATTTTTGATTTATATCTAAAAATGAAGTAGAGAAAATAAAGAAAAAGTTGATTAACTTTGCAATCGCAATCTTGATAGCAAGATTATTGCTGTCTGAGACTCGACAATGTATTAACTAATGGACATGAATAACAAACCCTTTGCGCTTTGGAAGCAGGCTCTCTTATTAATTAAGGAGAATGTAACTGAACAGCAATTCAAAACATGGTTCAAGCCTATCGTCTTCGAATCGTTCACAGAAGAGACGAAGACGTTGTTGCTACAGGTACCGAGCCCGTTCGTTTACGAGTACCTGGAGGAGAACTATATTGATTTGCTGAGCAAGGTGTTGACGCGTGTCTATGGCGACGGCATAAGGCTGACCTATCGTGTGGTGACAGACAAAACCCACCATTTGGCTCAAGACCTGCAAGCTGATCCTGTCGAGAATTATCCTTCAGCAAAGCCTACCAACCGAGCAAATCAGTCGCCAACAGTGCTGGACGCTGTCAACAAGCAGGAACTGGATTCCCAACTCGATCCTCACAAGTCGTTTGCTAGCTTTATAGAAGGTGACAGCAACAAGTTGCCGCGTTCTATTGGAATGTCTATAGCCGAACATCCGAACACTACGCAGTTCAACCCGATGTTTATCTACGGTCCTTCCGGCTGTGGAAAAACGCATCTCGTCAATGCGATAGGCTTGCGCATGAAGCAGCTATATCCGCAAAAACGTGTTCTTTATATCAGCGCACGATTATTCCAAGTGCAATATACAAACTCTGTACTTCAGAATTCCACAAACGACTTTATCAATTTCTATCAGACGATAGACGTTCTTATTGTGGATGATATTCAAGAGTGGATGACCTCGCCGAGAACGCAAGATACTTTCTTCCATATCTTTAACCACTTGTTCCGCAATGGTAAACGTATCATTTTGGCAAGCGACCGCCCTCCGGTTGACTTGAAGGGTATGAACGAACGACTGCTGACGCGCTTCTCATGCGGATTGATTGCTGAACTGGAAAAGCCGAATGTGCAACTATGCATAGATATCTTGAAGAGTAAGATTCATCGCGACGGCTTGCAGATACCGGAAGACGTGGTGTTGTATATTGCTCAGACTGCTAACGGCAGTGTTCGTGACCTTCAAGGTGTCGTCAACTCATTGCTGGCATATAGCGTTGTCTATAATAGCAATATCGACATGCGACTTGCTGAGCGTGTCATCAAGAGAGCTGTTAATATCGATGATAAACCGTTGACTATTGACGACATTGTCGAAACCGTCTGCAACCACTTTAATGTGTCAACTGCAGCTATCAGCAGTAAGAGTCGCAAACGCGAGTTTGTTGTTGCCCGACAGGTTTCTATGTATCTGGCTCAGAAATATACGAAGATGCCTACCAGCCGTATCGGAAAGTTGGTTGGGGGGCGTGATCACTCAACGGTGATTCATAGTTGTTCACAGGTGGAAGCCCGACTTCAGGTTGACAGCGCTTTCTCAGATGAAATTTCAAGTATAGAACGTTCGTTCAGATTAAAAGGATAAGGCTTTCAACAAAAACTTACTGTAAGATCGTTCGTTCAGATGAAAGGATAAGGTTTTCAACAAAAAAGCTTACTGACCAACGCAGTAAGCTTTTTTATTTTACATTGAAATTTTCAGCGTTCCTGAGTCATTCATTCTTTCATTAAGAACGCCTTGAAGTCATCAAACGACTTTGACATCTCTATGCTTTGTTTCTTACCTTTCATGAATGCTGCAAGACGCTCGGGAATTTCAACGTCGATATTGTCAATGGCATCAACTTTCTCCTTGAATTTAGCAGGATGTGCTGTTTCGCAGAAGACACCAATTTCTCCTGGCATGAGATTGTCTTTCAGAGCCTGATAGCCGCATGCTCCGTGAGGGTCGAGAATATATCCCGTTGACTGGTGGCATTGGCGCATAGTCTCCTTGATTTGTTCATCGGTATAGGTTGCGCCACTAATGAGTGCGGTGATGACCTCATGTGTAGAATGCTCCTTATTGCTGTCATTACGCAAGTCTTCTCTGGAATATAAGTCGATGATGCGAGCGAAATTACTCGGATCGCCTACATCCATCGCGTTCGCAAGAGTCTGCTTGGTAGGTTTAGGTTCATACTTACCCGTCTGCAGGTATTTGTAGAAAATGTCGTTAGCATTGTTGGAAGCAATAAAGCGTTTGACGGGAAGTCCCATGGCATGTCCGAAGAGGGCAGCACAGATATTACCGAAATTGCCTGATGGCACACACATGACGAGGTTGCCTTCTAGCGCTTTCTCCTTCATCCAGGCATAGGCATTGAAATAGTAGAATGCTTGTGGCAGGAATCGAGCCACGTTGATGCTGTTGGCTGACGTTAATCGCATGTGTTCGTTCAGTTCGGCATCCATGAAAGCGTTCTTTACCAATGCCTGACAATCATCGAAGACACCATCCACCTCGATGGCTGTGATATTCTTGCCTAATGTAGTAAACTGACTCTCTTGAATCTTGCTGACTTTTCCTTTCGGATAGAGCACATAGACATGTATGCCGTCAACGCCGAGAAAACCGTTGGCAACAGCCGAGCCTGTATCACCGCTGGTTGCAACAAGAACGTTGACCGTGTGTCTTGTTTCATCAGCACCATTACGGGTTGGGCGGTTGATGAAGTATTGCAAGAGTCGCGCCATGAACCTGGCACCTACATCCTTGAAGGCAAGCGTAGGCCCATGGAACAGTTCCAAAGAATAGATGTTCTCTTCAACCTTGACAACGGGACAATCGAACGCCAGCGTGTCATAGACGATTTTCTTCAGAGCATCCGCATCGACATCTTCTCCAAAGAATGCATCAGCAACGGTATAGGCAATTTCCTGAAATGAATATTTCTCAATGTTGTCGAAAAATTCCTTCGGCAATGGTTTGATGATTTCCGGCATATAGAGCCCTCTGTCTTCAGCAAGTCCTTTTACGACAGCTTTCTCAAGTGTGGCAACGGGTGCCTGATGATTGGTACTGTAATATTTCATTTTTCCTAAATCTTCGTATAAGAATATGTTTGTCTGCTATTTGTTCATAAATGTCTGCATGAATTCCTGCAATTTCAAGAGGCCATAGGAACCCGTGGTACAACTGACTTCGTCGTACTGCTGTACGGAGTCAGCTTCCATTCCGCGATGCCAAATCAGGAAGGGAACAGGTTTTCCTACATGAATCCGTAACTCAACGGGTGTCAAGTGGTCTGGTAAAACGGCTATGCTCACCGGCTCGTCCCAGGTACACACCTCTTCGTAAATCGGTTTGATGAGACGCTGGTCCAGATATTCGATAGTCTTTAGTTTCAACTCAAGATCACCGTCATGTCCCGCCTCGTCGCTGGCTTCTACATGAACGAAGACAAAGTCTGTTTCCCTTAATGCGTTGATAGCTGCTTGAGCCTTTCCTTCGTAATTCGTGTCAGCCAGCCCTGTTGCGCCTTCTACTTTAACGATGTTCAATCCTGCATATTTACCAATGCCTTGAATGAGGTCAACGGCAGAGATGACAGCCCCCGACTTCACCTGTGGATATTGTTCCATCAGCGTCTGCATAGAAGGACGATAGCCTCCAGACCAAGGCCAAATGCTGTTGGCCTGACGTTCACCCTTAGCAGCTTTGGCCATATTGTATGGATGTTTAGCCAAGAGTTCCTGCGACTTGACGATGAGTTCGTTCAGCAGGGATGCTGTAGCAGCAGGGGAGAGACGAGAGGAATCGGTTTCCTGTAGATGGGTTTCAGGAACAACCAACAAAGGTTCCCAGGGTTCGTTAGGATGGTCGTGAGGAGGATTGCAAACAATATGTTTATTTCCGCCCTTGATGACCAGCAAATGGCGGTATTGAATACCACAGATGAATTGGACGCGTTTGCATCCTTCGCGTTCGTTGACAGGCTTTGCCAAATGCTCGTTGAGGTAATCGATAAGCACACGGGCATCATCGGTTTGGAGGTTACCCCCGTTATGGGTGATGATTCGTCCGTCTTCCAAAGTGATGATATTGCAACGTATAGCAAAGTCGTCGGCATTCATTTCATAACCGATAGATGCTGCCTCCAACGGACCTCGACCTTCGTACACTTTGTTCAGGTCGTAACCAAGGATGGCGGTATTTGCCACCTCACTTCCTGGAGGAAATCCCTCGGGGACAGTAACGAGCCGACCGCAACGCCCTTCACGAGCCAATTGGTCCATCATAGGTTTGTTGGCAGTCTGCAACAATGTCCGTCCCCCCAGACGCTCTATGGGTAGATCAGCCATTCCGTCGCCTAATATAATAATGTGTTTCATCGTTTTCAAAGTTCTTCTGTTTTTTTCTAGATATTCTAGATATTCTAGATATTCTAGATTTTCTAGATATTAGCAATACTCATAATATTCGCAAAGACGCCGGCTGCCGTAACGCTGGCGCCAGCACCATAGCCTTGAATCTGCATAGGATATTCTTTGTAGCGCTCAGTTGTGAGCAGGACGATGTTGTTGCTTCCTTCCAGGTTGTAGAAAGGATGGTTACTTGCCACTTCCTGAAGGGAAACGCTGGTCTTGCAAAGCATTTCTCTATTTTTGCTGTCGTAGGCTGTTTGCATCTTTTCTGAATCCGCAACAGCACCAGAGGAAGGAATCATTTCCATCTTCGCCACGAAACGCCATCGTTTGCCTTCTTTTTCCAAACGGTTGCGGCGTGTTTCAAAGTCGGCATCGAGTTGGGGCAGTTTCTTCCAGAAGTCATCCACCGAACCTTCGAAATACTCATCGGGTACGAAAAGATTTTTCTCCACATCTTCCTGTTCCACCTTGTACCCAGCTTCACGAGTGAGAATGACAAGTTTCCTGATGACATCCTTTCCGCTGAGGTCAATACGCGGATCTGGTTCAGAATAGCCTTGTTCCTTGGCACGACGTACAGTTTCGGAGAACGGAACCTCTGCACTAATTTCGTTGAAAATGAAATTCAGAGTTCCAGAGAGAACAGCTTCGATTTTCAGAATCTGGTCGCCTGAGTTTCTCAGGTCGTTGATGGTGCCGATAATAGGCAATCCTGCACCAACGTTGGTTTCAAAACGGAAGAAGACGCCACGCCGGAGCGCTGTCTGTTTCAGTTCGATATACTTGTCGTATTCCGACGAGGCAGCAATTTTGTTGGCTGCGACTACGGAAATATTGTGCTCGAGGAAAGTCTGATAGAGGGCAGCCACATCTTTCGATGCCGTACAGTCAACGAAAACCGAGTTAAAGATGTTCATGTTGAGCACATCCTCGCGCAGTTTCTCCGGCGAGCTGGGTTCAGAAGCCTTCAGTTGTTCGCGGTAATGATTCAGGTCGATGCCGTCGCGGTCGAAAATGGCATTCTTAGAACTGGCGATTCCCACCACATTCAGTTTCAGACCGTTGCGTTGTTTCAGTTCCTCATATTGGTTTCGTATCTGTTCGACGAGTTTGCCTCCTACCGTTCCCACTCCGCAGATGAAGAGGTTGAGTACCTTGTATTCAGAAAGGAAGAACGAATCGTGTAGTACGTTGAGCGACTTGCGCAGGAATTTTGAATCGACGACAAACGAGATGTTTGTTTCCGAAGAACCCTGAGCACAGGCAATGACGCTGATACCACTGCGACCGAGTGTTCCAAAGAGTTTTCCGGCAATACCCGGCGTGTGCTTCATATTCTCGCCCACAATGGCAATAGTGGCAAGTCCACTTTCTGCATGCATAGGGAACATGGCGCCCGTCTCTATCTCCTTGGCAAATTCCTCGTTGAGTACCCTTACAGCATCAGGAGCATCTTCGTCGCGCACACCGATAGATGTTGAATTCTCTGACGATGCCTGCGCCACCATGAAGACACTGATGCCGTTGGATGCCAAAGCCGTAAAGATGCGCTGGTTGACACCGATGACGCCCACCATAGCCAAGCCGGTAACGGTAATCAGCGTGGTTCCCTTGATACTGGAAATACCTTTGATGGGTTTGCGGTCGTTGTCAATATGGTCTTTGATGAGCGTACCCGGATGTTCGGGATTGAAAGTATTCTTTACCCTGATAGGGATATTCTTGACGCATACGGGGTAGATGGTAGGCGGATAAATGACTTTTGCACCGAAGTTGCAGAGCTCCATCGCCTCGACATAAGAGAGTTCGTTGATGGTGTAAGCCGTCTTGATGACTCGCGGGTCTGCCGTCATGAACCCATCTACATCGGTCCAAATCTCCAGCACGTCGGCACCGAGCGCCGCAGCAATGATGCTGGCTGTATAGTCGCTTCCTCCACGTCCTAAGTTTGTCGTCTCCATAGAGTCTCTGTCGCGGGAGATGAATCCCGGAACCACGTTGACGCGGTGCTTTAAAGAATCCGATTCCGGACTCTCCAGGAAATGTTCCCTAACCAGCCGGTAAGTCAACTCAGCATCCAATGAGTTCTTTCCGTTTTTCCATTCCGTACGAATAAAGTCGCGGGCATTCATGCGCTTGGCACCTCGTATCAGTGTAGCGACAATGTTTGACGAAAGACGCTCACCGTAGGAAACGATGGCATCTTGCGTCTTACGACTCAGATCATGGATGAGATAGACACCAAAATAGATGGAACGTAACTGTTCCAGCAGGGCATCCACCTTATTAAATAATACTTCCTGGTCGCGTGTGTCGGTGATGACGGCATCTATCATCTGATGGTGACGGTCGACAATAGCATCGAACTCATTCTTCCAATGTTCATCACCCTGTTGTGCCAAACATGAGGTCTCTATCAGCTTGTCTGTAATACCACCGAGGGCACTTACTACAACAACGACAGGCTGCTTTTTAGCCTCGTTCTCTACAATGTGTTTTAAGCTCAGAATGCTTTTGACGGAACCAACGGATGTTCCGCCGAATTTTAAAACTTTCATCTTTCGAATGTACTTTGTTAATATTAATGCTGCCCCGAAACAAACGGGGAATCACATAACTTGGCTGCAAAAGTATGAATAATTGAACGAAATGCAAAGAAAAAAGATATTTTTTTGTGTTGCTCAACGAAAACAGCTACCTTTGCGGATATAACAGAAATAGAGAGCCGATGAGAATAGAATGCCAACTACGCCTTCTGCCACAACAGGCAGCTACAGAGCAAACCATCTGCGAATCCGTGGCACGCGAGAAGGGACTTGATGCTCGTACCATTAAGGCGGTCCGGGTGTTGAAACGCTCGGTCGATGCCCGCCATCGTACGATATACGTCAACTTGAATGTATGTGTGTATGTCAACGAATTTCCTCAAGAAGAAGCCTATGAGAAGACCGAATACCGCGATGTGAGCAATGCTCCGCAGGTGGTGGTTGTCGGAGCTGGTCCAGGTGGTTTGTTTGCCGCCCTGAGACTCGTCGAGTTAGGACTGAAACCCGTTGTGCTGGAACGCGGCAAAGATGTGCATGAGCGCAAGAAGGACTTGGCGCGCATCGCTAAAGAGCAACGGGTAGATGAAGAAAGCAACTATTGTTTCGGCGAGGGCGGTGCTGGAGCCTATTCCGACGGTAAACTCTATACCCGTTCAAAGAAACGCGGTAATGTCAGGAAAATTCTTAATGTGTTCTGCCAACATGGGGCATCGGTAAATATTCTTGCTGATGCCCATCCGCACATTGGTACGGACAAGTTGCCAAGGGTGATTGAAAACATGCGCAACACCATATTAAAATGTGGCGGAGAGGTCCATTTCCAGACTAAGATGACGAGACTGCTTCTGCAAGGAGATACCATTGTGGGTTGTGAGGCTGGCGACAGAGCGTTTCGCGGTCCCGTTATTTTAGCGACAGGCCACAGTGCTCGTGACGTCTATCGTTATTTGGCAGAAGCGAAAATAGAAATTGAGGCGAAAGGGATTGCGGTGGGTGTCAGACTGGAACATCCGGCAGCACTTATCGACCAGATTCAATACCATCGCAAAGAGGGTAGAGGAAAATACTTACCTGCAGCGGAATATGCTTTTGTAACCCAGGTCGAGGGTAGAGGTGTATATTCGTTTTGTATGTGCCCGGGAGGATTTGTCATTCCGGCTGCGACGGGTGCTGAACAGCTTGTGGTGAACGGAATGTCGCCGTCAAACCGCGGTACGCAATGGAGTAACAGCGGAATGGTGGTAGAGGTCAGACCAGAGGACCTTTCCGATATGCCCGGAGGAACCGGAAACCCCGGAATGCCCGGAGGAACCGGAATAACCGGAATTTCCGGCGAAGCCGAAAAGGCGCTTGCGATGCTTCGCTTTCAGGAGCATTTGGAACGGTTGACGTGGCAACAAGGCAACATGAAACAAACGGCACCAGCCCAGCGAATGGTAGATTTTGTGAATGGTCGCCTTTCCTACAATCTTCCGAAGAGTTCCTATTCGCCAGGTTTAATCTCAAGTCCTTTGCATTTCTGGTTGCCTCCTTTCATTTCCAAACGTCTGCAGGAGGGTTTCAAAACTTTCGGAAAGCAGGCTCATGGATTTTTGACCAACGAAGCGGTGATGATTGCCATAGAAACAAGAACGAGTGCCCCCGTACGTATTGTTCGCGATGCGTCAACCCTTCAACATGTTCGCATTACGGGACTCTTTCCTTGTGGCGAAGGTGCAGGTTATGCCGGCGGTATTGTATCTGCAGGCATCGACGGAGAACGTTGTGCCGATGCCTGCGGCGAGTATCTTTCAGCTGGGCAGTAGAGTGCTATAGACTGCTATAGACTGCTATAGATACTATAGATACTATAGATGCTATAGATGCTATAGACTTAATCGACTTTATAGACCCTATAGACCTCTATAAGCCTTCTACAACTGGCTCTCAGGGACATTGAATGTCGTGATGTTCATATCCCCTTTCTGATAGCCCAGTTTGAGCCATTTCATGCGTTGCTCGCTGGTGCCGTGGGTAAACGATTCGGGCTGAACATATCCCTGTTGTGTTTTTTGCAGGTAGTTGTCGCCAATCTGGTGAGCAGCCTTGATGGCCAGTTCCATGTCGTTTGCTTCCAAAGAACCGAATTCCTCGTCTTCGTAGTGCGCCCATACACCGGCATAATAGTCAGCAAGGAGTTCCAGCCGCACGCTGATTTTATTGGCTGTGACCTTGTCGGTCTGATTCATCTGTGCGTGAGCTTTACCCAGTGACCCCAGCAGGTTTTCAACGTGGTGGCCTACTTCGTGGGCAATGACATAAGCCCGCGGGAACTCACCATGAATGCCCAACTTGTTTTCCATTTGGGTGAAGAACGACAGGTCGATGTACAGCTTCTGGTCGCCTGAACAATAGAACGGACCTACTGCCGCTGTGGCGCCGCCGCATGCACTCTGTACGCTGTTGGTGAAGAGCACGAGGGTAGGGGGCTGATAGGTGCGGCCCATCTCTTGGAATACGGCTCCCCAAATGTCTTCTGTCGATGCCAGAATCTGGCGGCAGAACTTCGCCTGTTCCTGTTCTTCGGCTGTAAATTCGCGCTCTACGTTCTCAGGTGTGGCTTCCTGTACCTGCGTCATCTGCTGACCTACGTTGTTGATGACGTCGCCCAAATTTCCACCAGTCATGAATGTCATAAGCGCAATAATCACGATGCCGCCAATGCCTATTCCAGCCATTTTTCCTCCGCTCATACCGCGGCGGTCTTCTACGTTGTTACTTTCTCTTCTTCCGTCGAGTTTCATGATGTTATGGTTTTAATTGTTTCTGTTCAAGATTGCGTTACAGCCATTTTCATTAGCTGAATGCAAAGTTAAGCAAAAGTTGGGTAGATTCCAAACTTTTTAGGGACAGACTTGCTGCATGCCTGATGATTTTAACGACAATTCACGATTGATTTTAGAAATAGTCATTCGGTCATTTTAGTCATTTAGTCATTAGTCAAAATCACTTCCTGGAAGTGGGATTTGAACTCACTATAGTATATAATAAATATTTAAATATTTATTATATACTATAGTGCCCTCTTTCGCCTAGTCGGCGAGGTCATTTTGACTAATGACTAATGACTAAATGACTGCCTTGCTTGTCCAAACTCATAGTAATTGCAGCGCAAACTCATAGTAATTGCCGCGTAAACTCATAGTAATTGCCGCGCAAACTCATTGTAGTTGAAATGCAATTGTGCTTTCTCGATTTTAATGAAGAATTTTCATATGAAATCCTTGCAAAATTAAAATAAAAATGTTATCTTTGCAAAGTAACTTAAAAACATAAAACGACATGGGAAAGAGACATTTTTTGATAGTGCAGACTGTATTGGCCGCGTTGCTCTTGATGGCTGCAGAAGGCTGGTCTGCAACGCAGAGTGGACGTACAGACGCCCAGGTGTTGGGATTTAGTAAGGGCGTGAAGAGTGTGGCTTTTGGTTTCGAAGCTGGTTTTGGATATACTTACCACTTCGATCGCAACGGACAACTGACGAGTGTGGAATATACAGACCACGGTGATTCTGGGACGTTGCAAATGAAAAACGGGAGGGCGACGAGATGTGATGGTGTGAACGAGGACATTGATAGTGAAGAGCCGACGAAAACAGAACCTTACCATACTACGTTTTCATATCGCCAGGACGGGATAGAGACGACGGTGTTCAGAACGGAGAACAAAAAGTCGGAAAAGATAGCTTCCCTGTTCTATGAAAACGGACGTATCGTGCGTTTGATAACTAATGGCGAATCAAAAATCTTCAATTATGACAAGGAGGGACGAGCATTTACCAGAAGCGGTATGGAGGTGTATCCGCCATTGGTCATCTTTTTCAACGAAACTCCAACTTTACCAAAAAATCATCAAGTGAAGAAAAGGGACGGGAAAGGACGTACGGTTGAAGCATCGGCGACCATTACGACCGGCAGCTACAATGGTGATGTGACTTACAACATCGGCTATTGGTAGAATTTATGAGTTTGGAAAGATAATCGACACTTACACATGCTGAAAATTTGGTGGATTGATGGGAAATATGTACCTTTGCACGTCCCTTCGTAAACATGGGTTGTGCATAAGCATTTGAACAATGAAAAGAACATCTCGGTAGAAGGGGTAACGCTCACGACATTAAAGAAAATAAACAACACGATATGAACATTTCATTTAAATGGCTGAAAGAATACGTTGACTTCGACATGACGCCGCAAGAGGTGGCAGACGCTCTGACATCGAGCGGACTGGAAGTTGACGCGCTGGAAGAAGTACAGACTATCAAGGGCGGACTGAAAGGACTCTACGTGGGTAAAGTGCTGACGTGTGAGGACCATCCCAATAGTGACCACCTGCACGTAACCACCGTTGATTTGGGCAAAGATGAACCCCAGCAGATTGTTTGCGGTGCACCCAATGTGGCAGCCGGACAGAAAGTAATCGTGGCTGACCTCGGCTGCGTGCTCTACGATGGCGATAAGGAGTTTGTTATCAAGAAGTCGAAGCTCCGCGGAGTGGAGTCGAACGGTATGATATGTGCAGAGGACGAGATTGGTATCGGCACCTCGCACGAGGGTATCATCGTGCTGCCTGAAGATGCTCCCGTTGGTCAGCCGGCAGCCGAATACTATCATTTGGAGAGCGACTGGATTATCGAAGTTGACATCACAGCCAACCGCGCCGATGCGTTGTCGCACTATGGAGTTGCTCGCGACCTGTATGCATGGATGAAGGCTCGCGGCATGAAGACCAGCCTGCACCGACCTTCATGCGACTCGTTTGCAGTTGATAATCATGATCTGCCCATCGAGGTGACGATTGAAAATACGGAGGCGTGCAAACGATATGCCTGTGTCTCTATCTCTGATTGTGAGGTAAAGGAGTCGCCCGACTGGTTGAAAAACAAGCTGACCGTCATCGGCTTGCGCCCCATCAACAATATCGTAGATATCACCAACTACGTGATGATGGCCTACGGACAACCTCTGCACTGCTTTGACGCAGACATGGTGACCGGAAACCACATCATTGTGAAAGACAAGAACGAAGGCAAGAAGTTCGTAACTCTCGACGGCGAAGAGCATGTCTTGGGTGAGCACGACCTTGCCATTTGCAACACCGAAGAACCCATGTGTATCGCCGGAGTCTTCGGCGGAAAGGGTAGCGGAACATACGAAACTACGAAAAACGTCGTTCTGGAGAGTGCCTATTTCCACCCCACATGGATTCGCAAGTCTGCCCGCCGTCACGGTCTCAGTACTGATGCATCCTTCCGTTTCGAGCGCGGAATCGACCCTAACGGCACCATTTACGCCTTGAAACAGGCGGCTATTCTCTGCAAGGAACTGGCAGGAGGAAAAGTCTCAATGGAGATTCGTGACGAGTATCCTAACCAGATAGAGAATGCTCACGTTTCACTTCAATACGATTATGTCAATTCACTGATTGGTAAGGAGTTGGGAGAAGATACGATAAAAGAAATTGTCACTTCGCTCGAAATGAAAATTCTTTCGGAAAGTGCCGACGGATTGGAGTTGGAAGTACCCGCATATCGCGTGGATGTACAGCGTCCGTGCGACGTGGTGGAAGACATTCTTCGCATCTACGGATATAACAATGTGGAGATTCCTACGCAGTTGAAGTCGTCGCTCGTGTTGCCTGAAGACGAAGACCGCAAGCACAAGTTGGAAAATCTTGTGGCAGAACAACTTGTGGGCAGTGGGTTTAATGAAATCTTGAATAACTCGCTGAGCAAGTTATCCTATTACGACAACAACCTGACCAGTTTCCCGATGGAGAAAACCGTCAAGGTGATGAATCCCCTTTCGGCCGATCTCGGCGTGATGCGTCAGACCTTGCTGTTCGGCGGTTTGGAGAGCATCTTGCGTAACGTAAACCGCAAGAATGCCAACCTTCGCTTCTTCGAGTTTGGTAACTGCTATTACTTTAATCCCGAACGTGACGCAGAAGAACAGCAAAAGTTGGCTCAAAATGAAGATGGAAATCCCATCAAAGCCTATTCGGAGGAGATGCACCTCGCTATCTGGCTGACGGGAAAGCGTGTTGAAGGCTCATGGGCTCATCCCGACGAAGATGCTACTTTCTACGAGCTGAAGGCTTATGTGCAGAACGTGTTCCGAAGAATTGGAATACTTCAGGGTATGGTGGTCATGGAGAAATCTGCAAGTGACGCCTTCGACAAAGCTCTTGTATTGAAAAACCGCGGAGGAAAGGTGCTCGCAGAAATGGGCGTCGTCAGTCGCAAGATACAAAAGAAGTTTGACCTCGATCGTCCTGTCTTCTATGCTGATTTGCATTGGAACGCGCTGATGAAAGCCACGAAGAAGGCGGCAGTGCTCTTTACGGAATTGTCGAAGTTCCCGAGTGTCAGTCGTGACCTTGCCTTGCTGCTCGACAAGAACATCGAGTTTGCCCAGATTGAGCAGATTGCCCGTCAGGCGGAAAAGAAACTCTTGAAGAGCGTGGAACTCTTCGATGTCTATGAAGGCAAGAACCTACCCGAGGGCAAGAAGTCGTATGCCGTCAACTTCATCTTGCAGGATGAACAGAAAACACTTAACGACAAGCAGATTGATGCTATTATGCAGAAACTGATTACGCAGTTGAAAAAGCAGTTGAATGCAGAACTGAGGTAATCGACAGCAACGAATAGTAAAAGATGATTATCAATAAATAAAAAAAATAGAAGCCTGGATTATGAGAGATTCGCAAGGATAAATCAGTGTAATCTTTGTAATCTTCGGAAAAAAATTAAAACTATGGGAAGAGCATTTGAATATCGTAAAGCAGCAAAGCTGAAGAGATGGGGCCACATGGCCAAAACTTTTACCAAAATCGGAAAACAGATTGCTATCGCCGTGAAGGCTGGCGGACCAGAGCCAGACATGAACCCTGCCCTTCGCGCCATCATTGCCAACGCAAAGCGCGAGAACATGCCGAAAGATAATATTGAGCGTGCTATCAAGAATGCGATGGGTAAAGATCAGAGCGACTATAAAGAAGTGACTTACGAGGGATATGGACCTCACGGCATTGCTATCTTCGTAGAAACGCTCACCGACAACACCACGCGTACCGTAGGAGATGTTCGTTCGGTATTCAATAAGTTCAACGGAAACCTCGGTACCCAGGGCTCGTTGAGTTTCCTTTTCGACCACAAAGCCGTCTTTACGTTCAAGAAAAAGGAAGGATTGGATATGGACGAACTCATCCTTGACCTCATTGATTATGGCGTGGAAGACGAGTTCGATGAAGATGAGGAGACCAACGAAATTACCATCTATGCAGAGCCGACAAGTTTCGGAGAACTGCAGAAACATTTGGAGACGGAAGGCTTTGAGGTTACTGGAGCTGAGTTTACCCGCATTCCGAACGATCTGAAAGAGGTCAGCGAGGAAGAACGTGCTACCATTGACAAGATGGTTGAGAGGCTCGAAGAGTTTGACGATGTTCAGACCGTTTACACCAACATGAAGCCGGAATAATCGACGATGGGAAAGCGCATTACTTACCCTACATCTGGGACTTGTTCAAAGTTTATTGATGTAGAAGTCGATGACAACAACGTCATCCAAGATGTTGTCTTTGTTGGAGGCTGTCACGGCAACCTGCAAGGTATCCGCACATTGGTCAAGGGCATGAAGGCAGAAGAGGTCATCAGCCGCGTCGAAGGTATTAGATGCGGAAGCAAACCTACCAGCTGTCCTGATCAGTTGGCAAAGGCTTTGAAAAAAGTGATAGGATAGAGCAAAGGGATGTACAAACTTGTGCATCCCTTTGTTTTTTGTGTTCCTGATTTCATTAGAATGAAATGTGCTGTTGAAGGAATTTCATTAGAATGAAATGTGTTGCTGAAGGAATCAGTAGTCTTTTTCCGAGAAAACAACATCTAACAATACCTGTTGAGGATTCTTCTCTGAATGATAGACATACCTGATTCCGAAACCGGCATCCTTGTAGGCTTTCATTTGTGTAGAAGCCTTTAGCTCGTTGCGGAGGATTCCAACCAGTTTTTCTTTATCTGCCTCGATAGCTTCTGCATTGTCGGCTTGACCGCAGAGGGTGTACCAGTAACCTATAGTACGACTTTCTTTGTCGTAGGTAAGGCTGTCGGTGCGTGTGTTTTCTCTCACGGGCGTCGGACAGTTCTTTTCAGTAAACTCTTTGGCTTCGCGCTCAGCTCGTTCTTCTAAGCTCTCATGACAAGCAGTAAGCATAGCGACACCAACTAACAGAATGATTCCTTTTTTCATATCAGAACAGTTGTTGCGGTATTACAATATGCAAAGATATAAGTTTTTTACGAAATATCATCTTGCACTTTCGTGAATTTAATTTTTTCTTCGTATTTTTGCAAAATCATATTTTGCATGAATACGTATTTGTCGTATCGATGCATAACGGAAAAAGACAAATTATCACAATGAACCATATCAGAAATTTCTGTATAATTGCCCACATCGACCACGGAAAGTCTACCATTGCTGACCGATTGCTGGAACATACTCAAACCATTCAGATTACTGAAGGGCAGATGCTCGATGACATGGATTTGGAGAAGGAGAGGGGAATTACCATCAAGAGTCATGCTATACAAATGGAATATGCCTATGACGGAATGGCTGATAATGGTAATGATGTCATCGGTTCCAATAAAAATGTTCCAGAACAAGGTAAGTACATCTTGAACTTGATTGACACTCCGGGACATGTTGACTTCTCTTATGAGGTGTCACGAAGCATTGCGGCATGCGAAGGAGCCATTCTCGTTGTGGATGCGACACAGGGCGTGCAAGCCCAAACCATCTCCAATCTCTATATGGCAATAGACCACGATTTGGAAATAATTCCCGTCATCAACAAGATTGATATGCCAAGTGCTATGCCTGACGAGGTGGAAGACGAAATCGTTGAACTCTTAGGATGCGAACGTCATGAGATTTTGCGGGCATCAGGAAAGACAGGTGAGGGCGTTGAAGGAATCCTCCGTGCTGTCGTTGAACGTATTCCGGCTCCTACGGGTGATAAGGATGCTCCTTTGCAAGCTCTGATATTCGACTCGGTTTTCAATTCTTTCCGAGGCATTATTGCCTATTTTAAGATTGAAAATGGAATGATTCGTAAGGGCGACAAAGTGAAGTTCTTTAATACCGGTATGGAATACACGGCTGACGAAGTAGGTGTACTGAAGATGGATATGATTCCGCGCCAGCAACTTTCTACTGGTGAGGTCGGTTACATTATCAGCGGCATCAAGGACGCTAAGGAGGTGAAGGTCGGCGATACCATTACGCATGTGGATCGCCCATGTTCTAAAGCCATCGAGGGTTTCCAGGAAGTGAAGCCGATGGTCTTTGCCGGCGTCTATCCGATAGACCCGACGGACTACGAGAACTTGCGTGCTTCGCTGGAAAAGCTTCAACTGAACGACGCTTCATTGACTTTCACACCTGAATCATCTGTGGCTCTTGGCTTTGGGTTCCGTTGCGGTTTCTTGGGGCTGTTGCACATGGAAATTGTTCAAGAGCGTCTTGACCGTGAATTCAATATGGATGTGATTACTACCGTTCCCAACGTATCCTATATGGTATATGACAAACAGGGCGGAGAAAAGGAAGTTCACAATCCGTCTGGATTACCAGACCCGACGATGATTGAGCATATTGAAGAACCATATATCAAGGCTTCAATCATTACAGATGCCAACTATATCGGTCCTATTATGAAGCTTTGCCTGGACAAGCGAGGGGAATTAGTTAAACAAGATTATGTCAGTGGTAATCGCGTTGAATTGATTTTTATGATTCCATTGGGTGAAATCGTCATCGACTTCTATGACAAACTAAAGAGTATTTCGAAAGGATATGCTTCTTTCGACTATCATATAGACTCCTTCCGCCCGTCCAAGCTGGCTAAACTCGACATCCTGCTCAATGGTGAACCTGTCGATGCGCTTTCCACGTTGGCACATCATGACAATGCCGTTTCTTTAGGACGGAGGATGTGTGAAAAGCTGAAAGACCTCATCCCCCGTCAGCAGTTCGATATTGCCATACAAGCAGCTATCGGAGCAAAAATCGTTGCCCGCGAGACAGTAAAGCAAGTTAGAAAAGACGTTACGGCAAAGTGTTATGGCGGCGATGTCTCCCGTAAGAGAAAACTATTGGAGAAACAGAAGCGTGGCAAGAAGAGGATGAAGCAAATCGGTAATGTGGAAGTGCCGCAAAAAGCTTTCCTTGCTGTATTGAAATTGGATTAGAATTCCATCTATATTCCCCAAAGAAAACAACAACCTAAAGATTCTAATATTGAGAAAGAGAGGACAAACATGAAAGACCTGACGATTGAACCTAGAGACGTTGCGCGTGAGTTGGCTCGTAAATATAGTACGATGACCCACGATGAACTGGATGTATTGGAAAGTATATTGGTTCCGATGAAATTTGCGAAAGGGGAGATGATTCTCCGCGAAGGAGAAGTCTGTCGGTATATCTACTATATTGAACAGGGATTGGTGCGCCAGTTCTATTTTAAGCACGACAAGAACATCACCGAGCATTTGGGCGAAGACCATACCATTTTTATGTGTATAGAAAGTCTGTTCAAAGAGGAACCTACCCATATTGAGGTTGAAGCACTGGAGCCCACATACATCTTTGCCATTCCTAAGAAACGTTTGGAGGAAGTGGCTATTCGCAATGTGAACATACAGATGCTCTATCGTAAGATTCTGGAAGAAAGTCTCATCCAATCACAAGTACATGCCGACCTCGTTCGTTTTGAAACGGCTCAGGCTCGTTACAAAATGATGTGCAAGCGATGGCCGCAGGTGGTCCTGCGGGCACCGTTGGTGTACATTGCCAGTTATCTGCAGATGACACCGGAAACGCTCAGTCGTGTGCGTTCGTCAACAATGTTAGACGATTAAGAAATGCTTAGAACAACATCTTAGGCTGGTAGAGGAAACGCTTGATGCTCTTCTTAGGTGTCTTCTCAAACTCTTCTTCATGTAGCCTGATATCGGTAATCTTGCTGTAGTGCGGCATGACTTCGTTCAACTGAATCTTGTTTTGCTCCATAATGCTGGAGATGTCGGCTGTCGTCAAGCCCAATGATTTTGCTTCGTCATAATCAGGATGCACTAACGCTACAAGTTTTTCACCTTCTTGGATAACCACACTCTCCATAACCATCGGCAGAGAGTTGAGTTTGTCTTCGATTTCTTCAGGGTATATGTTCTGTCCATTGGAACCTAACAGCATATTTTTCGAGCGTCCCTTGATAAAGACGTTACCGCCATTGTCCATCAGACCAAGGTCGCCGGTATGATACCATCCGTCTTTGTCTATGGTTTCTGCAGTAGCCTCCTCGTTCTTATAATACCCCAACATCACGTTTGGTCCTCTGGTAATAATTTCGCCGGGTACGTTGGCTGGGTCTGGACTGAGAACTTTCACTTCTTGATGGTAAGCTGCTTGTCCGCATGAACCCTGAACGAAAGTATGCCAATCGCGGTAACAGATGATAGGAGCACATTCTGTAGCCCCGTAACCTACTGTATATGGGAAATCAATACGTTTCAAGAATGCCTCTACTTCTTGATTAAGTGCGGCTCCTCCGATAATGATTTCGTATGCATTTCCACCGAAAGCTTCATACACTTGTTCACAGATTTTTTCGCGAACTTTTTTGTTGATAACAGGCATGTTCAGCAACAGGCGCATGCGGTTGTTCTGTATCTTCGGGAAAACTTTCTTGCGGATAATCTTCTCGATAATCAACGGAACGGCAATAATGATGCGCGGCTTCACGTCGGCAAAAGCTTGAGCAATGATGGCTGGCGACGGGATGCGCGTCAGATAGTAGATATGGCATCCTGATAGGAATTCATAAACAAATTCGAACGCCATTCCATACATGTGGGCCATAGGAAGAATACTGATGACATGATCGCCTGGATGGATATCTTTTCCGAGTACATGATCGGCAAAATCTGCATTGCTCCACATAGCACGATAGGGAATCATGACTCCTTTGGAAAATCCTGTTGTTCCGCTTGTATAGTTTATTAGTGCCATTTCTTCGGCACTCTGTTCTTTGTAATAGTTGACGTGCTCTGCACGGAAATATTTTGGATATTTCTGTCCGAACATTTCGTTCAGGTGTTCACGGGCATAAGTGAGTTTGTCTGTACGCGAAACGAGGAGTGAATAGTCCGGAATGTAGATAATGCCTTCAAGGGCTGGCATTTTGGTAGCATCGATTACTGTTGAAACGACATCGCCGGCAAAGAGTAACTTGGCGTCAGAGTGGTTTACGATGTTATGCACTTGATCAGGCATAAATTCGTGTAAGATGGGTACGGCAATAGCCCCATAAGTCAGTGTTGCCAGGAATGCCACAGCCCAGTTGCTGCTATTCCTACCACAAAGGGCTATTTTGTCGCCTTTCTGTACTCCACTATTCTCGAAGAGGATATGTAGTTTCTCTATTTTTCGCGCTACGTCATGGTATTGTAGTGTCTTTCCTTTGTAATCTGTAAGAGCGTCTAAGTCCCAATGGTCAATGATGCTCTTTTCAATCAATGCGTTGAAGCTCTGATACTGTTCCATTGCACAAATTCCAAATTTTTGTGCAAAGGTAAAGTGTTCTTTGCACATTTCCAAAAAAAATGTGCATTTTTTGGTGGTGTAGGCTCATAAAAGAGCAGAAAGTGCACTATGCTTCTTGATATAGGTATCGTTTAATGCTCTTTTTGGGTGTTTTTGCAAATTCTTCCATGTGGATTTCAAAGGAAGAAATCTTGCAGAAAGGAGGAATCTGTTTGTTGAGTTCCTGGCGGTTTTGCTCCATGATTTCCTGAAGGTCTTGTTCGGTAAAGCCCATTGACTTCACTTCCTCACTGTCAGGATGAATGAGGGCGACGAGTTTTTCACCTCGTTGAACGATAATACTTTCGCTGACCATTGCCATCGAGTTGAGTTTATCTTCGATTTCTTCGGGATAAACATTCTGTCCGTTGCCTCCAAGCAACATGTTTTTGATGCGTCCGCGTATGAATATGCGTCCATCAGCATCCATTGTTGCTAAATCACCGGTATGATACCATCCTTCTTCATCAATGGCTTTTGACGTTGCTTCTGGGTTCTTATAGTAGCCCACCATTACGTTGGTGCCTCGCGTTATGATTTCTCCAGGAATGTTCTCAGGGTCGTTGCTGACGATTTTAACTTCCATACCGTCAACGGCAGTTCCGCACGACTGGACAACGAAATCATGGTAATCGCTGTAGGAAATCAGCGGTGCACATTCTGTGGTGCCATAGCCTACGGTAATGGGGAACTCTATCGCCTTGAGGAATGCTTCAACTTCTTTGTTGAGGGCAGCACCTCCAACAATGATTTCATACATTTTTCCTCCAAAGACATTGATGACCTGTTCGCAAATCTTTTGCTTCACCTTCTTACTGATGACAGGCATACTGAGTAGCAGTCTCACGCGGCTTGTCTGAACGATGGGGAAAACGCGTTTCCGGATGATTTTGTCGATAATTAGGGGTACAGCAACAATGAGTACAGGCTTTACCTCGGCGAACGCTTCGGCAATGAGCGACGGACTCGGCAGACGTGTGAGGAAATACAGATGAAATCCTTTGCAGAATCCGAAAATGAATTCGATAGCCATACCATACATGTGCGCCATAGGCAAAATACATACCATGTTGCCGTTATCAGGCAGGCGATCGCCCAAGTGAGTAAGACAAAAGTTCAAGTTCCCCCAAAGTGTGCGGTAGGGCAGCATGACTCCTTTAGAGTATCCTGTCGTGCCACTCGTGTAGTTGATGAGTGCCAACTCTTCCGGATTGTCCGTATGATAGTTGACGTGCTCCTGATGGAAGTATTTGGGATACTTTTTACCAAATATGGCATTGAGATTCTCGCGGGCGTATGTAAGTTTCTCGGAACGGGAAACTACAAGCGAATAGTCCGGAATATAGACAATTCCTTCCAAACCAGGCATTTCGTCGGGGACGATAGCTGTGGCCACCACATCACCTACAAAAAGCAGTTTCGATTCCGAGTGGTTTACGATGTGGTGAATCTGTTCCGCAGTAAACTCATGTTGTATAGGAACGGCTACGGCTCCGTAGGTTAGCGTCGCGAGGAATGCCACAGCCCAATTGCTGCTGTTTCTTCCACAAAGAGCTATCTTGTCACCTTTCTCAACGCCACTGTTTTCAAAAAGAATATGCAGCTTTTCTATCTTGCGGGCAACATCATGAAATTGCAATGTTGCACCCTTATAGTCTGTTAGCGCATCTTTATCCCAATTTGTCTTAATGGTGTTCTGTATGTAAGAGTTGAAACTTGGAATCGTCTCCATCTTTTTGCACATTTTTCTAAAATTTGTGCAAAGGTAATGTGTTGTTTGCACAAAACCAAAACTTTTGTGCATTTTTTGTAGAAATCACTCCTTTTCCTCTTGGTTCATCTACATTCTCCCTCTATTTATTCATAAGATATAGATTTTGCAGGATGGATGTGGGAAATGAGATAGCTGGGTGCAATGAGTACTAAAATACAGATTACCAATGTGGCAACGTTCAAAGCAATAATAAAAGGTATATTCAATTCAACAGGAACGGTGGCTACATAATATTTAGATGGTTCAAGCTTCACCAAACCCGTATAATGCTGAAGAATGATGAGTCCCAAGCCCAGAATGTTGCCTATGAAGAGTCCTTTGCTGATGATGAAGACAGCAAGCCAGAGGAATGTGTGGCGAATCTGTCTGTTGCGTGAACCGAGGGCCTTGAGAATACCAATCATTTGGGTACGTTCAAGAATAATGATAAGTAGTCCTGAGATCATGGTCACACCCGCAACGGCTACCATCAGCGCGAGAATCATCCACACGTTCAGGTCCATCAAGTCGAGCCAAGAGAATATCTGTGGATTCATTTCTGTCACCGTTTGAGCCGAATAGGTGCCACCATATCGGTCTTCGGTGCGGTTCACCTTATTTATAATATGATGTGCCGTTTCGTCCAGGTTGTTGAAGTTATTCACGGTCAGTTCTGCACCGCTATATTGATCGGGTTCCCATCCGTTCAGTTTGTTTACGGTGTAGATGTCCGTCAGGCACACCGATTCGTCATATTGTTGTAAGTTGGTTTGGTAAATACCTTCGATGGAGAAACGGCGTGTTCTAACACCCTCGTTGTTGATGAAGTAGGCAAACACCCTGTCACCGCATTTTAGCTTCAGTTTGTCTGCCATAGTTTGTGAAATGACTAGTTTCTGCTGACTTTTCTTTTCTGAGAAAAGGGGGATTCGCCCAGCTATCAGATTCTTGTGGATAAAGGTTGAATCGTAGTCTGGACCAACTCCTTTGAGCATCACACCAAGAAAATCATCGTCGGTTTTCAAGATTCCCTGTTTCAAAGCATAGCGTTGCACGTGCTTCACTCCCTCGATGCCTCGCAGAACCCTCATCATAGAGTCTCCCATCTGTATGGGATACTGTTCAGCAGTCTGCATCGTCATATAATCTGCAACAGTAATATGGCTGCCAAATCCGATAACCTTGTCACGAATTGTGTGTTTGAATCCCAATACCACGCATACGCTGATAATCATCACCGCCAAACCCACAGCTACACCCATCGTAGCTATGCGTACAGCAGGTCGCGACACCATATTCTTATCGGCATCGCTGGCATATATCTTCCGTGCAAGAAAAAGAGGAAACGACATTCAATTTTTAATTATGAATTGTCAATTATGAATTGTGAATTGTGAATTATGAATTGTCAATTGTCAATTGTGAATTAAGAATTCTCCTCAACGCGTCCAGGATATTCCTCCAAAGCCTTACGCAAGACCAAGAGCGCACGCTCCAAATCTTTTTTCTTCAGCACATAGGCGATACGCACTTGGTTGACACCCGCACCGGGTGTGGTGTAGAAACCTGCAGCTGGTGCCATCATTACCGTCTCGCCCTCGTAACTGAATTCCTCCAGACACCAGCGGCAAAACTTCTCACTGTCATCAACAGGCAGTTTTGCCACCGTATAGAAAGCACCCATGGGAATAGGAGAATAGACACCAGGAATGCGGTTCAGTCCGTCAATCAAACATTTACGGCGCTCTACGTATTCGTCATACACATCACGATAGTATTCTTCAGGTGCATCCAACGATGCTTCTGCTACAATCTGACCGATAAGGGGAGGGGAGAGGCGAGCCTGACAGAATTTCATCACGGCCTTTCTGATGGCGACGTTTTTCGTTATCAAGGCTCCTACACGGATACCACACTCCGAATATCTTTTCGACACCGAGTCGATAAGTACTACGTTTTGTTCGATACCTTCCAAGTGGCAGGCTGAAATATACGGTGAGCCCGTGTAGATATATTCGCGATAGACTTCGTCGGAGAACAAATACAAATCATATTTCTTGACCAAGTCGCGAATCTGATTCATTTCCCTGCGTGTATAAAGATAGCCCGTCGGGTTGTTCGGATTGCAAATCATAATGGCTCGCGTACGCTCGTTGATGAGTTCTTCAAACTTTTCAACCTTTGGCAGCGAGAAACCTTCGTCTATCGTTGTTGCAATGGTACGAATCTTGGCTCCGGCAGAAATGGCAAACGCCATATAGTTGGCATAGGCAGGTTCCGGAACGATAATCTCGTCACCAGGATTCAGACAACTCATGAAGGCAAACAGCACCGCTTCTGAGCCGCCACTGGTGATGATGATGTCATCGGCAGTCACGTTGATATTATATTTTGCATAATATCCCACCAACTTCTCTCTGTAACTCAAATAACCTTGACTTGGCGAATACTCCAATACATCACGGTCGATACTCTTCAAGGCATCCAATCCGCATTTTGGCGTAGGTAAGTCAGGCTGACCGATGTTCAAGTGATAAACCTTTGTCCCCCTTTTCTTTGCTGCAGCAGCCAGCGGAGCAAGTTTCCTAATGGGTGACTCCGGCATTTCAAGTCCGCGTATTGATATCTCAGGCATCTTCTTTAAACGTTTAAATCAAGTTGAAAAAAAAACATGCTATTACGCTGTTTCGCACGCATTTGCGTGCAAAGGTAGTGTAAATCAAAGACAAAGCAAAATAAAAGACATGTTATTTTCTTTGCATAAGATATGCAGCTGTTGTGTTTATAAAATGACTTCATGCATAAATAGAGCGCTATCGGCAACGTTTTTCCATATATATATAAATAAAATTTTTGTAAAAACGGTTAATCATTGAAATGAAAGTTGTATTTTTGCACTATATTAAATGAAGAAACGAAGTTTAAGCCAAGTTGTTTTCTTAGTATGATTTTTCAAAGAACGGATTTCAAAAACCTAATATTCAAATGATTAAAACCAAAAAGAACATGAAAAAGTATTCGAAGTTGATGGCATTAGCTATGTTAGCTATTTTTAGTCTCACCATCGTTTCGTGTGGTGGTGATGGTGATGACATTCCCAATGGCGGTAATAATGGTGGAAACAATGACGATGCCGTTAATTATGTAGTCAATGGCGTTTCCTTTAAAATGATAAAGGTGAAGGGCGGCACTTTCCAGATGGGAGCAACTTCAGAACAGGTAAGCGATGCTGAGGATGATGAGAAGCCCGCTCATCAAGTGACGCTGTCCGACTATTACATTGGAGAGACAGAGGTGACACAAGATCTTTGGCAGGCAGTAATGGGCAGCAATCCTTCTTCTTTCCGCAGTACAGGGAAGTTGCCTGTTGAGTCTATTTCATGGGACGATTGTCAGACGTTTATCACAAAGTTGCGGACGCTGACGGGGCAGTACTTTCGCCTTCCTACAGAATCAGAATGGGAGTTCGCTGCCCGTGGAGGTACGAAGTCAAAAGGCTATAAGTACTGTGGCAGCAATGATATCGATGCTGTTGCATGGTATGGAAGCAACTCTGAGGATGGAACTCATGTTGTGGGAACAAAGGCACCAAACGAATTAGGTCTCTACGATATGAGCGGCAATCTCTGGGAATTCTGTCAGGACTGGTATGGTAGTTACGGCAACGTTCCCCAGACCAATCCTACTGGACCTGCGTCTGGTACCTACCGCATTCTATGTTAAATTCCTAATATATTTTTCGTTTTAACTATATTTTTAACACTTTGACCTTCATGCCACCTTTAGTGCTGCATAATAGTCGTGATCCGGGTTGTATCTTTCTCCTTTTCTAATCATAGCTGTAATGATGTGCAGCAGTTTATTTTTTACGTTATTGACCGCCACAGGCTTCTTCTTTCCCGCATCGACAAGCCTTCTGTAGTAGACAGCCATCTGCGGACAGAAATTGACCGATGCCAGCGCGGCCTGTGTCAGCAGTGCCTTGATGAGTTTGTTGGCGAACGGACTTACATGCGGGGGTGTGTTCACACTGGTTCCGGATCGTCTTCCAAACGGAGCCACGCCATAATAGCAGGCAATCTTTCGTGAGTTATAGTCAAACCGCCCGAAGTTATCCGTGTACACCATCAGGCAGACCGCGTTCTGCGTTCCCACACCAGGCACGGAGGTGATGATCTCGAAGTTCCTGCGCAGGTCTTCGTCCCCGGCAATGATTTCCTGTATTCTCCTGTCGCATTCCGCAATCTTCTTGTTGAACTCACTGATGAGGTGTCTACTGCTCTGTGCCATGAAACGGCTGATGTCGGATTTCTCCTGGGTCAGTTTCTTTTCACCCCTTCTCGTGGTCATGGAGGCCTTCGTCTTGACAAGGTTGTGGCGGTAGAGGAACACTTCACGCAAACGCTCCAGGTTATTTCCCAGAGGCTTATACAAGCGCATCTGATCGTAGTTTCGCATGGCGTACTCTGCGATAACACCAGCGTCAGCTTTGTCACTTTTGACACGCTGCAGGGCATAGCTCCGCTTGATACTCAGCGCATTCTCCAGCCACATGTCGTAGCCGCTTCCATAGAGGTAGTTGCACAGCGCCCTGCTGTAGCCGCCTGTGTTCTCTCCACAGAACAGCCAGAGCCCTGCATCAGGCTCATCAGCAACGGACTTCACCCATCTGAGAAGGCGGCGGAAACCGCTTACCTTGTTGTCAAACACTTCGTGCTGTCTCTCTGCACGCTCCTCGACTCCCTCGGCCTTGATGACCGTCGCATCAAACTTTTCCTTGGAAAAATCGATGCCGATAAAGATTTTTTTCATACTTTTGTACCGTTTAAAAGGAATCGGCATAGTTGCATTGACTCTACACTCTAATTAGGCTCGAAGCCGTTATCATTCTATCAGAGCTTGCAACGTGGCTGGGAGGACTGATACGGATTATGGGCTTGTCCCTGTGTAATCCTGAGTTTCCCTCTCCAGCAGGTCGATTCCTCCTTCTTACAACAAAGGTAGGGAATCGAACCTTACTAAGCAAAAAAAAATCTATCTTTTTCTTAGACGCTGCAAACTTAGAG
>JAFRYZ010000063.1 GCA_017442825.1 Prevotella sp. | reverse complement strand
TGTCATATTAGAGTTTTGCTTGTCTTCTTTTCGCAACACTAAGGTAAGTGAAAATTCTGACATGGCAAAATCCTGGGCAACTTTTTGTTGCTCAGGCACTTATAAATAATGTTAAACTATAGTGTTGCGGAATTAAGGTTTAAGTAATTTTGCCGAGAAATGATGTACAAAAAAAGGTATATAATAATAGGTGTACTATCGCTTTTGCTCTCAAGGACAGCGACAGCACAGCCAATATGCACCATCTCGAAATTCAATGAAGATTCAGGCATGGCTCAATGGCATGTTACCCGGATGTTGCAGGATGGTGATGGCATGCTATGGTTTACTACATGGAACGGTCTAGACCGTTTTGACGGTCAGGAGTTTTTCCATTTCAAGTCGCGTCCCGGTGATGGTTGTGCTATGCTGACCGACCGTTTTCGTAACATCCGTCTGACACCCGAAGGGCAAATTGCCTGCAAGACCGATAACGGCTGGTACCTGTTTAATCGGTTGACAGGCGAATTTACGAAGTTTGCTCAGCCTAACAAGGAACCAGCCGAAGATACTCGTTTCCCACGATGTGGCGGTGTGAAGAACCATGAAATAAACTATACTGACCGGTTTGGGACTCAATGGCATATTGACGAAGCGGGTACACTGTCCTATCAAGGTGCATCCAGGACGGTCTATCCAACCCATGAACAGCTGACAGATATACAATTCTATATGGTTGACAGGCAAGGCAACCTATGGTTGATATCAGATCATGGAGTTTATAAGTTGGTCTTTTCCCAAATTCCCGTCACCCATCTACCCCAACAGCAACCAACACAAATTGGTTGCTTCTACCTCGATCGACAACAACGCTATTGGGTGACGAACAAGAAAGACGCTACTGTGCGACTTTTCAGTAGTGACAATCGCTTGTTGGGCTATCTGACACCCGACGGACGACTCTCAGCCAGTTATGTGTCGTTTGGTTCACCCATCTATTGTATGATGCAGATGCACGATGGTACCTATTGGATGGGAAGCAAACCCGATGGCATGTATCGCCTGCGCGAAACCGACGGACATTTCTCGGTTGAGCATTTCTCAACGCAGACAGGTTTTCCTCTTCCCCATGACCATGTCTATTGCATCCGGGAGGATTCGCGTGGGCGCTTATGGATAGCCACAATGGGCGGAGGTTTGTGTTGCCTTACTGACCCTACTGCGATGAAACCGTCGAAATTGGTACGTTTTGTCGGTCGGAAGGGTTATCCGGAGATGACGAAAAACTGTATGCGCTTCATCCTGCTGACTCCCAACCAACTGTTACTGGCAACCACGACAGAAGGTCTGCTCATTGGCGACATCAACCAAGCAGATCTGTCTAAGGTGTCTTTCCGTCTCCACCAGAGGGAAGCCAACCGTTCGCAGAGTTTGAGTAGCAATGCTACGATGGACATCCTCGAAGTGTCAGGGCATCGCCTGTTGGTGAGTACAGAGAGTGGCGGCGTCAACGAAATTCTGTCTAAAGACCTGTTGGCAGAAGAATTGGACTTCCGCCACTATAATACACAGAGTGGACTCAATTCTGATGTGACGCTGTCACTTGCTGATATGGGCAACAACCAAGTCCTTGCAGTTGGTAGTAACCAACTCATGACCATCCATTTGGAAAAAGAATTGACGGGCTATTATGATATGCATTTTTTCGGTCGCCCGTATCGCTTTGCTGAGGCTCGTCCGCTGCGTCTCCCCGATGGCAGGTGGATAGTCGGACTACAAGACGGAGCTTTCTTCTTAAGTGATTCTGTCATTACCAAGCGCCCCTACGTACCGCCTATTGTGTTGACACGTATCTCTATTGCCGACCATGACCGTTATTTCCATACCGTCAAGTCGTTGACTCTCAATCCCGATGAACGCAATCTGACGGTACACTTTGCCGCATTAGACTACACGGCGCCAGCCGGAATCAACTATGCTTTCAAGATGGACGATGGTGAATGGAACTACATTGGACACAACCGCATGGTGTCTTTTGTTGATTTGGATCCAGGCACTTATCATCTCTTTATTCGTTCAACCAATGGCGATGGCGCATGGGTAGATAATGTTCTGGATGTTGAAATTACGGTGGAACCGACATTTTTTGAAGCTTGGTATGGAAAACTGTTCCTCCTGTTGCTTCTGCTTGGGGTACTGGGTGGTATTGCTTATACCTATTTATATATAAAGAGACTCCACCAGCAACGAAAGGAAGCCCTCGATGCCTATCTGGCATTGATAGGAGACAATGCCAATCAACATCATCAAGATGAAGGTGCGGAACAAGCAGTCACGTCTGCCACCATCAGTCAAGGCACGGGTGAAGATACCCCTTCCCGTCTTTCCCCAGAAGATGAAGCCTTCATGAAGCGCGTTATGAACTATGTGGAGCAGCATATTGGTGACAGTGATGCCAATATTGGTGATATGGCAGATGCTACGGCAACGAGTAAGTCGGGACTGAATCGAAAAATGAAGTCCATCGTAGGTCTTACCCCTGCCGACTTCTTGCGCGAGGCACGCATTAAACGAGCTTGTTCGTTGTTGACTACCACGTCGGAAAGTGTTTCGGAAGTGGCATGGCATTGTGGTTTTACAGACCCGAAATATTTCAGCAAATGCTTTAAAGCGTCAATGGGTTTGTCTCCTTCAGATTACCGAGAGGGTATATAAAAGTGGCAAAATGATAGTTTGACGATTTTTTCTTCCATCATTGGTATTTATTTTCTCCCTAATTACCAATTTGAATGAATAATTTTGCAGCGTAAAACCGAAATTATTCATTCAAATTCATTTAGTAACATGAAAAAGCTTAAGTATCTATTGCTGCTATTGCTGGTTGCCGTTGGTGCGACTTGCAGTTTGCAAGCGAAGAAGGTGCACACGTTGGGTGACTCGACGATGGCACCTTACTCAGAGAGTGAAACCAACACGCGAGGTTGGGGAATGTACTTTGGTAACTTTCTAACCAACGGTTGGACTTCTGTCAACTATGCTGTAGGCGGTCGCGATTCGCGTGGCGGTTACAACGAGTTGTGGCAGAAAGCGAAGAACAACGTACAGGCTGGTGATTATGTACTCATTCAGTTTGCCCATAACGATGAGAAGTACAATGGTATGGACAATGAGGAATTGCAGGCGTACTACACGGCTCAGGGAGATGCTACTAACGCTGCTGCCGTAAAGAAGGATGGACGCGGTACTTATCCTTCGACGACTTACAAAATGTGGTTGAAAAAGATTGTTGACGAGGTAAAGGCCAAAGGTGCAACGCCAGTTCTGGTCTCTGCAGTTTGCCGTTGTTATTTTAGTGGCAGCAGTATTACGAAGGCTGGTCAGCACAATTTGGCTGATAAGTTTGATGCTATAGTGGACGGTGCCATAAAAACGGGACAAAAACTTGCTACGGACGATCACTCGATGGACTATACCTACCAAATGAAGCAGTTGGCTACGGAGGAAGGTGTAGCTTTTGTCGATATGACGGCTGCAACTAAGAGCCTTTATGAAGGCTATGGCAATTATACAGCTTGTTATGCAGCTCTCTTTGACAAGGGCGGCGAGGCCGATAATACTCATTATAACTTAACAGGTGCACTGACGGCTGCACGCCTGTGTGCACAAATGATGAAGGAGCAAGGCATCCTTGCCGATAATATAGAAATCCCGACAGACTTGGCTGTCGCACCTTCTGTGGCTGACCTTGGTGAGGTATATGTAGGGCAATCGGCTACGAAGGAACTGACGTTGAGCGGTCTGGGATTGGATCCTGCTGCCGGTACGGTGAATATCTCAGCAACTGAAGGCATCCTGCTTTCTACCGACAAAAAGAATTGGCAGAACTCTCTTACCGTTGACTATGAGAACGGAACACTGATTAAGACATTCTATGCTAAAGTGAATGTTACGGTTGCGGGTGTTGTCAGCGGTACTATCACGGCAGGCAACGGCACAAAGACGATAGAAGTACCCGTGACAGTAACAGGTATTGAATTAGGGGGTGGCGAAGCCTTTACTGCAACGTGGGCGCTGACAGCTGATGACAAGGCTGTTGTGGAAGGTGGTAGTGCTACTGCTGCTGATGCTAAGGTTGAAGGCATGGTAAAACATAGTAATACGACCTCAAACGGCATCCTTGTCAGTACAAGTGATGGTGGTACATGGGTAAAGGCTGAAGATGACTCTCCCAATCAGTATGTACAATTTGCTGTTACTGCTCCAGAAGGAAAGAAACTCGACATCAACCAGATAGCCATGAAGATTGGCGGCCGCGGCGGTAGCGGTATGCGTTGCCACGTATATTATTCTACTGATGGTTTTGCTAACCGAACTACCATCTGGGACTCTGGTACGATGACGAGCAATGTGATGAATGAAGTGTCGGCTACGCCTGTCATCAAATTGGAAGAGGGCGACCAGCTGCTGGTACGTGTCTATCCTTGGTACACGAGCAATGCTACTGGCAAATGGCTCTGCATCCAGGATGTAGTGATTGGAGGTCAGTCGAAAGATGCTGCGGGGGTGAATATCACGGGTACGATAAGCTATGCCTTGGATAAAGGCGGACTGGCTCAAGGTGACGATGTGGTGATGAATCCTAACGAACTGAGTGCTGGCTTTGCTGGTAAATCATGGACAGCAGGTAGCGCTTTGACGGTATCGGGAACACAGAGTTATCAGGGGGCAGACGGTGAAGCCAACATTATTCAGACCAAGGTAGAAAACAATTCGGGTAGCCAGACGGCAGGTTCTGCCAACGTTGACAATACGCTGACACTGACGCTGACTCCTGAAGAAGGCTTCTCGTTTGTTCCTTCCAGACTGAGTTTCCAGGCTGCGCGCTATGGAACGGATGGAGGAAACATCGGAGCTTCGGTAGATGCAGGTGAGACTCATGTTGACCTGATTACCAATGCTGGTGTAAACCGTGGAGGCAAGAAACTGACTATCGCCTCGTTCTCTGAAGAAATAAGTGGTGTGACTGCAACAGCAGACAATCCGTTGAAAGTGAACTTTGCCTTCCTTTCCATGAATAGCGGTAAGTCGATGGGCTTGTCTAATGTCGTCATCGAGGGAACGCTTGTGGGTGCTGCTGCTCAGGTTACGAAATATGTACTGACAACACAGGTGATGCCATCTGCTGAAGCAGGTTCGATTTCTCGCGAACCAGAATTAGAGCAATATAAAAAGGGGGCTACCGTTACGCTGAAGGCAACAAAGAACTTTGGGTATAAATTCAAGGAATGGCAGGATGAGGCTGGTACCACTGTTGCCACGACGGCAGAAACTACGGTCACGATGGATGCTGCCAAGACGATGAAGGCTGTCTTTGAGGCTGTACCTGTATATACGGTGAAGACCACTGTGACAAATGATGCCGACCGCGATATGGGTAGTATTACCCTGACTCCCAATGACCATGATGGCAGATACGAGGCTGGTACGAAGATTACGGCTACTGCCAACGAAAACAAAATTCTGAAATTCCTGAGTTGGACGGATGCTAATGAGAACAATGGCGCTTCCGCTTCGCGTGAGCTGACGGTAAATGGCGACATGACGCTGACAGCCAATTACGAGGTGCAAGACTTCATCGCTGTGTTTGATGCCAGCACAACTGCAAGTTATGCCTACACAACAACAGCAGGATATCCCTTTGCCGCTGATGCCACATGGGATAGTGAACGTAAAGCTCAAGCCTGTGTTGTGAAGATGAGCAACGGTGCCCTGTGCTATACCCAAGATGGTGGAACACCAGTTGTACGCAATCGTGAAAAGGTGGTCATAGACGGTATCAACGGTCTCTATCAAAATGGTTATCGCACCACGGATATTGCATGGCAGTATCAATTCTCTACCATAGGGTTTACTTCGGCAACGTTTGTTGCAGATATGTGTGCTAAGAATGCTGCTACAAAACAGTATAAGGCACTGATTAGCGTTGATGGTGGTACCTTCACCGAACTGAAGGGAACCTGGGAAGTGACGTCGAATGTTGTCAATCCCATATCTATCGCCCTGCCGGCTGATGCTATCGGCAAGGAACAAGTCGTCGTCCGCATCACGGGAGTAGGAACGGATGTGTTTAAAGACTATGCTTTTGACAAGCAGTATGACGGACTGGACTACTGTAGCAACTCTGAATCTGGTGTGGGTAATGTTTTTGTTCTTGGTGAGGCCATAGTCGTTGCAGACGAGGAAGCTCCGAAGGTGACGGCAACAGTGCCGACGAACAATGCTACGGGTATAAGCGCAACAGGTAAGATTACCATTTCTTTTGACGAGAAGATTCAGTCTGCCAATAGTGCTGTAACAGCAACGCTGAATGGTAAGGAACTCACTCCTACATGGAGCAACCGTAGCGTAAGTTTCGACTATAGGCAGTTGGACTATGGCGCAGCTTACACCTTCAGGATGCCTGCCGGCTTTGTTATGGACAAGTTTAACAATGTTTGTCAAGAAGAGGTGGTGATTGTCTTTACAACCATGGAGCGACCCACGGTGACGAAAGCTCTCTATGATGCTGTAGTATCAACGGCAGATGAGTTAAGTGCTGCTATTAATGCCGCTAACAGCCGAGAGGACAAGAACGCTCGCTTCCGCATATTTGTAAAGAAGGGAACCTACAGACTGCCCGTGGGCGAAATGAAGCATTACAAGCATACGAACAACGATGGCTCTGTGACTTATTGGGAAGGAGACCTGCCCGATCCTATTACCTATGTTAAGGCTGCTAATATTTCCCTGGTTGGTGAGGGACGTGACGAAACGATTATCACGCAAGATATTACCAACGATGCCGACATGCTATTTACAGGACAATTCGAGCAGGCGCACGTCTATGAGGAGATTGGCAATAGTGCAGTCTTACAGTTGGAGGGAGGTGCAACGGGAACTTACTTCCAAGATATTACCATCAAGAGTGGTATAAACGATGCCTTAGGTCGCAACCTGGCTGTTCACGACAAGTCGTCGAAAACCATCTATAAGAATACGTTGCTTTATGGATACCAGGACACTTGGACATCGAACAACCAGAATGGTGTGTTCTATTTTGAAGACGGACAGGTGCGTGGACGTACAGACTACCTCTGCGGAAAAGGTGATGCTTATTTGAAGGGCGTGGAATTGCTGCAGGTGGCAAGTGGCTATGCTGCTGTTCCTTCCACACCGAAGAACATAGGATGGGTATTTAAGGATTGTATCATCTCTGGCGATGGTAGTGGTGTCGGTGGCACTTATACCTTAGGACGTCCATGGGGTAGTGGAACTCCAGTTGCTGTCTTCATAGATACAAAAATGAATGTAATTCCAAAGACCGTAGGATGGGAGGAGATGAGTAATGGTTGGCCAAAGCGATTTGCTGAGTACAATTCTACTAATGCCAGTGGCGTATCCATTGACCTCAGCGGTCGAAAGACAGTCTTTGCGTCGACTCATTCGAACAATCCCGTCCTTTCTGCTGAAGAGGCTGCTGAATACAGCGACATGAGCAAGATGTTTGGCGACTGGCAACCAACGTTACTCACCGAGCAAGCTCCTGTTCCGACAGATGTGCAGGTAAACGATGGCATCATCTCATGGACTGGCAGCAACTATGCTTTGCTCTATGCTATAGTTAAAGACGATAACGTTATTGACTTTACGACTGAACCTACCTATAAGGCAATGGAAAACGGAAAATATTCTATCCGTGCTGCCAACGGTATGGGCGGACTCAGTGAAGCTTCTGATGTCGTTGTCGTAACGAACGTTACAGGAATCAATGAGCACACAATTGCTGATGGTGCAACTGCAGTTGCCAGTGTTGAAGTCTTCACCCTTGACGGCAAGCGCATCAACACCTTACAAAAGGGTATCAACATCATCCGTCAGAAAATGGCTGACGGCAGCGTCAAGACCGTGAAAGTTATTAGGTAAAAGAAATAGTTTTTTGTTTTAGAAGTGAGCGGCACGGAAGTGATTTCCGTGCCGCTTTTTTGATTTTGTAAGCAATAAATTTTGAATTTATCCTTAAACCCATTATCTTTGCAGGGTGAAGAAAGCTCTTGTTCTGTTTTGGGTAATCCTAAGTGTCGGATATGTTTCTGCCTTTGACTTTGAGGCAGGTGGCATATATTATAAGGTGACAGCTGCCGACGAAGTTGCTGTCACGCAAGGTACACAGCCGTATGAGGGCTATGTCAAAATGCCTGAAACGGTGGATTGGAAGGGGATGACCTACAGGGTTACAGCCATTGACAACGAAACGTTCCGTAATTGTTCGCATTTGGTGGGCGTAAGGTTGCCGAAAGGATTGAAAACAATCGGTAAATATGCTTTTTTCAATTGCGACGACATCTATTCCGTAAGTTTTCCTGATGGACTGGAGACTATCGGTGCTTCTGCTTTCTATGAATGTGATGCGCTCAGTGCCGTTAAGATTCCGGCAAGTGTGACCTCGATAGGAACAGAGGCTTTCCTCCGTTGCAAGAGCATTACCAGTTTCACCGTTGCCGACGAAAACAGTGCTTATAGTTCACCAGACGGTGTACTGATGGACAAAGGACAAACGCTTTTAATAGCCTTTCCCAATGGGAAGGGAAGTTCTTATACCATACCGGCAAGCGTGACAGCTGTTGATGATATGGCTTTTGTCGGATGTGGAAACCTGCAGGTGGTGTTGATGCCTGAACAGCTGTTGCGTATCGGTGATGCGGCATTTTATGGGTGTTCGAAATTACAGTCGGTGGCTATACCTTCCTCTGTTGAAAGTATTGGCGAATGGGCTTTTACGGAATGCGAGCAATTAGCTTTTGTTACTCTTGGTGTTGGTGTCAAGACTATCGGTGAAGGAGCCTTCAGTTTTTGTCCCGGGCTACAATATATAAGTGCAGATGTGGGGAATATGAACTATTGCAGTGTTGATGGCGTACTGATGACAAAGGACGAACAAACCATTATTGCCTGTCCTGGAGCCAAAAAGGGAACTTTCCTTATTCCAACCTCAGTCAATAAATTGACAAATACTGCCTTCTTTGGATGTCACGAACTGACATCGGTCATCCTGCCATCGTCGCTGGCGGAAATGGGGGAGAATCCTTTCGTGTTCTGTGATGGATTGAAAGAAATACTGGTTAACAACGACCATCCTGACTTGACATCTGAAGATGGTGTTCTGATGAACAAAGAACGGACAGCCGTCATTTTCTATCCTAATGCGAAAGAAGGTGCCTATGCTATTCCCAATGGGGTGAAGTCATTGACGAACGGTACTTTCGTTTGGAGTCGCAATCTTACTAATCTCACCGTGCCCAAGACGGTGACGAGTATCGGCAATTGGACATTCCTGGGCTGCGAAATGTTGAAGTCTGTCAGTATTCCAGCTTCGGTGACAACCATCGGTGATGGGGCTTTCCTCGATTGTCCGTCTCTTTCCACAATTATTTACGGAGGTACTCCAACGCCTACAACGGCTTTCGATGACAGGAATTATGCCAGCGTGTCGCTTTATGTGCCTAAGGGAATGGAAAACCAGTATCGCGAAACGACAGGATGGAGTTCTTTTGCCAACATTAATCCTTTTGGCATTTATGTTGATCATCAATCGTTGAAACGCGGGCTATGGTACAATCTGCCTATCTTCATGGCAGGCCCACAGCAGATATCATCGCTACAGTTTGACGTCGTCTTACCGAATGGCTTGGAAATAGCAGAAGATGAGTCTGGCAACTATGTCGTATCGGTGGCTGCTGAAATGGAATGCGTGGTTTCGTGTACGAAAATAACAGAACAGTGTTATCGTATTGCCTTGGCTTCAACCACAAACGCTCCCCTCTCGCAACAGGTAGGAGAAGGGGAGGAAGCTTCCCCCTTATTGTATATGGGTATTCGGGGGAAAGCGGAAACCTCGGAAAGTATGCTTGACATGCTCATGCAAGATATCTGCTTGAAGTTTGTCTATGACGTTCATGCAGGAGAAGCTTATCAACCCAATCAGATTGCTTCCATAGTCTTACAACTTTTCATGGGTGATGTGAATAGGAGTGGACGACTTACCGTTGCAGACGCAGTAGAGGTTTACCGATATATTGGCAACAATCCTACTTCGACTTTCCATTTTGCTGAGGCGGACATCAACAAAAGTAATGAGGTGAACATGACGGATGTTCAGCAACTTATCGGCATGTTGCAAGACGAGAGTCTGACAGTACAACCGGAATGGTATTGGAACAGGACCATTTCAACAGACAACCTTGCTGCAGAGGACCTGGTCGTAGCTCCTGGTGGTAATGCTTCGCTGCGAGTCAACCTGAAGAACGAGGTCAACAACTATACAGCGTTACAATTTAAGCTCATATTGCCGCCGGGAATCACCCTCGTCACTGATGGAGGTGAAGCTTCCTCCCAATTGTCACCACGTTTCACGGATAGTAACCAGCCGTTCTATATCACAGAGATTTATAATGACGAACAGGGAGCGGCATATCGTGTCATGAGTGTGTCGCCATCTCTTTCGCCAATCAGTGGCAATAATGGATTGTTGTTTATCTTGCCCGTTTGTGCTGATGACCATGCTTCTACGGGTTCTTTTACAGGTCAATTGCAAGATATTGTCTTTATAGATGTTGACGCTAAAGAGTCTTTCCTTGACAATACATCCTTTAACCTTAACCTTACTGAAGAAACGGCCGTTATGGAAATCAACAGCGATTCGACCAAGCATGACGATGCGATCTACAACCTTGCTGGTCAGCGTGTCATTGCTCCGAAGCAAGGTATCTATATAGTTAATGGAAAGAAAAGAGTTGTCAAATGGTAAGCTATGGGATAATCATCAACAAGAAATGTCCTTAGGTTGGAGTACCCTAAGGACATTTATTTTGTAAGCATTACTCTGAATGTCTTGCTTATCGAAGATTCGGATTGATCTCGCCCCATTTCTCAATGGGAGGAAGAATACCGAGGTCAATAACTTCTTGACGCATCGTGCAGAGATGCTCATAGCTCTTCTTCAGTGCTGCCATCTCCTCGTCTGTTCCCATGGGCTCGTCATAGTATGCTCCTTCAGCGGTGATACGGGTATCCATAGCCATGACGATATGGTCCATGCCGACGAAAGAAACATAGCGACCAGCCGGCCAAGTGAACGGCTCACCACCCATGGCACCCTCTATCATCTTTACGGAAACGTATGCCGGGCTTTGGAACGAAGAACGGCCACGTAGCTTGATGATGTTGCTGCCACCCTGTACGGTTGCCTTCTTGATGTCTTCCCAATGTTCAGACGACAAGCGGTCGGTTCCAATTAATTCGTTCAAAGGTTGTCCCTGAATCGTGGCTCCGGAAGCGAAAACTGCCATAGCCTCACCGTGACCGCCATAGGTGCGGCAACCCTGTACCTCGTCTTGGTCAATCTTGAAGTGTTTGGTCAACTCGCTCTGCAGACGGATGGAGTCTAATGCTGCCAATGTCGTTACCTGTGATGGGCGCAGACCTGAGTAAATCAAGGTAATGAGACCTGTAATGTCGGCAGGGTTGAAGATGACAACCACATGTTTTACGTCAGGACAGTATTGGCGGATGTTCTTACCCAGTTCTTCTGCCACACCAGCATTGCCTCTTAATAAGTCTTCTCGTGTCATTCCTTCCTTGCGTGGAGCACCACCGGAGGATATAATATACTTGGAACCGCGGAAGGCAACTTTAGCATCTGTCGTATAAGTAAAGTGGATGCCTGAGAAACCGCAATGGCGCATTTCTTCTGCAACACCTTCCAGTCCAGGCTCATAGACATCGTAAAGACAGATGTTGGGAGTTAATTTCAGCATGGCAGCTGTTTGTGCCATGTTTGAACCAATCATGCCGGCAGCACCGACAATGGTAAGTTTTTCGTTTGTCAAGAAGTTCATACCTATTATGTTATCAATTATTGTTGTTGCTTAATGAGCCGCAAAAGTACGAAAAAAAAAACAACGAGTGACGTTTATTTTGGTGTTAATATGTTATTAAATCTAAAATGCAACTACTTTGCTAACTCTAAATAGCAAATCGTCTATTGCGTATGATCCAATCCTATCTGACATATCGGATGTGAGTTGGCGAAAAAACACCCGTATTTTTTGTTTGTGTGCATGGACTTTACTACTTTTGTAGCCATATTGGCAAGACTATGAAACAGGAAAGAATAGCAATTTTGCGTCAGCTGATGCAGGAAGAGCATCTCTCGGCATTGGTCATCTCTGGCAGATATGCCCACGGTGAGGCCTACGTACCAACACGTTGGTCGGCAACAGAATGGTTGACAGGTATGAATATCCCCTCGGCAACGGTTGTAGTAACACACGATAAGGTAGCATTTTGGACTGATACCGCCACACGCGAACACCTTTCTATCCTGTTGGCAGATGTCAATGTGGAATTGTTGACTGACGAAGTCGCAGGAACTCCAACGGTATCGGAGTGGATAGGTCGGGAACTGGCAAATATTCAGCGTGCTGAAGTTGGGATTGATGGCATGCAAAACACTGCAACAACGGTGGAAGATCTTGTGATTGGACTGCGTAATGCCGGTGGCATCACGTTGAGAACCAATGTAGATTTATGGCAACGGATATGGAAAGACCGTCCGGTGGTTGCTGATAGTGCAGTAACTATGCTTCCTCCAACGGAGACAGAGGTTTCCGTGACTGAACGATTGGCGCAGGTCCGTCATGCCTTGCGTATCAAACATGCTGATGGTATGCTGGTTTCTTCGGCAGGAAACATAGCATGGGTGCTGAATATAGACCCTGCCTGCGTCTATGAACAAAAAACGTTGGATGCCTATCTGCTGATAGATGCTCAGAAGACAACGTTATATATAAGGAAAGAAACTCTGGCAGCAGAGGTGCTGGCGTCTTTGGCTGAGTCGGGCGTTGTCATAGATGACTACGGTCATGTGCGGAAGGGATTGCAAAACTATTTTGAATATAACATTCTGATGGATCCTGACGAGACCAGTTATACGCTTTACCACTCTGCTATGCGCGAAATCGTCTGTACGTCATCGCCTATCCCTGTGTTGAGAAGAGGCGGTGAGGTAAAGGATGATCTGTTGGAAAATGCGTCTTCTGTTGCAACTGCTCCACAACAGGAACCAGCTAAACCGAAGTATGTTTATCAACCGAAGCGTCCCAGCGGGTGTCTCGAAGCATTGGGTTGGATGTTGGTGCTTATCGGAGGCATCATGATCGGTCTTGGCATCTTTGGCTTTTTTGTGGAGTCGGGCAATGATGCAGAAGATACTGAGGATAGTGAGTTGGTAACGGAACCTGTGGATAGTCTGGTAACTGCAGATAGCACGCTCGTCGTGCAGGATGAAACAACGGCTGTTGAGGATACGGTCGTAGACACGCCCTTCGAAACCTTCGTGATAGACTCTATTACAGGCGATACCACGTGGGTAGAGGATGATACGGATATGTCATGGAATCAACCTTATAGAGAGTCAGCTCGTTCCGCTGTGGCTTATGGTATTGCAATTTTGCTGATACTCTTCGGACTTGTGCCTTTTGTTCCCGGTATGGTTATCCTACTGGTTTATTACCAAAACAAGAAACGTTATAAAAAATGGTGCAAGGAACAAGGGTTGATACCTTAAACTTCTGATTATAATCTTACTGCTAATAGCTGCTAAGAATAAAAAAAGAATAAAAAACTTGCTCATTTCACAAAATAGCAGTACTTTTGCAGCCGCTTATCATCTGAGCAACGTCCAAAAAGAAGTAGGAAGGTTTGTACAGGATGCGCTGGGCGAGAATGTTTAACAATTAAAAACTGAAAACAAAAGCATGATTATTGTACCCGTAAAAGATGGTGAAAACATCGAAAGAGCGCTGAAGAAATTCAAGAGAAAGTTTGAGAAGACTGGTGTTGTTAAAGAGCTTCGTGCTCGTCAGCAGTACGACAAACCATCTGTTCTGAAGCGTCTGAAGATGGAACATGCCATCTACGTACAGAAACTTCGCCAAGAAGAAGAGTAAAAAGTGCGCTGGAAATTTGGTAGTTTGACGGAAAAACCGTAATTTCGTTGCCGTAAAGTCACAAGAGCAGCGTTTATACATGGTCGACCGGTTTTTGAACTACCTTGCACTAGAGCGGAAATATTCTCCGCTGACGGTGAAGAACTACGGAAAGGACTTGCAAGAGTTCGAGGCGTATTTCAAAAGTTTGGGAGATCAGGATCTCAGTTGGCAAACGGTGGATGCCGACATCATCCGGAATTGGATGGAGAGAATGATGGATAAGGGAAACACTGCCACGTCAATCAATAGGAGGTTGAGTGCTTTGCGTTCCTTTTATCGTTTTGCCTTGAAACGAAGACTCGTGGAGTCTGATCCTGCTCATGCGGTGGTGGGACCGAAGCGCAAGAAACCTCTGCCAATGTTCCTCAAAGAACAGGAAATGGAACAGTTGTTGAATCCACTGATGTGGACTGATAGCTACGATGATGTTCTCGCGCGTACCATATTAATAATTTTCTACGAAACGGGCATCCGCCTCTCGGAGCTTGTCTCTTTGGACGAAAAAGACGTTGATTTTGTCAACAACGAAATGAAAGTGACTGGCAAGCGTAATAAACAGCGTATAATACCTTTCGGTAAAGAGATGGAAGACACGCTGAAGTCGTACCTCGTCAAGCGTAGTGAGCTCCAGGATGTTAAGGATCACGCTCTCCTTGTGTCTAAGAAGGGGACACGGATGCTGCCCGCAACGGTGAGGGTGATAGTGCAACGCAAGCTTGCACTCGTGACTACGCTGAAGAAAAAGTCTCCTCACGTGCTTAGGCACACTTTCGCTACCGCTATGCTTAACCATGAAGCTGGTCTGGAAGGTGTAAAGAAACTGTTGGGACACGAAAGTCTCGCAACTACAGAGATCTATACGCATACAACCTTCGAACAATTGAAGAAAGTATATAAAACTGCCCATCCGCGGGCGGAAACATAACATCATAAGTAATCCTTAAAAAATAACCTTTAAAAATAGGAGGTATCTATGGAAATCAGAATTCAGTCTATTCGTTTCGATGCAACCGAGAAGTTGCAGGAGTTCATCAACAAGAAAGCAGAAAAACTACAGAAATCGTATGAGGACATCCAGAAAGTGGAGGTTCAACTGAAAGTTGTCAAGCCTGCTACAGCCATGAACAAGGAGACTAGCATCACGGTTACAGTGCCAGGAACGACGCTGTTTGTTGAAAAGACATGCGACACTTTTGAGGAAGGTGTTGACCTTTGCTTGGATGCAATGAAGGTTCAGCTAACGAAATACAAGGAAAAACAACGTGGCAAATAAAAAAACACCGAAAAAATTTTGGAGGATTGAAAATTAGTTGTATCTTTGCAGCCGTTTTACGACACGTCCTAACGCGCAGGTCTGAAACGGCTGCAAGGGAATGCCTCTTTAGCTCAGTTGGCCAGAGCACGTGATTTGTAATCTCGGGGTCGTTGGTTCGAATCCGACAAGAGGCTCTGCAAGGGGCGCGAGGATTGCGCAAGTAATTCTTTCAAGGCTCTGCAAAAGGACGGTGTTGAAACAAAATGGGTGGTTTCCAGAGTGGCCAAATGGGGCAGACTGTAAATCTGTTGTCTTTCGACTTCGGTGGTTCGAATCCATCACCACCCACTTCAGTAGAAGATTTTGCGGAATTGAGTGCTAGCCGAATGCATAAGTACTTTGTCAAGGTGATGCCGAAATTTCGTCTTGCGGAAATAGCTCAGTTGATAGAGCACTAGCCTTCCAAGCTGGGGGTCGCGGGTTTGAGCCCCGTTTTCCGCTCTTATTGCTGTAATAGCTCAGTGGTAGAGCACTTCCTTGGTAAGGAAGAGGTCCTGAGTTCAACTCTCAGTTACAGCTCTACTGTTTTGGTTTTATAAGGAAGCAGAACTTTTAAACCGACATTATTTTTTATAATTATAAACAAGAAAATCTATGGCTAAAGAGCAATTTGTGCGTACCAAACCGCACGTAAACATTGGTACTATCGGTCACGTTGACCACGGTAAGACTACTCTGACCGCTGCAATCACCACTGTATTGGCAAAGCAGGGTCTTTCTGAGGTTAAGTCTTTCGACCAGATTGACAACGCTCCTGAAGAGAAGGAGCGCGGTATCACTATCAACACCGCTCACGGTGAGTATGAGACTGCAAAGCGTCACTACGCTCACGTTGACTGTCCGGGACACGCCGACTATGTGAAGAACATGGTTACTGGTGCTGCTCAGATGGACGGTGCTATCCTCGTTGTTGCTGCAACTGACGGTCCT
>JAFRYZ010000062.1 GCA_017442825.1 Prevotella sp. | reverse complement strand
TCGATCGTAAACAATAGTAACACTTTATAGAAAAACTTTTGTTTATCGATACAGCCCGTGAGGGTATATTTGTAATAATTTATTTTTCATAATTTTATTTGTTGGCGTCAGTCCTTTCTGCGAAGAAAGGCTGACGTTTTTGTGTGTTGCAAGCGGTTTTGTTCGCAGATTTCAATCATACTGCCCACAGATTTCATAGATGTAGGAGATTATACGAATCAAATCTGAAAAGACATGTTTTCGGTATAAACATCCACGCATTTCCCTTTTTCCCGCCATTTTTTGTTCTTCCGTCTATTGTTGTTCATGGAAACTTTATGGGCTTTTTCCATGAAAAAAGGCCGGATAAATTTGGACAAATCGTTCATCAATTTGGATTTTTGGAACAAAATGCGATGAAATCGAACTTTTTTTTATAAAATCATTGCATTTTTTAAATTATTTCCTTACTTTTGCATTGTAAAATAGTGTTAGGTAAGTTATGCCTATAAATGAAATGCCCTGAAGCCGTTTGTGAAAATCATGACGGAGAGAGGGGAGATTGCGGTTTGCATATTTATTTGTATAAACTTATAAAAAATGTGATTATGGAAAATTCTACTAAACGATTTCTGAAGAAATGGCGTGCTTTAGCAGCCATCTTCTTCCTTGCTGCGTTTGCAACAAGTGTGCAGGCGCAGAATGTGACGATTCGAGCCAACAATGGTAGTACCGTGGCTGCCGTGAAGGATGGCGGTACGACGGACACCTTCTTTAACCTGGGAGGTTTTGCCACTTGGCAGCACGAACAGTTGAGCATGGTGCTGACTACTTCAGATGGTACAGACCTTACCCCTAATGGACAGTTGGACAACCCTGCCAACAACTTGTTTGCCAATGGTGAATACATGCAGATTGCCAAGGGACAAGCCGGAGGCGCTAATGTGTGCTATGTCACTCTGAGTTTGCCGAAGGGCTATCGTTTCACGGGCTACAGCATAACGTTCACCAAGCCGCGAAATGCCCAAGGTAGTGAGTTTAATACGGGTCAGGCAGGAAATCAGGAGTCCACCTTCGGTGAGACAAACTCAACGTTTGCGTCGTATACTACCCAGGCTACCATTGCCATTAACGGTTCTGCCCAGACCATTTCTCGCACGGAGATGACAGAAGGTGACATGGGTAACGTCCTGTACTTCAAGTTGCAAAACCCCACCAATAACCGTGCTCTTATCCAGTTGGATAATGCCGAGTTCTTCTTCACGTCGGAAGAGAATTATTCACCAGTCTTACCAGCTGCCACGGTTTCGGAAGTCAGTGCTGTGGATATTCCTTTTGCTACAAGTAAGGTGGATTTCGGTGCTATTACAAGTAGATCTTATAATGGTGTAACTCGTGTGAGTTACAGTTCTGCCAATGTGACCGACTTGGAAGCCAATTTCAAACTCTTTGAGGCTGAATCGGTGGAGAATGGCACAGACATTGACGGCATCACAGGTAAGAAGGTCGTTAAGTATGATGATGGCACCATCTCCTCAGAAGGTGGTTACTTCAAACTTGGTCGCGAAGGTCAGGAGCAAATCTACTATATTGAGACTCCTACTTATGTTGAAGTCTCTGATGGAACGAAGGTGCCTGTTGGCTATCGCATCATCGGTGCAGAGTTTGAATACGCAAATAAAATTACAGCATCGAGGACTTTCCGAATTGCTTATACAACTACTGGTTATGGCGGTGGAACAACCTATTATCTCAATACTAATGGCAGATTCACCACCACACAGGTTACCTGGGAAATGGATGCCGATGGCTATATTTCAAGTGGTGGCAATTATCTCTATTTCAACAATGGCTATGCAGCAACTCAGACAACTAAGCCAGATGAAAGTGAGCGATTTGGCATAGATGACAACAACAACATCTATCAGTTGGATTATCCGACATATTTCATTACCTATTATTCAACAGGTGGATATGGTGCTACTCGCTATGGACTGATTAGCAATACCTCTGGTAATAAGGCTGTCTATCAGGAGATTTCAACTTCTACGGAGACTCTTGACTTCACATTCGAAGTGTATGACAAGACGGGTAAAAGTGTTGCTGCTACAAGAACCGATGGCAATGGCAAGGTTACATTGAGTGGTCTGAACAACGACGCCGTGAAGTTTAGTGTTCAGGGAATTGGTCTGGTGCGCGCAACTCTCACCCTGCAGGCTCTTGATCCTTATCTGAACAGCATGAACGTAATCTGCCAGGATCAGGAAGAAGAGGCCATTCGCATGACGCAGAACTTTACTGCCAGCGACTTCAGCGTGAGCGGTGGTGAGTTCTACTTCTACCTCCCAGAGGAAGCTGCGGATCACGAAGTGCTTATCTCGTTTGAAGACTTGGAGAGCAAATATTTCGACGAGACATACGATGGCGGTGATGCATCTCACACTTCTCGCATCAACTTTGTGAAGTCTGACCACTATAACAAGTTTGGTGCTTCTCAGAATAGCATCTACAACGACGTTTCTGAGGCTGAAAATGCTCAGGAGGAACGTCTGAAAGTAAATACTGTGGGTACGGCAGCCTTCAAGTTCAACAATGTTGATGAAGTAGGTTCCTCGGGTGGTACGCTCACAGAGTATCCCTTCTCACTTGAGAAATATGCTGATGAGGGCGGTAGTTTTGACCAGATGAGATTCACCGTGTCAGAGGAAGACCAGCAACTGACTCGTTACGTGTTCACCACCGACGAGACCCGCTACAACATTTCGCCTGCCACTGCTACTCAGCACCGTGCTTACGCTTTCTATCAGATGATTGTACACGTTCAGACGGCAACATACGTTCCGACGGTGAAGTTCACGAAGGTTTATGACAAGACCCTCTATCGCGAACTTCTTACCGATGAAGAGACGGGAGAAAAGAGCTATGGTGGCGCAAAGACGGATGCCTTCTACGGGGTAGAGGTGACGGCCGTTGACGGCAATGGAAATCCTGGCTATGCAAGCACCAACAAAATTTTCGAACTGATAGCCAAGGCTATTGAGGATGGAGAGGACGACTTCGGTAACACTGATCTGCCTTCTGATCCCAAGTTCATCCTGTATCTTGACTTCAGCCAGTTGAAGGGTATCTACATGATTACCGACGAAGAACATCCTTCAATGGATGCCTATTCAGGAACAAATGCAGCCAACTGCATGATTTTCCTGCCTGCCGGTTCGTCGGCTCCTAACAACAATGTGGCTGCCAAGCAGACGGGGTCTTCAACTGTCTTTAATGCCGCCAACGACATTGTCTTGACTGATATGCAGCCGTTCTACACACCTTACGATATCCAAGTGCGTAGCACCAATATGGCAAGCTATGAGCGCAAGATTACTAAGAGCACTTATGGCACAGTGTCGAAGGCATCGGTTATCATGCCGTTTGAGCTGACGGTTAGCAACGGTACCCATACCAACGAAGACGGTTCTACGATTACGTTGCACACGATGCAGTCTAATGCAGCACTGACACAGATAGACGGAACAACATATGCATACTTCCCCGAACTTTCTGAAGTGTCAAAGACAGAACCGAACACACCGTACATGGTGGTAGTAGGCAGCAATACCGCTGAGGAAGGTTCGTTCATCATCTCGCAAAAGGGTACGCTCATCAAGGCAACAACGGACATGGATGCCACGAAGTACACCTTCGATGGCGAGGAAGCTTCGGGTGTGAACGCTGCTGAAGGCGATGCCCAGGGCACCTACTCCTTCACCAACAAGGGTACCTACGCCGGCCTGCAGGTGGCTAAGGATGACAACGTGTTCTACTTTGCCAAGGACATGTTCGTCAGCTCTAAGAACCTCGACGATGCTTACAGCTACGCTAACATTGCTCCGTTCCGCGCCTTCTATGCTACGGGTAACCTCAGCAGCGGTGCTAAGCTGATGAACTTTGGTGTTATCCTTGGCGAAGGTGAGGGT
>JAFRYZ010000001.1 GCA_017442825.1 Prevotella sp. | reverse complement strand
GCATGCCCTGCTGCAACAAGTAGGCAATCTTATACGTCAGCACGCGCGTCTTGCCCGAGCCCGCACCCGCTATCACCAGCTGTGGTCCGTCGCAATACTCCACGGCCTTCCGCTGGCTGTCGTTCAAGTCATTCAATAGTTCGCTATTCATCATATTTCCCAATGACCACCTTTTGTTCCCACACGACGCAGCAGGCCTTGCTGTTTCATGTTTGAAAGAATCCTTTCGCATTGACGTTTTGTCACACCCAGCAATTCTGCCAATTGGGGAGTGGTAACCGTAGGCCTCTTCCTTATCGCATCAAGAATAATCCTCTCTTTATTACCGACATTATTACCAACATTATTACCGACATTATTACCGACATTATTACCGATATCCATCAATTCCTCCCCTCGATGCGACTTCAGAGTCTTGTAGATTTCGTTCAGCATAAAATCGATAAACGGACCGGACTGTCCTGCATGGGTGCTGGCCGTAATGGCATCGTAGTAAGCCTGCTGGTTGGCATATACCATATTCTCTACGGGCAGATGCTCAAACAGCGGATGCAATCTTCCTAAGATAAGCGACTGCCACAAGCGTCCAGTTCTGCCATTTCCATCGATGAACGGATGGATAAACTCGAATTCATAGTGGAACACACAACTGCGGATGAGCAGGTGGTCATTTGATGATTGAAGCCAAGCAAAAAGGTCATCCATCAAAAAGGGAACACGCTCGGCAGGAGGAGCCATATGCACAAGTCCTTGCTCGCTAAAAACACCCACGCCACCACGACGGAAGCGACCCGCGTCATCTATCAATGCCTGCATCATCACGCCATGTGCTTTCAGCAGATCTTTCACGCTATACGGGTTCAGTGTAGGATAGAGATTATAGGTGGCAATAGCATTCTTCACTTCCTGTATCTCCTTGATGGGTGCCACTACGGTCTTTCCATCTATAATGTCGCGCACCTGGTCTTCGTTTAGTGTGTTTCCCTCGATGGCTAGCGAGGAGTGGATAGTCTTAATGCGGTTGACCTTACGAAGTAGCAATCCGTCTTCTTGTTCTAAACGGATGGCGTAACGTTCTATCTGTCTTGATATCTCTGCTATCAGGTTGATGGCCTCAGCACTAACGGTAAATGGTGGTATATACATATCTTTTTCGTTTCAACTTACAAAGATACGAATAAGTGAGGAGAAAACAAAAAGAAAAAGCGCTTTTCTTTTTTTTCTCGTGCGAGAGTATCGAATACCTCAGGTAAAAAATAGTGAAAATAGAAGAGAAAAACAAAAGCGTAAAATTTATTGCGCGGTGTAAAAATAAGGATGGAAAGCCCCTTGTCATCCCAAGGACAACAGGGGGCTCAAGAAGTCTGCTCTTACAGCATCACTGGATGCCCCGGCTGTTCAGCGCCTTCGAGTAGCGGGCGGCATTCTGCAGATGCTCGCTATAGGTGGCGGCGAAGTTGTGGGTGCCGCTGAAGTCCTCCTTCGCACACATGTAGAGATAGTTGTGGTGGGCGTAGTTCAGCACGGCATCGATGCCAGCAACGGTGGGAATGCGAATGGGTCCTGGCGGCAGACCAGCCCGGCGATAAGTGTTATACGGGCTGTCGATGGAGAGCAGCTTGTTGTAGATGCGCTTCAGCTCGAACTTCTGCCACGCAAACTTGATGGTGGGGTCGGCCTGCAAAGGCATACCGTTGGGGTACTCGCCGTTCCTCAAGTTCAGGCGGTTGAGGTACATGCCGGCAATCATGGGCTTCTCAGCATTGTT
>JAFRYZ010000061.1 GCA_017442825.1 Prevotella sp. | reverse complement strand
TTGTTAGAGGCTTTATTATTGATTCTGAGACAGGAGCATTAGAAGAAATAATGAACTGAGCTTTATGGATTATCTTCCTAAAGACCCCGCAATTCTGGTTTCGAGCGTCAATATGCTTCTGAGGGATGAAGAGTTTGACAGGCTCGAATCACTATGCTATGCCTTCAGCAGAGAGCCAAAAGAGATAAAGAACTATCTTTCTATGAGAGGTTTTGTCTGGAGTGAGCAACAAAAACAATTCCGTCCCATCGGCTACGACCAATGATTTAAGTAATGATATGAAGTACGCAAAACTAATCTTTCGCCTGCTGTTAGGCATGTTTATGACCTATGCAGGATTCAGTCATCTGACGTTCAACCGTCAGGAGTTTGTGGCACAGGTGCCCACATGGTTGCAGTTAAGCCCAGAGTTTACCGACTTTGTCGTTCTAGCCTCTGGCGTAGTAGAAATCGCCTTCGGCCTTGGCATCATCTTCCTTGTCGGTAAATGGAGGGCTATTGCAGGGGCGCTGTTGGCACTATTCTATGTAGCCATCTTCCCTGGCAACATCAACCAGTATGTGAACCACATCGATGCATTCGGTCTCAATACTGACGAAGCCAGGCTTATCCGTCTGCTCTTCCAGCCCGTGCTTATCTTTTTGGCACTATGGACAACTGGCGGATGGAAATACTGGAAACTGTGGATGAAAGGTAAGTTTAAGGAATGAACCAGGAGAAGGCCAAGGAAATGGGATTCCTGCATTGTGACGTGGAAGAATAGACAAACATGACCAGGATAGAGCGAGAGAAGCAGACCGTCCGTAAGATGATAGGGCTTTATTGCCGGCATCATCTGAAGCAGGACACAATGCCGGAGGAATACCGATTTCTGGCTGAGTATGCTTGTCAACGCCTGGATCATTGCAAGTATGGAGAGCAAAAGACTTCTTGTAAGAATTGTCCCACTCACCGTTATGCTCCAAAAGAGCATGAACAGATTCGTGAGGTGATGCGTTGGGTCGGACCAAGAATGGTATGGTATTCTCCCAAAGAAGCAATCATTCATGTTTTCCAAAAACTCAAACATTGGCTTCAATCGCTGTCTTTCAGAACTGGTGTTATTGTTCTGCTGTGCTGCATCCCCTTCTATATTCTATCCTTCGCCCAGATGCTGCTGCCTATCAGCGTAGCGGCAAAGGGGATTTTATGGACTGCCCTTTTCGGACTAGCTAAGACCTGTCAGTATGGAGGTCTTACGATTCTGGGGTTGAGGGTTACAAGCGATTAAAAAGTAAATTCAAGAAAAAACAAGAATAATGGGAACAAGAAAACAGATAGCAGCAGAGAAGGGAGGAGTCCGCGATGTTGATAACATCGTGGAGGGCACCAGAGGTGCAATAGCCATAATTGCGCCCAGGCCATCCTTCACACATACGCCGACATTGCTGGGATAAGTGAGGATGAAGCCATGAACATTGCCGGGGCTTTCGGTGGTGGCATGGGTAATATGGAAGGAACTTGTGGCGCAATCGTTGGGGCTGGGGTTGTTTTGGGTTTGGTCAACAAGGACAAAGTGAAGTCCATGAAACAGATGCGCCAGATAATGAGCAAGTTTCAGGAAAGGAATGGAGCTACACAATGTAAACTGCTCAAAGGTGTCGGAACGAAAGTGGTACTGCGTGAGTGTCCTGACTGTGTAGCCGATGCTGCTGAGTTTTTGGAAGAGCAAATAGGGGTTTTATGAAAAGAAAAACAATGGTTTCAGTGCTATTCATGGAGTTTAGCATCATTTTTACAGTGTGCCTGATAGCATCGAATATCTTGGAAACAAAGCAGATGGTTTTCGGGCCGTTGCATCTGACAGGTGGGCTCTTGATTTTCCCTGTTTCCTATATCGTCAACGATATTGTATGCGAGGTATGGACTGACTGATAGAGCTTTTTTATCTGCTCATCAGCATTCTCGGCTGTTATCTGTTTTATTGTCATTCCGTAGTCACTGGTTTATCTGCCTCTTTCCAAGCAATAATACCGCCTTTCAGGTTCACACACTTATACTCAACATTGGCCAGTTTCATAGCAGTATTGGCAGAACGGCGACCACTACGGCAATAAATAGCAATCTTCTTGTCGATGGGTAGTGTTGCTTTTGCTTTCTCCACAAAGTCGCTCTGTCCCTGGTCAATCAGGATAGCCCCTTTGATATGACCGTCAGCGTATTCAGCAGCAGTCCTCACGTCAAGGATAACAACACTGGAGTCTGCAATAAGTTCTGCAAATCCCTCAACATTGGTGTTCTCGTAGTTACTATGGCCACAAGCCGATGTCAGGCCTATGACAGCCAATAAGAATGTTAATATCTTCTTCATATTATTCGTCTTATTAGTCTGGCTGGTACTCCACCAACAACAGTATTGGCTTCTACATCTTTCGTTACAACAGCACCTGCGGCAACGACAGCACCGTCACCAATGGTTACTCCTGCAAGAATCGTCGCATTAGCCCCTATCCATACGTTCTTCCCTATATGTATCGGGGCATAGTTCATACTTTGTCTTTTCTCTGGGTCCAAGTCATGGTTGAGTGTTGCAAGAACGACGTTATGCCCAATCAAGGCTCCCTCGTCGATGAAGATGCCGCCCTGGTCCTGGAACTTGCAACCCATATTGATGAAAACCCTTTCCGCAAGAACGGTATTCTTACCGCAATCCGTATGGAATGGCGGGAACATGCCAACGGTCTTGGGAACTTCCCTGCCGAAAAGTTCCTCCAACAGGGTGTGCAGTTCTTCAGGCGTGTGGTACTTGCCGTTTATCTCAGCCGTTATCCTCAAAGCCTCCTGTGAAAGCTTATGGAACATCATGTGTACATCGGAGCCTCCTATAACTGGTTGCCCCGATGCCATATAGTCTCTGAATGCTTGTATCGTCATATCATTTGGGAATTATATTTCTGGCGACGTATTTCGAGGGCTGCATGCCCGTGTGCTTCTTGAAGAAACGGGTGAAGTGCTGGGGATATTCGAAGCCCAGCGTGTCGGCCACCTGCGTCACCGTCAGACCGCTGACCATCATGCTCTTGGCACGGTCTATGAGGAAGTGCTGGATAACCTGTGTGGGACTGTCGCCCGTGACACTGCGCACCACGTCACCGAAATAACTGGGCGAGAGGCAGAGTTCTGAGGCACAGTATTTCACGTTGGGCAGCCCGTGCTGGCGCTGCAGGCCGCGCTCATAGTAGTCCGTCAGCACCCGCTGGAATCGGCTCAACAGGTCGCCCTGCTTCTCTGCCTGTGTCTGGAACTGACGCTGGTAGAACAGCAGGCAGTAGTCGCAGACGAGCACGATGTAGTCCTGCACGATGCGGTCGGTCATGGGTGTCTGTCCGCGATGGCTGATGAAGCGGCGAATCATCTCCATCAGCCGCCACAGCAGTTGCTTCTCGCCGTCGGTGGTGTGCAGCGCCTCGTTCACATTATAGGAAAAGAAGTGGTAGTCCGTGAGCCGCTCCTCAAACACGGTGCCGCGCATGAACTCCGCATCGAACAGCAGCGCCCAGCCGTGATACACCTCGCGGTGGCCGTCGTCAGCCTTGCCGATGACCTGTCCCGGAGCCGCTGCCGTGAGCGACCCCTTCGTGGTGTCGTAGCCGCCCATGCCGTAGGAAGAGCCGACGGGAAAGTTGTCCTGTACGAAGATGGCATACACACCCATTTTGTTGAGCGAGTGGCGAATCTCGCCCAACTCGTCGAAGTGTACGACGCTCACCATCGGATGGAAGACCTCCGCCCCCACATCCAGGGCGTAGTCATTGGCGTGATTGATGTACAGGAAATCATTCATGCTGCAAAGGTACGAAAAAGTGAGCGAAAAGCCAAATTTATTTGAGATTTTCCGCGCTCGGCGACAAAAGGATACGCTCATATTTCCACTCCACAAAAACGATTATATGCTGCATTTTGCACTGATATTAGTGCATGTTTTACAACTTTTTGCACTTATTTTATTGCTATTTCAAATATTTTTCGTAACTTTGGAAGAAATCTCAAACTTTCTTTGTTTATCGGAGGTTTGAGAGATAACGCGATTTTCGAGGTTACGAACTGGAAACCTTCTGATTTCCACATTCTGCCGCGATATGCGTATTGTTAGACCACTCGAC
>JAFRYZ010000012.1 GCA_017442825.1 Prevotella sp. | reverse complement strand
TGTTTGTTAATTGTCAATAGAACTTACTCTTTTCCCAATATCACATTAACAAGCTTCGTGACATCGCCAATCGTGATGTTTCCGTCATTGTTCACGTCGTAGGGACCACCTTTCTTCTCAAAATGAACGGTGATGGAGGCTAAACCATCTATGAAATCCCCGGAAGAAAGCACGAATCGGTAGCTACCGTCAGCCTGCAGCTTCACCTCATAGTCGTCGCCTTCGCCTATCCAGCGATCAGACATAGCAAACACCTTGCTGAGTTTGTAGCCTTGATCGGGCGTAAAGGTAAAAATGACATCGGTGCCATTGACGATGCAATCGTTTGAGTAGTCTCCGTTGCTGTACGTTCGCGAGGCAGCTTCTCCGTTTTCATTGTCGGTGTATTCAATCTTCGTTGTACCGCCCTCGGTGGTATAGAGCGACACAATGGAACGCAGTGACGTGTAGAAGGCCTCCACGTTTAGAGATTCCGTGATGTTCGTCAGTGGCAGCAGCATCTCGTTGGCATTCTCGCTGTTGGTAACCAAGTCGGCTGTTCGGTCAACGCCGTTCACGCGGAGATTTGTCTTCCAACTATGTGGATTATAGCTACGAACCTTGATGGTGTAATCGCCGCCTTTGGTAATAGTTCCGATTTCTGTATTGAGGAAGGCAAACAACACGTCCTCACCGCTACTATTGGTCAAGTATAGTGGAGTATTTCTGTCGGGTGTCAGTACAGCAACCACCTCATTACTGCCACCGCTGTCTGCGTTCTTAAACTCAACCACCCATGTGCCGTCGGTGACGAATGATTCGTCAAGCGTGGCAACATAGTAGTTATTTTCCAAGGTGAAATCTGTCACTTCCTGACCATTGAAATATGCCTTGAATGTATAGCCGTTTGGAACAGTAATGCAAGGTTTTGCTCCCTTTATGTATATCTTATCTTCCGAAGTGAATGTGACATATGGATGTTCATTGCCTGCATAAGCATCGTCATAATCAGCACCATCGGAATCAAGATACTGCATCCATACGTTACCCAGTTGCTCGCCAGTGAGTTGGATGTGCTGAGTAAGGAGGTTAGGATTAGCGACGCCAAGTTCGTTCTTATCGGCAAAGACAAAGAGTAACGTTTCATTGGCGAGAGAGGTGGTCTGGCGCATATATGAGTTGGACGAACTGTCATAAGTGAACTGGCTGGTCACGTCGGTTTCTCCAGAATAGATGCGTACAGCCATGTTATCCTCAGGTTCCACAAAGAGAATGACTCCTTGTGCTTCGTCGCTAGTCAGGCTCAAAGTCATACTGCCTTCTTGGATGCTCTTTATATCAGCAGAAGTATCACCAACAGGAACTACGCCCACAAGCACTTCGCCTCCAGTGGTCTGGCTGAACTGATAGGTGAAAGTGTTAGCGGCTTGGCCTTCGGTAAAGAGCACTGTCCAGTTGGCATCTTTGAGGTCGGCCTGATTGGTAGTGAGGGTGTATTCGCTGCCACTGAGGGTAAAGTTGCTTGTAACGTCGTTGCCATTACAGAAGGCCTTGAAGGTGTTGCCATCAGCTGTCTGCACCTTGACGATGACACTCTGAACTTCGTCCTTCTGCAAACGGAGTATCTCGCTACTGTTTCCGATGATGCGTGTCGTTGGCTCGACAGAAGTCCCAGTGGGTACTATTTCGCAGCTCAATGAGCCTTCGCCTGACTTTAAGAACGACCATTTGGCATCCGTGGCTTGATTCCCGTCGGGGAAGACGAATGTCCAGTTGCCCTCCATTGTGACATCGGTGAGAGGGCCATATATCTCTCTATCATCGTATTCGAACTGACTTGTGACATCTACGCCATTGTGATAGACCGTGAAGGGCATGGGCACCGGACTACTACCTTCAAGATCGTGTCCCCCCTCATAATTCATGAAGAAATAGATATATTTGAAGTCCCCAAGTTGATATTCTTTCGTAGTACTACCAGTCGATGTCAGCAGAACTTCACTGTGTTGGGTGTTGTTTGAAGCCAATGAGTATTCTAAAATGAGTTCACCATCCGTAGGCGTTCCTACAGCCACTACCGACATCTGCTTTTTACTGCTCTCGTTAGGATTGCTGAAGCCGATGGTTATCGCCATATCCACACCGTCCCAGTCCGCACCTTTAACGGTAAAGGTATAAGTATGGGTGCTGGCATCGTAAGAAATCGTGCGACCAACTTCCAAATCCAAACTGAAATTTCCACCTGCGGCTCGCTTCTGCCCTACCGTAGGTCCGTTATGGTTGTTGTAGGTAGTTCCTGTTGCATTATCTATATAGGCAGGTTCTGAAAGCATGTTGTATGATTTCGGCACACTCACTCCTTGTATAGCTTCCTGTCCCCAAGTGCCATATAAAGTGGTCAGTTCATAGCCGGTGTCGGGTTTTATGGTAAGCGTCCATCCATTCCCATTCTCATCATAACCGAAAGGTGCAAGGAACGTACTTACGGGTGTTGTCAACACTCCTGATTCTTCACGCACATTATTTTGGTTATCCGTATGCCACTTGAGGTAATTCACGGTACCATTGCCTATCTTCGTGATAGTCTGAAGACTATAATCCAGATAGGAGGTGGAGGCCGTAACGCGCTGTCCCACCAATCTGAGCGTGGCCGCAGTAGAGGAGGGAACGGTGGCAGTATAAGTTGAGACTCCATTTGAATGGGTGGTTTTGGTCATGTTAACACCTCCAAGTTGTGCAGTTGTTAGAATCATGGTGTTAGGCACATCAATACTGATAGTTGTACCCCGTCCTGCTTGGAATGTCATATCGTCGATTAAGTACGTGAAGTATGCCTTGCCGTCCACAGAGCGCACAACCTTTAGGTCTCCGTCGACAGTGGTCTTGCTCACGGTAATATTGCAAAGTTTGTCCTTTACTTGCACATCAATGTTGCAGTCTGTCATTACTTTGCCAATCTCGAAGGTTGCCGTTCCTCCGCTGTTGCTTGTAGGAGTGAGAATCGCTGAGCCTTTCTTTACTGTTAGTTCCTGGGTGCTAGGGGCATAGTTCACTACCAATGTGTTGCTGGCATCCGACTTCACATCCTCCAGCTTGTATGTTCCGCCGGCGTTGCCAAGGACTTGTTTCCCATTCCATTTCACAGTACTGCCGTTACCATTGCTGTTGAGGGTTACTTCAGAGGAATTGACAAGTTCCAACTCCAATATGTTCTCACCTGGAACCAGATCCAAGAGAGCATCCCCGTTCTCAAAATCGTCCAGGCTTTGGCCATTCAGTGTCACCTTGATTGCTCCAACGCCACCATAGCTCACTTTATAGCGGGGCATATAATATTTGCCGAAGTTCATTGTCGAAACGTAGCCTGGTGAATCATAACCATAGATGTCGATGCCGTCTATTGTGACCAACAACCCCGGATAAGTATTTTTGATTTTCAACGTAGCTCCATTTGTGGGTTCTGGCAGGACGTTAAAGGACGGAGAGTTGGCCCAGTCCGGATCGGCCATATAGTTGTTGTAGTATTTCTGGGGCACGTAGAGGTTTATCTTATGTGGAATCTTGCTGTCATCAACGACATAGTGAGGAACGTCACACATCAAATGGATCTCCTCCAGATTATCACATCCTGTTAGGTCGATTCCGAAGTTAACAATCCAGCCGGTTCTTCGCATATAAACTCTCTTCAGAGAAGACAAACCTTTGAGATATGCTTGACTGAAGAAATTTTCAATCTCCCTGGGAAATACTATCTCTTCTAAATATAGACGCTCACCCAATATGGCATCCTTGTCAAATTCGGGCTCAGAACCATATGGATAGATTTGTGAAGTGCCTGCAAATGGATTAACATCAAATCTAGGCCAGTCATCCTCATATGTCTGCATGTTGCAGTTACGTTCAAAGAGACTAAACTCCATCTTCCTTTGGTACTGGTTTCCCCAACTTTCATAACGGGGTTTCGAATAAAACCACCAGTGGCGATTGATAACATCACATACCTCATTCCCGTTTATTTTATTGGGAATGACCAACGTCTTAATACTTGGATCCATGCGAAGTCCGACCAATTTTGTGCGGCCAGCACCATTATCAGTAGCGATAAGGAATGGTTCTACATATTCACAAGCAAAATACTCTGCTGCCATGTTGCCTGACACCATCAAAAGCAACAGGGCAAGTAATTGTCTTAGTCTATTCATAATGCAAATTTTTATTGTTTTTGTTTTTAGTTATTAATTTCGCCGTAAAGTTACAAAAAAAAATTACAAACTACCAAAGAAAATGTCAAAAAAATTACAGCTTGTGATAATATTGGCTGAAAACAGAAAAAAGACGAAGGGGATGCCTTCGTCAACGGGTAGCTACAAAACAAAAGAAATGGGAGCTTTAGCGAGGCTCCCATTGTATTAGTTACTGAAGTTTCGCAAGCTCCACTTCCTAAGGGCTTAAAGGGCTTAAAGGGGAGTGAAAGGGATAAAAGGGACGAATGCTTTGTCCTATTGAGGGGGGGGAGAGGCTGGACTATTGTCCCTTTTATGCCCTTTTCTCCCCCTTTATACCCTTTATTCCTTCGACTTGCGAAAGTTGAATTAGTTATATTCGTTCTTTACCGTGCCAGATTCTTACTATTTTCCGACGGATGACGGCCATGTTGAGCAAGGTCACCACGACAAGGAGCAACAGGCCCAAGAGGATGGCGGGCAAAAGACTTGAGCGGCTGGTTGTAGCGAACAACACTTCGACGATGCGCATGTAGTGACTACGCACCAAGGCGACCACCACCAACGCCAAGAGCAACACCACGACGTTCAGGCCGATGGTCAACAGTTGATACGGACGCGCCACCTGCGACGGGCGGTAGCCGATAAGCAACAGGTTCTGAAGCTTGTCGGCATTCTTCTGAACAAGCAAGTAGATGCTAAGCATAAGAATATAGAAGCTGAGCAAAGATATCACCAAGCCGATAGCCATAACAACGGTAATCATCAAGCGAAGGAAGAAGGTTGTCTTCTCCGTGTTCAGACGATCGTCCTCGGCTTCATAGCCGTTGTCCTCCAAGAACTGGGTGATGCTTTCGCCCGAGAGGTCGGCAGTGGTGATCATGAGCCGTGTGGGCGAGGGTTCTGCATCGGGGGCGAAGCGTTGATTGGCCATCGCCATGAACGACTGAGGCACCAGGATGGCATTCAGCCGACCTGAGAAGCCGATGACGCGTCCTTTGTACTGAGCCTCCTGACCTTTGCCGCGCAAATGGAGGTCGAAGTCGATGAGCGAGACAAGGCCTTCGCTCACCTTGGGCAGCGAACGGTTCTGTGCAAACCCGAAGTTATACATGGTGATATAGCTTCGTGGAAGGATGATGGGCACA
>JAFRYZ010000011.1 GCA_017442825.1 Prevotella sp. | reverse complement strand
CCAAAAAGCAGTTCGTATTTATGCCTCATAACGGACAGGATATCACGGTCGGTAATAGCGAGACTGGCAGCGCCTCATTTATCCCTTCAGAGGCAGGCGACACACTCGGAGTTCTCAAAGCCGTTGTCCGCAAGGGTTCAACGGCCTATCTGAAAGGTATCCGTACAGGCGATTACCTGATAGAAGTAAATGGAATCTCTATAAAGGATATTTGTACTTACATGCTGATGGAGCGTAAAGACGAGGAAACGCTGTTTAAGTTCCGCAGCACTAAGGGTATAGATAAGATAGTAAGACTGAAAAGAACAAATTAAGCACTCTTTATGAAGAAAACAATCATCACCGCAATGCTTGCCCTTGTCACGTTGACGGTTGGGGCACAAGAAGAACGCATCGACACAGTGATTCCGAAATTCCTTTCCAACGGCTATTTCTTCCGTGAAATGCCTATGCTACCAGACGGCGAGAAAACCATGTCGCGGCTGAAGGACAAGGAAGGCAACAGCGTCATCGTCATCAATGTCAACGCCACACTACCCAAGTCGCTCATCCGCAAGGCTATTCCCCGCGAACAGGTTCACAATGCCGACCAGTTCTTAAACGGCCTGAACATGATGGCCACGATGACCTCGCTGACACAGGCTGGCGTGAAGGCCGACGGCACATGGTATTCGCCCAAGGTGGGTGAGCCATTCCCGCAGTTCTCAGAGAAGGACATGGATGGGCGCACATGGACAAACGACAGTGTGAAGGGGCGCGTCATGGTGATTAACCTCTGGTACTCTGGCTGCGGCCCCTGCCGAGCAGAGATGCCCATCCTTTCCGAGTGGAAGGAGCAATTGCCTAATGTGATGTTCTTCTCAGCTACCTACCATGATGCCGAGACCGCCAAGCGCATTACTGAGAAGCAACACTTCACATGGACGCATCTCATTGAGGCGAAGGATATGATGGCGTGGATTGGCACCGAAGGTTTCCCACTCACCATCGTTGTTGATAAGAAGGGTATCGTCCGCCACGCCGTCCACGGCACCAACGAGACGAAGCGCGAAGAACTGTTAGCAAAGATCAAAGAGGCCGAGGCAGAATGATACACTACAGACGATTCCTGCTCCTGCTGACAATTTTGTTAGTAGCGACATTTGGAATGGCACAGACGGTAATTGTCAAGGACAGCATCACCGATGAGCCAATACCGTTTGTGAGTGTCTATTTCGGGAATGACTCTGGTGGCTACACAGACGAGCAAGGGGCAATTGCCATTCCAAACGAAGCAGCACAGATACGGTTGTCTCATATCTGCTACAAGACAAAGAGCATCTCTAAGATAACAGCCGACTCGCAAACAATCTTTCTTGTTCCGAAGAGCATCAATCTTGATGAAGTCGCCATTAGCGCAAAGGCTCCCAAACGAATAAAGACCACAGAAGTGGGATTGATGAAAGCAAAGACACAGACCAAGCACAAAGGAGCCAATGGGTTTGAGATGGCTTTGTTTATTCCCTACGACAGCACTTGGACTGAAACGCCATACATCCACTCCATTTTAGCGAGTCTCGATTATACCACCCATTGGCTGGTCTTCACGGAAATCAAGACACCCATCTATGCCACTCTCCGCTTTGACCTCCGTCTGCCAGATGCCAAAACAGGTTGCCCAAAAGATGGGTCTCTCATTAATGGCGGCATCATACTCAATTCTGGTCAGAAACTCAGCAAGGATGGCATCAGTCTTCCCCGTCCTATACCTTTTCCACAGACAGGCGTATTCGTTGTGGTGGAATGGATAACCACAGCGAAGGTCTCAGAATCATGCAATCTCATTCCCTCTCTCAACATGACATTGAATGAGGTAGAAAGCAGAACTTGGAACAAAAAGACATTTCGAGGCATGGACTGGATGCAGGAACAAAACGAACCTGCGTATCAGAATGAAGAGGCAAAGGTCTTTTATAAAGGCAGGACGCCATCTGCCAAACTCGGTTTGAAAATATCAAAATAAGAATTATGAAGAAAACTATTTTCACCATCCTGCTTACCTTCATATCTGTAGAGATGCTTGCCCAGCAAGTTATGTTGGCAGACAGCATAACCAAGAATCCAGTCGGCTATGCTACCGTCTATGATGCTAATGGGACTGTGATAGGACGCTCAGATATTGGAGGACATATCAGTCTTCAGAAAGGCTGTGAATATCACATTTCCCATATTTG
>JAFRYZ010000060.1 GCA_017442825.1 Prevotella sp. | reverse complement strand
GTTCAGAACGTCGTGAGACAGTTCGGTCTCTATCTATCGTGGGCGTTGGAGTCTTGCGCGGATCTGGCACTAGTACGAGAGGACCGTGCTGGACAGACCTCCGGTCTACCGGTTGTGCCGCCAGGTGCACCGCCGGGTAGCTGAGTCTGGATCGGATAAGCGCTGAAAGCATCTAAGTGCGAAGCCGGCCGCAAGATGAGGACTCCTTGAGGGTCGTCCCAGACGAGGACGTCGATAGGGCGCAGGTGTAAAGACGGCGACGTCAAAGCCGAGCGCTACTAATTGCCCGAAATCTTTTTCTGCGATGGTTTATGCTTTTGGCTGTGCAGTCGTATTGTTTTCAGAGTCTTGCTTGTGCAGATGTCAATTCCCCTTCAGGTGGCTATTGCGCCGGTGTCCTACCTCTTCCCATTCCGAACAGAGCAGTCAAGCCCGGTTGCGCCGATGGTACTGCAATGCAATGCGGGAGAGTAGGAGGCTGCCTTCTTTGAACAGACGGAGCCCTGTTGTCAGCTATGACGGCAGGGCTCTTTTCTTATCTCTTATCGGTACGTTTAAAAATAAGTATCTTGGGTAGCTTTACCCATTTTCGGTTGACGACGATTTTCATGGTACTGCCATTTTTTTGCGTAAACGTGTAAGTACCTCCCAGTAGTTTGCCGTCAGCAAGTTGTTGCGCATCATTGTTGTATGTGAGGGTGGCTGTAAGGTCTTCCGATCCGTAATCGTTAACAATGGCAAGTGTTGCAGTATTACCTTTTATACTAGCATCGGTAATGAGCCATTTACGGGTGTCGCGTTTCGCTCCGAAATAGCCTGGTAGTTCACCGAATAATTCTTGTGAAGGTACAATAATGTTGTTATCGTAGAAATTGATGTCTAACCACACTTGATAATCTTCGTTATATAGGTATGTCTGGAAGATCTTTCTATTTTCAGTTTGTGCTGATCCTTGCATGGAGAGAGTCATGAGTATCAGGAGAATTATACTTTTCTTCATGGTCGTATATTGTTAATTTGGTTTGATGTTTATGTTCGAATAGATTGCAATATTGATTAGACGTATATGTCAAGGCAAAGTTAAGTAATATATGTCAAGAAATTCAAGGGGATAGGAAATTTATATTGATGTATATTGATTTTTAGTATATTTTGTGTATCTTTGCAGTCGAATTTCGAAATTACACAGGTAAAAGCTTTTATGGGTAAAAACATGTTGTTTCCCGATTATATCTTTGAAAGTAGTTGGGAAGTCTGTAACAAGGTAGGCGGTATCTATACTGTGCTATCTACGCGTGCCAAGACATTACAGGATAAAATGCGTGACCACATTATTTTTATTGGTCCAGATTGTTGGCATGAGAAAGAAAATCCGTATTTTATTGTTGACAAGAAACTGCACGGCAAGAACGTTCTGGGTAGTTGGATGAAGCATGCCGAAGAGAACGAAGGATTGAAGATGAAAGTAGGCAGATGGGATATTCCCGGTCAGCCTATAGCTATCTTAGTAGATTTCGTGCCCTATTATGAACATAAGGATGAAATCTATGGCAGGATGTGGGAGTTGTATCAGGTTGACAGTCTTCATGCTTATGGCGATTATGATGAAGCCTCGATGTTCTCCTATGCTGCTGCTTTGGTGGTAGAGAGTTATTACAGGTTTTTTATTGCTCCAGAGAACCAAGGCGAGTTGTCGTTATTTGGCGGTCAAGTTGATTCGATTAGCAACAAGAAAGTAGTCTATCATGCTAATGAATGGATGACCGGTTTAGGCTTATTATACTTGCAACATGAGGTGCCAGAGATAGCGACCCTCTTTACAACTCACGCCACAAGCATCGGTCGTTCCATCGCAGGTAATAACAAACCGCTCTATGACTATCTGTTTGCATATAATGGCGACCAGATGGCAGGAGAGTTAAATATGCAAAGCAAGCATTCTATTGAGAAACAAACGGCGAAATATGTTGACTGCTTTACGACTGTTAGTGAGATTACAGCTACCGAATGTAAAGAGTTACTAGACAAGCCCGTTGACGTTGTACTGCCAAATGGTTTTGAAAACAACTTTGTGCCTAAGGGTGCTACGTTTACCAAGAAACGCCGTGCAGCTCGTCGTCGTTTACTTGATGTGGCTAACGCATTGATGGGTACTCAGTTGGATGACGACACTTTAATTGTTTCTACAAGTGGCCGCTACGAATTTCGCAATAAAGGAATAGATGTCTATATAGAAGCATTGAATCGCTTACTTCGCGACAGCAACCTTAAGAAGAATGTAGTTGCTTTTATTGAGGTCCCTGGTTGGGTCGGTGATCCACGAAAAGACTTGACAGAACGCTTGGAACAAAACAAGTCTTTTGACACTCCTCTGGAAGTCCCCATGATTACGCATTGGTTGCACAATATGAGTCATGACAACGTCCTTGGAATGTTGAAGTATTACAATATGTGGAACCAAAAAGAGGATAAGGTGAAGTTGATATTCCTACCTTGTTATCTTACTGGACATGACGGAGTAATCAATATGACTTATTATGATCTGGTTTTGGGGAACGACCTTTGCGTCTATCCGTCATATTACGAGCCCTGGGGCTACACCCCGTTAGAAGCTATCGCTTTCAAGGTTCCATGTATTACTACAGATTTAGCAGGTTTCGGTTTATGGGCAAACTCCGTGAAAGGTGCTTATAGTGAATTAACTGATGGCGTGAAAGTCATTCATCGTACAGATTATAACTACTCAGAAGTGGCAGATGCCATCAAGGACACTATTGCTGCTTTCTCCGTCATGAGTGATGAAGACGTGAAGAAGTGTCGTCAGAATGCCGAGAAACTGTCGAAGAAAGCCCTTTGGAGTGAGTTTATCAAGTACTACGAAGAAGCCTACGACATTGCTTTGCGCAAATGTGCAGAGCGTAATGCTCAAGAAAAGAAATCATAAACATTTATAATTCAAATACAATGAAGATTAAAGCAGATTATTCGAATCAACCTCAATGGAAAGAGGTGAATGTTAAGTCGAGCCTGCCAACAGAATTGGCATGTCTGGACGAACTGGCACACAACATGTGGTGGTCTTGGAACTATGAGGCACGCAACATGTGGAAGAGCCTTGACGAGAAACTCTACGAGGAAGTAGGTCACAACCCGGTATTGCTTCTTGAGCGTCTTTGCTACGAACGCAAGCAGGCTATTGTGAAAGATAAGACTATCATGAAGCATGTGAAGGATGTCTATAAGAAGTTCCGTAACTACATGAATGTCAAGCCCGATAGCAAGCGTCCTTCAGTAGCTTACTTCTGTATGGAATACGGTATTAACCAGGTTTTAAAGATTTATTCAGGCGGTCTGGGTATGCTTGCTGGTGATTACGTGAAAGAAGCTTCTGACTCCAACGTTGATATGTGCGCAGTCGGTTTCTTGTATCGTAACGGCTATTTCCGCCAAAGCCTTTCTATGGATGGTCAGCAGATAGCTAACTATGATGCCCAGAACTTCAATACGCTTCCCATTGAGCGTCAGCTCGACAAAGACGGCAACCCGATGGTCATTGACGTCCCTTATATGAACTATCAGGTACACGCATACGTCTGGCGAGTTAACGTAGGCCGCGTCAGTTTGTATCTTCTTGATACTGACAACGAGATGAATTCCGACTACGACAAACCCATCACTCATGCTCTTTATGGTGGCGATTGGGAAAACCGTCTGAAACAGGAGATACTTCTTGGTATCGGTGGTATGCTGTTGCTGAAGAAACTTGGAATCAAAAAAGACATCTACCATTGCAACGAAGGTCACGCAGCTCTTTGTAATTTGCAGCGTCTGATTGACTATATCCATGACGGACTTACCTTTAACCAGGCTTTGGAGCTTGTTCGCGCCAGCGGTCTCTATACCTGCCACACCCCTGTGCCAGCAGGTCACGACTACTTTGACGAGCAACTCTTTGGCAAGTATATGGGTGGCTATCCTGCTGTTCTCGGTATTACATGGGACGAGTTTATTGGCATGGGTCGTACCAACCCAGACGACAAGAGCGAGAAGTTCTCTATGTCCACCTTCGCCATCAATACCTGTCAGGAAGTCAATGGTGTTTCCAAACTTCACGGATGGGTGAGCCAGAAGATGTTCGCCCCTATCTGGAAGGGTTACTATCCAGAAGAGAACAACGTAGGTTATGTTACCAATGGTGTACACTTCCCCTCATGGACAGCTACAGAATGGCGCAATTTGTACGACAAGCATTTCGATGCAAACTTCATGAACGACCAGTCCAATGAGAGCATCTGGCACGCTATCTATGACGTACCCGATTCAGAGATTTGGAAGACTCGTATGGCATTGAAGCAGAAGCTTATCCAGTATATCAGTGACAAGTTCGTTCAAACTTGGTTGCGCAATCAGGGTGATCCAGCACGCGTCCTCTCACTTGTAGAACGCTTCAACCCGAACGCATTGATGATTGGATTCTGCCGCCGCTTTGCTACCTACAAGCGTGCGCACTTGCTCTTCACAGATCTCGACCGTTTGTCTAGGATTGTCAACAATCCCGAGCGTCCCGTACTCTTCTTCTTCTCAGGTAAGGCACATCCCGCCGATGGTGGTGGTCAGGGACTCATCAAGAGAATTTTCGAAATCAGCCAGCGTCCTGAGTTCCTCGGCAAGATTATTTTCCTTGAGGACTACGACTTCCAGTTGGCTCGTCGTCTTGTTTCAGGTGTTGACATCTGGATGAACACCCCGACTCGTCCACTCGAGGCTTCCGGTACATCAGGTGAGAAAGCCGAGATGAACGGTGTCGTCAACCTCTCCGTACTCGACGGATGGTGGGTTGAAGGCTATCGTGAGGGTGCAGGATGGGCACTTCCCGAGAAGCGTACCTATCAGAACCAAGCTTATCAGGACCAACTCGATGCTGCTACCATCTATTATCTTCTTGAACACGAGATTGTACCACTGTACTACAATATCGACAAGAAGACAGGCTATAGCAAGGATTGGATTAAGGTCATCAAGAACTCCATCGCCACTATCGCTCCTCACTACACCATGAAGCGTCAGCTCGACGACTACTATGACAAGTTCTACAATAAAGAGACAAAGCGCTTCAAGAAGCTCGCAGCCAACAACTGCCAGCTTGCCAAAGACATCGCCCTTTGGAAAGAGAACGTTGCTGAACGTTGGGACAGCATCAAGGTCGTTTCTCGTTCCGATGATCCTTGGCGTGAGACCTTGACCGGACGTGAGCACGTCATCACATACGTAATAGACGAAGCCGGTCTAAATGATGCCGTAGGTCTTGAACTCGTAACTATTAAGAACGAGCCTGTTGACGATATTTCTATCCATGCTATCCGTCCGTTCAAGATGGTTAAGCAAGAAGGCAACCTCTATACCTTCGAACTGCGCTTTGTCCCCGACGAAGCAGGAGCTTACAAAACCTGTGTGCGCATGTACCCGAAGAATGAAAACCTGCCTCACCGTCAAGACTTTGCATACGTGAAGTGGCTTGACTAAAACTATATTATCATTATAAAAAAAAGAGTCCTGCAGCTATTGACTTGCAGGGCTCTTTTTTTCTTATATTTTTCAATATTAATGCCTCTTTTCAAACAAGCCCAGTTTGGCTTCCAACTATGCCCCTTTTAGCGTTCAATTGTGGCCAGTTTGGTTGGCAATTAAGGCGTAGATTTTTTTGAGAGTGGACTTTGATTGTTTGAAAAAGAAAAACACCCTGCAAATGAGCGTTTGCAGGGCGTTTTTGGTAGTCGATAGGGGAATCGAACCCCTATGCCAAGATTGAGAATCTTGTATCCTAACCATTAGATGAATCGACCATGGTTACATTCTTGAACAGCTTTTCCCTTCGAAACCCCTGGCGGAAGGAGGGGGATTCGAACCCCCGGTACGGGAACCCGTACGGCAGTTTAGCAAACTGCTGGTTTCAGCCACTCACCCATCCTTCCTTGGGTTCGTTTCCGAATTGACCAAGCATTGTTCTCAAATGCGGTGCAAAGGTACATGATTTCTTTTTAACCGCCAAACTTTTTCAGAATAATTTTTGCCATTCAGTGGATAAGTGAGATTTTTGTATGATTATTCAAGTGGAAATGTTACCTTTGCAGACGTTTTAAAGAAATAAAGACAGGATGTTCAAGAAGAAAAGGAGATGGCATTGCCTGAAAGGCCAGCCACTGACAGAGTTGGACAAACGGGTGATGTATTGGGAAAACAAAGGAAAACTGGTGCCAACGCGTGAACTTGTCAAGACGCCAGAGCAGATAGAAGGCATTCGTCGCGCCGGTGTGGTGAACACGGGCGTTTTGGACGAGGTGGCAAAGCATATCCGTGCCGGTATGTCAACTTTGGAGATAGACGAAATCTGCATGAAGTACTGCGAGGAGCACAATGCCACTCCTGCATGTCTTAATTATGAAGGATTTCCCAAGAGTGTGTGTACGAGCATCAACGAAGTTGTTTGTCACGGTATTCCGAAGGCTGAAGACATTTTGCAGGAAGGCGACATCATCAATGTTGACTTTACGACCATTCTTGATGGTTACTATGCCGACGCTTCACGTATGTTCATTATCGGCAAGACGACACCAGAGAAGGAACAGCTTGTGCGTGTTGCCAAGGAATGTCTGGAGATAGGTGCCGAAGCAGCTCAGCCCTACGGCTTTGTAGGCGACATTGGACATGCTATAGAGAAACATGCAAAAAAATACCACTACGGCATCGTTCGCGACTTGTGCGGACATGGTGTGGGGCTGAAGTTCCACGAAGAACCAGACGTTACCCATTTCGGCCATCGCGGTACAGGTATGCTGCTTGTTCCAGGTATGGTTTTCACCATTGAGCCGATGGTCAATATGGGCACATGGAAAGTCTTCATTGATGGTGACGACCCATACGGGTGGGAAGTGATTTCCGACGACGAGTTGCCCAGTGCCCAGTGGGAACACACGTTCGTGATGACAGAACACGGTGTTGAAATTCTTTCACGTTGATGGAAAAAGATATATATATATTAGGTATAGAAAGCTCGTGCGATGATACGTCGGCAGCAGTCTTGCATAACGGAATACTCCTTAGCAACGTTACCGCATCGCAAGCTGTTCATGAGGCATACGGTGGGGTGGTGCCCGAATTGGCATCGCGAGCTCACCAGCAGAATGTCGTTCCTGTTGTCGATCAGGCCATCAAACGTGCAGGCATTGAGAAAGAACAGCTCTCAGCCATCGCTTTCACGCGAGGACCAGGATTGATGGGTTCTTTGCTAGTAGGTGTCAGCTTCGCCAAAGGATTGGCGCGCTCACTCGGCGTTCCATTGATTGATGTCAACCATTTACAAGGCCACGTGATGGCTCACTTCATCAAAAGTGTAGAAGGCGACGAACAGGCACCTCCTTTCCCGTTTCTCTGCCTGTTGGTGAGTGGAGGCAACTCCCAGATTGTGAAAGTGAAAGCTTACAACGATATGGAAGTTCTGGGACAGACTATTGACGATGCAGCAGGTGAAGCCATCGACAAATGTTCGAAGGTAATGGGACTCGGCTATCCTGGCGGACCCATTATCGACCGCCTCGCCCGTCAGGGCAATCCTCGTGCTTTCCAGTTTGCCGAACCCCATATTCCCGGATTCGACTATAGTTTCTCCGGACTGAAAACCTCCTTTCTCTACAGCCTGCAGAAGTGGGTGAGAGAAGACCCTGATTTTGTAGAGCATCATAAGGAAGACCTTGCTGCCAGTTTGGAGTTTACCGTTGTCGATATTCTCATGAAGAAACTGAAGGCAGCTGTCAAGGCAACAGGCATCAAACACGTTGCCGTTGCCGGTGGCGTGTCGGCAAATACAGGCTTGCGCAATGCCTTCCACGACTATGCCCGACGCTATCATTGGACAATATATATCCCCAAGTTCAGTTATACTACCGATAATGCCGCCATGATAGGCATAGTCGGCTATTACAAGTATCTCGACGGCGAGTTTTGTCCGATAGACGTGCCAGCCTATTCGAAAGTAACATTCAAATAAAATACACAATATGAACTTAGAAGATAAGATAACCAGTAGAGAAATCGGCGACCTGCTTTACGCGTCAGGTCTGAGTGTGGGAACAGCAGAGAGTTGTACCGGCGGACGAATCGCTGAAGGTATCATCGCCATTCCTGGAGCCTCCAATTATTTCAAGGGTGGCATCATCGCCTATTCCGACGAAGTGAAAGAGAATATCCTGCACGTCAACACCGAAACCCTCAAGGAACATACCGCCTTCTCCGAAGAAGTAGCCAAAGAGATGGTATCAGGAGCCATCAACGCCCTCAAAGTCTCCTATGCCATCGCTTCAACAGGCGTTGCCGGTCCCGGTGGAGCACTACCCGGTATTCCTGTCGGTACGATATGGATTGCCTGCGGTACGAAAGACGATATCGTCACCGAAAAACTATCATTGGATTATGGTCGCGATATCAATCTTGCCATAGCCACAGGTAAGGCCCTTCATCTCTTCCTTACTTACTTAAAAGAACGGAATATTACCGTAGAAGTTGCTGAGGAATGAAAAAAATCCTTAAATGTGCGGATTATTTAATGAAAAGTTTTGTTAATACCAGAAAACTTGGTAATTTTGCACCCTGTTTGGAATAGGTATCATTTAACGATTACAAAAAAGTAGATAGAAATGTCTAAGATTTGTCAGATTACAGGAAAGAAGGCACAAATCGGCAACAATGTGTCTCACTCAAAGCATCGCACAAAGAAGCGCTTTGACGTCAACCTGTTCAGCAAGAAGTTCTACTATGTAGAGGAAGACTGCTGGATTCAGTTGAAAATCAGTGCATCAGGTCTCCGCATGATCAACAAGGTAGGACTCGATGCAGCACTGAAGCAGGCTGTTGCCAAAGGTTATGTAGATTGGAAAGACATTAAAGTTATAGGAGATTAATCATTATGGCATCTAAGAAAGCAAAAGGCAACAGAGTCCAGGTCATCTTGGAGTGTACTGAGATGAAGAACAGCGGACTGCCCGGCACAAGCCGCTATGTAACAACCAAGAACCGTAAGAATACTCCTGAGCGTCTTGAACTGAAGAAGTACAATCCTATCCTCAAGCGGATGACTGTTCACAAGGAGATTAAGTAATAACGTTTAAAAGCATTAGAATATGGCAAAGAAAGCGGTTGCTACCCTCCAAGAAGGTAAAACGGACGGTCGCGCATACACAAAAGTTATCAAAATGGTAAAGAGCCCCAAGACCGGTGCTTACATCTTCGATGAGCAGATGGTTCCCAATGAGGCAGTAAAGGATTTCTTCAAGAACTAATACTTTCTTTTTAAGAGAAGAAAGAAAACGATAAGCGAGTGTGCCCATTACGGCACGCTCGCTTTTTTTTGCGCCTTTGTAAATGCCATGTTTTTTTAGATGAACTTAATGATATTTCCAATCATCATGTTAAATATATTTTGTTTTTCCTCATTTTATCGAGTTTTTTTATGTATATTTGCAGCGTAAAAAGTTTGATATGGGATTATTCGGATTTTTCAATAAAAACAAGAAGGAGACGCTGGACAAAGGTCTGGAGAAGACCAAAGAGAGCGTTTTTTCGAAGTTGACGCGTGCCGTCGCAGGAAAATCGAAGGTTGACGATGAGGTCTTGGACGACCTGGAAGAAGTGTTGATTACATCGGATGTAGGTGTTGATACAACCATTAAAATCATCGGACGCATCGAAGAACGTGTTGCTCGCGACAAGTATGTTTCCACCTCGGAACTAAACGGTATCCTGCGCGATGAAATCGCCCAGTTACTGACGGAGAACAATACCGACGACAATGACAACTGGGAGTTGCCCAGCGACCATCGTCCATACGTGATTCTCGTGGTAGGAGTGAACGGAGTAGGTAAGACTACGACTATCGGTAAGCTTGCCTGGCAATTCAAGAATGCTGGCAAAAAAGTATATCTCGGCGCAGCCGACACTTTCCGTGCTGCAGCTGTTGAACAGATTTGCATCTGGGGTGAGCGCGTTGGCGTGCCGGTCATCAAGCAGAAGATGGGCGCAGACCCTGCTTCTGTCGCTTTCGATACGCTGAGCAGCGCTAAGGCAAACAATGCCGATGTAGTGATTATTGATACAGCAGGACGTCTTCACAATAAAGTCGGTTTGATGAACGAGCTGAAGAAAATCAAAGACGTGATGAAGAAGGTGCTGCCCGATGCTCCCGATGAAGTTATGCTGGTGCTCGACGGCTCTACTGGTCAGAATGCATTCGAGCAGGCAAAGCAGTTTGCTGCCGTCACGCAGATTACTTCACTTGCCATTACCAAGCTCGACGGAACAGCCAAAGGTGGTGTCGTCATCGGCATCAGCGACCAATTGAAAGTGCCCGTAAAATATATCGGCTTGGGCGAGGGTATGGAAGACCTGCAGCTTTTCAATCGTAAAGAGTTCGTAGACTCGTTGTTCGGACAGTGAGAAAAGGATTTGTAGATTTTATTACATTAGGATGCTCTAAGAACCTCGTTGACACGGAGCGCCTTATGAAGCAGTTCGAAGCGAACGGCTACCATTGTCGGCACGATGCAGAGCGCCTAAGCGGTGAGATAGCTGTGGTGAATACCTGCGGATTTATTGGCGATGCTAAAGAAGAGAGTGTCAATACAATACTGGAATTGGTGCAAGCAAAGCAAGAAGGACGTATCCGACGGATCTATGTAATGGGCTGTCTTTCACAGCGATATCGTGACGAACTGCAAAAAGAGATTCCTGAAGTGGATGGCTATTTTGGGAAATTCGATTACAAAGAGTTGCTCCGTGAATTGGGTAAGGCAGAGGTTGAAACTTGTGGCATTCAGCGAAAGCTGACCACCCCCAAACATTATGCTTACGTCAAGATAGCTGAAGGCTGTGACCGTCATTGTGCCTATTGCGCCATTCCCCTTATAACGAGCCGTCATGTGAGCCGTCCTCAAGAAGAGATATTAGAAGAAGTACGCTGGCTGGTGAGTCAAGGCGTTAAGGAAATACAACTGATAGAACAAGAACTGACCTATTACGGTGTTGACCTCAATGGTCGGCGTCAGATAGCACAGTTGGTGCAGCGGATGGCTGAGATAGAAGGTGTGCGATGGATTCGTCTGCATTATGCCTATCCTAACCAATTCCCGATGGAGTTGTTGGATGTCATTCGCGAGCGTCCTAACGTATGCAACTATCTGGACATCGCCCTTCAGCATATCTCCGACGCTGTTCTTCAGCGCATGCACCGCAATGTGACGAAGCAAGAGACAATAGACCTGATTCGGCAGATTCGCAGCAAAGTGCCAGGAATACATTTGCGTACGACGCTGATGGTAGGATTCCCTGGTGAGACAGAAGAGGAGTTTGAAGAATTGATGGACTTCGTACGCTGGGCACGTTTCGAGCGCATGGGAGCCTTTGCCTATTCAGAAGAAGAAGGTACATATAGCGCCGAACACTATACCGACGACGTGCCCGACGACGTGAAGGAGCGCAGGCTTAGCCAATTGATGGCACTTCAGCAGGAAATCAGTGCCGAACTGGCAGCAGAACAAGTGGGCAAGATACTAATAGTCGTCATCGACCGGAAGGAAGGAGACTACTATATAGGACGAACCGAATTCAGTTCTCCTGAAGTTGACCCCGAAGTGCTGATTCCTGTTGCAGGCAGACTACTTCGCAAGGGCGTCTTCTACAATGTGAAAATCACCGATGCAGATGAGTTTGATTTGTACGGAGAAGTGGTTCGTTGAGTAATAATGATAATCTATATTATAATGTTATGAATAACAAGGATTTTATTACCAAGTTGTCAGAGAAGAGTGGTTATTCTCTTGACGACACGCAGAAGATGGTGACTAGCGTCATCGGTGCGATGGCAACGAATTTCGAGGAAGGCGAACCGGTTCAGATTTCCGGTTTTGGCACTTTCGAAGTAAAAAAACGTCTAGAGCGCGTGATGATCAATCCGGCAACAGGACAGAAAATGCTTGTTCCGCCAAAATTGGTGCTCAACTTCAGACCGTCAACCCTAGTTAAGGATAAAGTAAAAAGTGGAGGAGAAGCATAATGGCAAAGGTAACGAATTCAGAGTTGGCGAAGTTGGTCGCCAAAAAGAATAAACTCGCAGTTAAAGGTGTTGAGAATTTCTTGTCAACGATGTTTGATGTCATTGACGAAGGGCTTCATGCCGATCGCATTGTGAAAGTGAAAGGCCTCGGAACATTCAAGATTACAGACGTGAAACAACGTGAGAGTGTAAACGTCAATACCGGTGAGCGCGTCATCATAGATGGTCATAGCAAGGTATCGTTTACCCCCGATGCTGCTATGAAAGAACTGGTTAATAAGCCCTTTGCACAGTTTGAAACCGTTGTAGTCAACGACAATGTTGATGTGGCTGTGCTTGAAAAGGTTGACGAACCAGCCGAAGAGCCAGTTGAAGAACTGGAACCTCAGACTGCACCTGTTGCCGCTGTGGCTGATATCGCTCCGAAGAAGACAGAGGAACCCAAAGCTGCAGAACCCACCCAAGAGAAACCTCTTGCTGCTGAAACGAAAAAAGAAGTTGTTGCTGCTGAAACGAAAAAAGAATCGGTAGCTGTAGAACCGACAGAAAAAGCAGTTCCTATCGAACCTGAAAAGAAAGAATCCTTAGTTGCTGAAAATCCATCGGATGATGTACCTGGAAAGCAGAACAACTGGATGATGTGGCTGCTTGCTGCCCTTCTGGCACTTCTTTGCTTCGGTCTCGGCTATTGGATGGGAAGCGGCAAAACGTCTTCTTCTGATAAGAAAACTGAAGAAGTCAAGGCTGTTCAGCCAGACACTGTGGCAAAAGATTCCGTTGTCGCCTCATCTCCTGTTTCCGACTTCGACAAAATCAATGCCGATCCAAGACTGAAAGGTCTTTATTACGACATTGTGGGTGTCGATACGATTGTTACCCTTCGTGAAGGTCAGACTATGCGTTCCTATTGTAACGCAACGTTGGGTAACCAGATGCTCATTTATTTCCAAGTGCTCAATGGCGTGGACGAAATGGGCGGCGGTGAAAAGCTGAAAGTACCAAAGGTGAAGCCAAGGAAAAAACACTGATAGTGTTAAATCCGTAATACGATTGAAAAAAGTTTCTTAAAATGTAGGTTTTAGGAAACTTTTTTAATATTTATTAGTTGCTGTTATTCGACTGTATACACCGAAAGTATTACTTTTGCGTGTCTTTTAAAACTAAGTAAAATGGCAGAAGCTATAGACATCCGCGAACTGAATGCGCGGATAGAACAGAAAAGTGCTTTCGTTGTGAATCTGACGACAGGAATGAATCAAGTGATTGTCGGACAGAAGCACCTTGTAGATTCACTCCTCATTGGTTTGCTCAGTGACGGACACATCCTTTTGGAAGGAGTTCCTGGACTTGCTAAGACTTTGGCTATCAAGACGCTGGCTCAGCTGATAGATGCGCAATACAGTCGCATACAGTTTACGCCCGATCTGTTGCCAGCCGATGTCATTGGCACGATGGTCTATTCGCAGAAGGATGAGAACTTCCATGTGAAGAAAGGTCCCGTCTTTGCCAATTTTGTGCTGGCTGACGAAATCAACCGTGCTCCGGCAAAGGTACAGAGTGCTTTGCTGGAGGCGATGCAGGAACATCAAGTAACGATTGGCGACAAGACCTTCTCTCTGCCTGTTCCGTTTCTCGTTATGGCAACGCAGAACCCGATAGAGCAGGAAGGAACCTATCCGTTGCCCGAAGCTCAGGTTGACCGTTTCATGTTGAAGGTTGTCATAGACTATCCTACACTTGAGGAAGAGAAGCTGATTATTCGTGAAAACCTGCAAGAGGCATTACCGACAGTTAAACCAGTGACCACAGCAGAGGAAATTCTGAATGCCCGTCAGGTAGTGAACGAAGTGTATATCGATGAGAAAATAGAGCAGTATATTGCCGACATCGTCTTTGCTACCCGTTATCCTGACCGCTATCAGCTGCCTGAGTTGAAGCAGATGATAACCTTTGGAGGTAGTCCTCGTGCCAGCATCAATCTGGCAAAGGCTGCACGTGCCTATGCTTTCATCAAGCGTCGCGGCTATGTCGTTCCTGAAGATGTGCGTGCTGTGGCTCATGATGTGCTCCGCCACCGCATCGGTCTGTCGTATGAGGCTGAGGCAAGCAATGTGAGCAGTGAGGAAATCGTCAGTCAGATACTTAATAAGGTGGAAGTACCTTAGAGATGTTGATGGTTTAGAAATGAAAGTTTAGCGTTCAAAAGCGCATGGAAACATCGGAGATTCTCAAGAAAGTTCGTAAGATAGAGATTAAGACTCGCGGATTGAGTCAGAATATCTTCGCAGGGCAGTATCACTCCGCCTTCAAGGGGCGTGGTATGGCTTTCTCCGAAGTGCGCGAATACCAGTTTGGCGACGATGTTCGCGACATCGATTGGAATGTCACAGCCCGATTTCATCATCCCTATGTGAAAGTGTTCGAGGAAGAACGAGAACTGACGGTCATGCTCCTCATCGACGTGTCGGGTTCTCTCGATTTCGGTACGACGGAGAAGATGAAGAAGGAACTGGTGGCCGAGATTGCTGCTACGATTGCTTTCAGTGCCATTCAAAACAACGACAAAATCGGTGTGGTATTCTTCTCAAACAAGATAGAGAAGTATATTCCACCAAAGAAAGGCAGAAAGCATATTCTGCATATCATCCGTGAGATGCTCGACTTCCATGCTGAGAGTACACGCACAGACGTAAACAAGGCTGTGGAGTTTCTTACGCAGGTGATGAAACGCCGCTGTACTGCTTTCCTGATCAGCGATTTTTATACACGCAATGATTTCAGCAATGCACTTACTATAGCCAATAAGAAACATGACGTGATAGCTGTTCAGGTTTATGACCAACGCGCCAAGGAGTTGCCTGATGTGGGATTGCTGAAGGTGAGGGATGCCGAGACCGGTCACGAGATGTATGTTGACACGGGAGACAAACGTCTGCGTGAGGCTCATTATAACTATTGGATGCAGCGACAGGCTTACCTGCACGATGTGTTTACAAAGAGTAACGTTGACCAGATTGCCGTAGCAACGCATGAAGACTACGTGAAGAAGTTGATGACTCTTTTTGCCCAACGAAGTTAATGTATTCAGTACTGAAGAAGTGAAGAGAAGAATTGTCATAGGAATACTGTTGTTGCTTGCCGTCCTTGGCGTGCGAGCACAGGTATATGTGAACGCTAAGATAGACTCCACGAAGATTCTTATTGGCGAACAGACACGCCTGTCCCTGAGCGTAACGGCAAAAGAAGGAACTGCCATCGCTTTTCCTGTTTATGAACCCCAGCAGGAATTGACGAAAGGTGTGGAGGTTGTCGAAACAAAAGGCGACACCATTGATGCACAAAACGGGCAGAAAACCTACGAGCGTATCTATACCCTGACAGCGTGGGACGAAAACAAATACACAATTCCCGCTCAACACATCAAGATTGGCGGCAAAGATTATTCAACTGATAGTCTTTCGCTGGATGTGCTTCCCGTGGAAATAGATACGTTACATGCAGAGAACATCAAGCCCGCCAAGGACGTCTTGGACAATCCGTTCTCGTGGGCTGAATGGTTACCGTTGGCAGGTCTTTTCGTTCTTGCCGTACTCTTGTTAGGATTAGCCTATTATCTGTACAAACGACTGAAAGATAATAAACCCATTGTCAAGCGCGCCCGCATAGAAAAGAAACTGCTTCCTCACGAGAAAGCTATGCAGGAAATTGCACAAATCAAGGCCGAACAACTGGCTCGTTCAGAGGACCAAAAGACCTATTACACGAAGCTCACCGACACTTTGCGCCAGTATTTGGAAGAACGTTTTGGCATCAATGCGATGGAAATGACGAGCGGCGAGATAATCGAGCAACTCAAAAAGGAGGAAGACCTGCAGAAAATCAACGAATTGCACGAGGTGTTTGCTACGGCAGACCTGGTGAAGTTTGCCAAATATTCTGCTCAGAACAACGAGAACGATCTCTATATGAGTCATGTCGTGAAGTTTATCGAGGATACCAAGCAGGACAATCAGCCCACGGTGGAACCCGTGGGCGAGCAGCCTTCTGCCGATGAAAAACGCAGTATGCGTTCGCGCAGAATCTTACAAGCTGTAATTGCTTTTGTTTGTATTCTTGCTGTTGCCATTCTGACCTACGTCGGATGGCAGGTGTACGAGCTACTATTATAAAAGAAAAGGAATGGAATTTGCCAGTAAAGGATATCTTGTACTGCTCCTGTTGCTAATACCCTATATATGGTGGTACATACGTTTCAGGAAGATGAGCGAGCCTACGATGCGCATGAGTGATACTTTTGCCTACCAGAAAGCTCCGCGCAGTTGGCGTATCCGCTTGATACACCTGCCTATGGTGCTCCGTTGCCTTGCCTTCACGGCTGTTGTCTTTGTGTTGGCTCGTCCGCAAACCTATAATGCCTGGAGTAATAAAGATGTGGAAGGTATTGACATCATGTTGGCGATGGACGTATCTACCAGTATGTTAGCAGAAGATGTCAGTCCAAACCGTATGGAAGTGGCAAAGGATGTGGCGTACGACTTCATTTCAGACCGTCCAAACGACAATATCGGTTTGACGATTTTTGCTGGAGAAGCCTTTACCCAATGTCCCATGACCACAGACCATGCTTCGTTGCTCAACCTCCTGCGCAATGTACGTACAGACCTGGCAGCCAACGGTCTCATAGAAGACGGCACGGCAATAGGTATGGGATTGGCAAATGCAGTATCGCGATTGAAAGATTCCAAGACGAAAAGTCGCATTGTCATCCTCTTGACAGATGGTAGTAACAACAGTGGAGACATCTCACCGATGACGGCAGCTGAAATCGCCAAGAGTTTCGGAATCAGAGTATATACTATCGGATTCGGCACGAATGGAATGGCACGCTACCCGATACAAATAGGTGGTGTTACCCGTTACGTGCAGGCAAAGGGTGAAATCGATTATAAGACACTCAAGGATATTGCCGTAACGACAAACGGCAACTTCTATCAGGCTGCCAGCCGTAAGGAACTGGCACAGATTTATCAAGATATCGACAAGTTGGAGAAGACAAAGATGGCATCAAAGTCTCTCGCACGTTTCTATGAAGCCTACCAACCGTTTGCCTTGGCTGCCTTCCTGCTCCTGTTGCTGGAAATATTGCTGAGAATAACAGTGTTTAGGAGGATTCCGTAGGTGAGAGTTCAGAGTTCTTTTAGTCGCTTCGCTTGGTAAAAGCACTTCGCGATTAGATAGTTTAGAGTTCAGAGTTGATAGTTTAGAGCAAAATGTTCAGATTTGCAGAACCGACATATTTATGGCTGTTGTTGCTGATACCGATATTGGCAACATTAAGGCTTTTCCTATTGCAGAGCCGCAAACGTAAGATGAAGGCTTTTGGCGACATGGTGTTGCTGCGCCAGTTGTCACCAGGCTATTCAAAATACCGTCCGTTGGTGAAGTTCTGGCTGATGGCAGCCGCTTTGGCTTTGATAGTCGTGATGTTGGCACGTCCGCAGATGGGAACGAAGGTGACCAGTGACAAACGTGAAGGCATTGAGACGATAATTGCCCTTGACATCAGCAACTCGATGTTGGCTGAGGATGTGGCGCCATCGCGTTTGGCAAAGAGTAAACTGATGGTGGAAAACTTGGTCGATCACTTCCGTAACGACAAGATTGGTTTAATTGTCTTTGCCGGTGATGCCTTTGTCCAACTGCCTATTACCAGCGATTATGTCTCTGCAAAGATGTTCTTGCAAGATATAGACCCGACTCTGATAGCTTCGCAAGGTACCGACATAGGAGAGGCGCTCAATCTGGCGATGCATAGCTTTACGCAGAATACCTCCGTTGGTAAAGCCATCATCGTGATTACTGACGGTGAAGACCATGAAGGCGATGCCGAACAAATGGCAAAAACTGCCAAAGAGCAGGGCATGCATGTCTTTATCCTCGGCATCGGTTCTCCTGCCGGAGCTCCTATTCCGTTGGCTGATGGTGGTTATATGAAAGACAAAGACGGTCAGACGGTGATGACAGCTCTCAACGAAGACATGTGCAAGCGCATAGCTGAGGCTGGAGAGGGTATGTATATCCACGTCGATAACAGCAGTATTGCCGAAGAGCAACTCGACCGGGAACTGGCAAAACTCCAAACTGGAGAAATGGCAAGCGTCGTGTATAGTGAATTCGACGAACAGTTCCAGGCTGTAGCCATTTTGGTTCTTTTGCTCCTCATCATTGAAATCGTCGTATTGGAAAGTAAGAATCCCGTTACGCAGAAGTGGCGGTTGTTTAAAAGAAACTGATGAAAAGAATACTTTACATATTGATAGGGTTGCTTTGCCACATTACGATGGTGCAGGCACAGAGCGACAGACAGCTGATCAGGGAAGGCAATCGGCTCTATCGCAGCGGTAAGTATGCGCAGGCTGAAACGGCATACCGCAAGGCTGTGTCGAAAAACCAACAGAATGCCCGTGCCGTCTATAATCTCGGTTGTGCTCTGATGAAGCAAAACAATGATTCTGCTGCCATAGATCAGTTTACCAAGTCTGCGGAGATGGACGCCGACAAGGCAAACCGCGCTTTGGCTTATCACAATATGGGAGTGATGTATCAGCAGAAGAAAAACTATCAGGAAGCCATTCGGGCATATCAGGACGCATTGAGAAATAATCCGAAAGATGCCGATTCTCGCTATAATCTTGCTTTGTGTAAGCGTCAACAGCAAAAGCGTCAACAGCAAAAGCAACAACAGCAGCAGGACAATAAAGACCAGCAAAAGGATAAGAATAAGGACAAGAATCAACAAAAAGATAAAGATAAAAAGCAAAACCAAAACCAGCAACAAGACCAAAAAAATCAGCAGCAGAAGCCTAAAGAGCAGATGAGCAAGGAGAATGCCGAGCAGTTGCTCAATGCTGCCATGCAGCAAGAGAAGGAAACGCAGCAGCGATTGAAGAAGGCGATGCAGCAACCTCAGCGTCGTAAGTTGGAAAAGAATTGGTAAGGAGAACGTTATGAAACGATACGGTTGTATAGTATTACTGTTAGCGGCTGCCATAGCCATGTATGCACAGAGCATCTCCGTGCATGCCCCAGGACATGTGAGCGTAGGCGAACAGTTCCAGATAGAATACGAAATCAATACGCAGGATGTGCGCGGAATTCATCCCGGCCACATGCCTGACGGCATCAAGATTCTTTACGGTCCCAGCATGTCGTCTCAGTCCAGTTTCCAGATAATCAACGGACACATGAGCAGTTCCTCTACGGTCACCTATTCATATATAGCCATCGCCACCAAGAAGGGCGCGTTTACCATTCCTGCCGTTCATGTCAATGTCGGTGGTAAGCAAATAGCATCTTCAGCCGTCAGGCTGACAGCCTCCGGCGGTTCGCGTGCCTCAATGGGCAGCAGTTATCAGCAAGATGACGACGATGATTATAACAGCTACCGGCGAACGTCACAGGCTCATGTGCGCAATGGTGAAGACCTCTTTATCCGTGTCAGTGCCAGCAAACGGCATGTGCACGAACAGGAACCCATCTTGTTGACGTATAAAGTCTATACCTTAGTAGATCTGACAAATCTCGACGGTAAGATGCCCGACCTGAAGGGATTCCATACTCAGGCGGTGAAACTGCCTCAACAGAAGACCTATCATCGCGAGACGTTGAACGGACGTACTTATAATTGTGTGGTTTGGAGTCAGTATGTCATGTATCCTCAGATGACAGGCAAGCTGGAGATTCCTCCCATCACCTTCCACGGAATTGTGATGCAGGAGTCGCGCGACCCCTTGGCATTCTATATGAACGGCGGCTATGAAGAGGTTCGCCGCATCATCAAGGCCGACGGACTGACCATTCAAGTCGATCCGCTTCCTTCTCGTCCCGCAGGCTTCTCAGGTGGTGTCGGTAAGTTTAATATCTCTGCCCAGTTGAATAAAGACGAAGTGAAAGCAGGCGATCCGGTAACTCTCCGTTTGGTGGTTAGTGGAACAGGAAACCTGAAACTCATCAAACAACCCGAAGTCGTGTTCCCCGAAGGCTGGGATAAATACGATGCCAAGGTGACTGACAAGACTCGCCTGACCAGCAACGGCGTGGAAGGAAATATGGTCTATGATATTCTTGCCGTGCCGAGAACAGAGGGTAGTTACACCATCCCGCCCGTGAAGTTCACCTATTATGACACAGGTGCCAATGCCTATAAAACCATCCAGACACAATCCTTCAAGGTGAATGTGGCAAAAGGCAGCGGCGAACAGACGGAAGTGAATGCCTACAGCGCACCTGTGAGCGACGACATTCGTCCGCTGAAGCAAGGCAAGGTGAAACCTCATGCTATTGACGAGTTCTTCTTTGGTTCCCTCTGGTATTGGATATGGATTGTATTGTTGGTAGCAGCCTTTGTTGCTATACTTTTCATGTTCCGTAAAACAGCCGTAGAGCGTGCTGACATAGCCAAGAAGAGAGGCAAGAATGCCAACAAGGTGGCAACGAAACGATTGAAGCAAGCCGACCGACTGATGCAGCAACAACATTCTGACGATTTCTATGATGAGGTGTTAAGGGCTTTGTGGGGGTATGTCAGCGATAAGTTGAACATTCCTTTGGAAACGCTTTCCCGTGAGAACATCAGCGAGCGTCTTGCTGCCCATCAGGTGGACGACACCACCATCAGCCTCTTCATCAGTGCTTTGGATGAATGTGAGTTCGAACGTTATGCACCAGGCGATGCGAAAGGAAACATGAGCAAGACGTTCGACGCTGCCATGAAAGCGATTACAGAAATAGAAGAATCCATGAAACGAGAGAAGAAAGGTAGCTCTGTCAACCAAGTAGGCTTGTTGCTGCTGTCAGCCTTGTTGCTTGTTCCTGTTGCTTCCCATGCCATCACGAAAGAGAATGCCGACACGGAGTACAAGAAAGGCAACTACCAGCAAGCCGTGAAAGACTATGAGGAATTGTTGAAGGGTGGCGTCTCAGCTGAACTCTACTATAATCTCGGCAATGCTTATTACAAGCAAGACAACATCACGCAGGCCGTCTTAGCCTACGAGCGAGCCTTGTTGCTTTCTCCAGGCGATGAAGATATACGTTTCAACTTACAGGTTGCACGTTCTAAAACCATCGACAAGATTACTCCTGTTTCGGAGATGTTCTTTGTGACGTGGTACAAAGCGCTGGTCAATGTGATGAGCGTCGATGCATGGGCATACGTAGCCATCTTCAGTCTGGTAGTGTTAATCATACTGCTATTGACCTATCTGATTGCAGAACGCATCTTCTTGCGCAAGATTGGTTTCTATGGCGGTATCTTCTTCCTGTTGTTGTTTGTCTTTGCCAACGTCTTTGCCTGGCAGCAACGCGAACAGTTGCGCAACAGAAGGGGCGCTATCGTAATGGTACCGTCGGTGGCAGTCAAGCGCACACCGGCACCCACAGCTCAGGACAACTTCATGTTGCATGAAGGTACGCGCGTGGAAATCATCGACAAGTCGGTGAGAAACTGGTATCAAGTGCATCTTGCTGACGGACGTGAAGGCTGGATTGCCGCTTCAAACGTTGAACAGATATAATTCACAATTGACAATTCACAATTGACAATTGACAATTGACAATTCATAATTGACAATTCTTTGCAAGCAAAGCGTTTCGCGATTATATAATTGACAATTCATAATTGATGGATATACAAGGGCTTTTGGAAATAGACCGCCAGTTGTTGTTGGCTTTCAACGGCAGCGGCTCTCTGTTTATAGATTCGTTAGTGTTGGTATTGACCAATGCTTATACATGGATTGCTTTCTGTCTTGCATTGGCTTACCTGGTCATCAAAAACAATGGTAAGTGGAGTCAGATCATGCTCGTCGTTGCAGCGAGTGGCTTGTGCATCCTTCTTTCGTCATTGGTTGCCGAAGGTGTTGTCAAACCCTATGTGGCTCGTCTGCGTCCTTCGCTCGACCCGTCCGTCTGCAACATGCTGCATTTAGCCAAAGGTTACACAGCCTCTGGTTATAGCTTCTTCTCAGCCCATGCAGCCAACACGTTCTCCATTGCTGTCTTCTTCAGTTTGCTGGTGCGAAGCCGTGTTTTCACCATCTTCATCATGGCGTGGTCGTTACTGAATGCATGGACGCGCTTGTATCTGGGTGTCCACTATCCCTCTGATGTCATCGTTGGTTTAGCCTATGGCGCTTTCGTTGGCATTATGGTCTATCTCATATTCATGAAACTCTATATGATTGTGACAGACAAGTTGCATTTCATTTCCTCACAATATACCCGAACGGGCTATGGCTTTTCCGACATAGACATCGTACACAATGTCTTGCTGCTCACGATAGTCTATGCCGTCATCCATGCAGCCGTATCGGCTTTTTAGTCTAGAGTCTAGAGTTGAGAGACTAGAGTTTAGAGTTGAGAGACTAGAGTTGAGAGACTAGAGTTGAGAGACTAGAGTTTATCGTCTAGAGTTTATAGTCTAGAGTTGAGAGTTATGAATTATGAATTATGTAATCGCGAAGCGCTTTGCTTGCAAAGAATTATGAATTATGAATTGTAAAATATCCGATTATAACTACACCCTGCCTGACGAGCGTATCGCCAAGTTCCCCTTGCAAGAGCGCGACAAAAGTAAGTTGTTGCTGTATCGTCACGGTGAGGTAGGGGAGGATGTCTTCTCCAACCTGCCATCTTATCTGCCCCAAGGTGCCTTGATGGTCTTTAACAATACGAAGGTCATTCAGGCACGTCTCCATTTCCGCAAACCAACGGGGGCCCTCATCGAGATTTTCCTGCTCGAACCTGTAGCCCCACGCGACTACGAACAGATGTTCCAGTCACGTGGCGAATGTTCATGGATTTGCTTGATTGGCAACCAGAAGAAATGGAAGGAAGGTGCTCTTTGCTCTACACTCCCATCTCTAAACACTCAGCTCACCGCCCAGCGCGGAGCACCCTGTGGCACAGGTATCCGCATAGATTTTTCGTGGGACAATCCCGACGTTTCTTTCTCTGAAATCCTTGAAGCTGCCGGCGAGCTTCCTATTCCGCCATACTTGAACCGTGAGACGCAGGAAAGCGACAAAACTACTTATCAGACGGTGTATTCCAAAATCAAAGGGAGTGTTGCTGCTCCAACTGCCGGACTTCATTTCACCGACCGTGTCCTGCAGGCACTCGACCAACACGGCATCGACCGTGACGAAGTTACTTTGCACGTCGGAGCGGGTACCTTCAAACCCGTAAAGAGTGAAGAGATTTCAGGACACGAGATGCACACCGAATATATCTGTGTACAACGTCGCACCATCGAAAAACTCTTGGCTCACGACTGTCAGGCTATCGCTGTCGGTACCACCAGCGTGCGCACCTTGGAAAGTCTCTATTACATGGGATTGAAAGTCCTTCGCAACCCAGACGTTTCTGAAGAAGAACTGCGTGTAAGCCAATGGGAACCTTATACCCTCGCTCAAGCTTCGCTTGCAAATGACACTCGTTCGAGCTCTGCTCGCTTGCAGAGCGAAGCGGCGCAGGAACTCCCAACTAAGGCATCCACCTCCCTTCGTGCGTTGTTGGACTGGCTCGACCGCCATCATCTGTCGGCGCTTCATTCTTCCACGCAGATCATCATCGTTCCTGGTTATGAGTATAAAATCGTAAAGATGCTCGTCACTAACTTCCATCAGCCGAAGAGCACTCTCTTGTTGCTGGTCAGTGCCTTTGTCGGTGGCAACTGGCGCACCATCTACGACTATGCCCTTGCCCACGACTTCCGTTTCCTCAGCTATGGCGACTCTTCATTGCTGATACCCTAAGCAATAGCGACTCTTCATAGTTGATATTTTTAGTTATTCACGCATAACACCTAACACCTACCTCAAACCTTCTGGACCCCAGATGGATAAAGGGCGGAGCCGCAGGTAGGTGTTCTTTATACACCTACCTAAGACCTACCTCAACACCTACCTTGAAATCTTTAGAGTTTAGAGTCTTAAGTCTAGAGTCTAAGGTCTAAGGTTTAAGGTCAAAGGCTTACCCCCTAAAGGGAGTAGAATTTATTTCCGTGATTTCTTTTAGTCGGCTGTCGCCTTGGTAAAAGCGCTTCGCGGTTACCGTTGTTAAATTTCTAAGTAGTCAAGGAACAAAGGTGTTTTTTCCGATGTTCTAAATAGAAATATCTGCGGAATCTGCGGTATCAGCGTGAGATAATAAAGGCTCGCAGATATCGCGGATAGCGCAGATGGATGAAATATAATCTGTGTTCATCTGCATTCTATCTGTGGGCAATAATCATTCATATTCTAAGGAGCAAAGGAGTTAAGGAGTTTTCCGTGATTTCCGTGTTTTCCGTTGTTAAATTTCTAAGTAGTTAAGGAGTTTTAGTTGTTCAAAAAATCTTCGTGGAATTTGTGTCATTCGTAGTATAAAAATCCGTTTTCGTTGTTCATTCGAGTCGAGCGAAAAGGTAGGTGTCAGGGTAGGTGTTGAGGTAGGTGTTTCGTCAACACCTACCTGTTGCTAATCCCTGTGTTTATCGTTGTTCCGAGCATTTTGAGGTAGGTGTTAGGTGTTGTTGCGAAAAAGCACACTTTTC
>JAFRYZ010000059.1 GCA_017442825.1 Prevotella sp. | reverse complement strand
TGTGGAATCGTGCTACGTCTGCCGTCAGCGGTACGCAAACACTACAGCAACAGTCCGACCTCCCATCCTTTGACATCACCAACGATTTGCAACTGGTTCGCCGAATCGACAGCCACCTACTGACCATCTCATCGTACAACCGCTACGCCCATCGGCCAAACTCGCTTACTGCCGACAGTGTTCTGCAAGACCTCACCACCGACGACTTCCGTTCTATTACTGAAGCCCGTTATGGATGGCTTCTGCGTCGTTGGTCTTTCTACGCCCGTGGCGGCATCGACCTCAACCTGCACCGTTTCCAAAGCAGTCTCAGTGGTCTCATGCTGCCCGACTATCCTTTAGAGGGCCGTCGAAACTTCACCGTCCTTAAAACTTACGCCTCGCCCGAAGCCCGTTATCAGCACCGCCGCTGGTGGCTCACGCTCTCACTGCCCATTGGCTACTATTATTATCATGTGGCAGACCGACTGGCAGACACATCAACGAGAAAACACGTTATGACCATCTCGCCAATGGTCTATGTTCGCCACCAACTTACGGCCAAGACCGACCTCTCCGCTTGTCTCAGCTACAGCCTCCAGCCTGTTGCCCCAAGCAGTTACACGCAAGCCGTCGTCATGTCCGACTTCCGAAACCTCACCTTTCAGACACCATCCTCAGAAAAGATACGGCAACATTCGGCTTTCGTCAGACTGCGCTATCGAAACCCCATCACCTCGCTCTTTGCCAACCTCTCAGCCAAATACGAACATGACTATCAGCCCCTGATGCAAAACCAACTATTCATCGGCGATTGTATTCTCACCGAGTTTGTCGCTCGTGGGAACAACGTCTCCATCACGCAACTCAATGGTGGTATCAGCAAAGGACTTTGGTCGGCCAAAGTCACCATAGGTATTGATGCGTCTCTTGGACATTCCAGTGCCAGAATGATGCGTCAGAACGTGGAACAGCCTTACACCTCCACTTTCATCATCCTTGCGCCCAAGTTCACTGGCAAATTCACCCGCTGGCTCTCCACCGACTATAGCCTGACTTACACTAACAACCGATACCAGGTCGATGCAGTTTCCAGTCATTACAGCAGTTTACGTCAAAACCTCTCAATCACGTTCCTACCTACCGACCAGTGGCACATCGCGTTAGGCGCAGAGCATTACTATACACGCTTCTCCACCGACCAGACTGCCAGCATCACTTTCCTCGACGCCTCTGTCCGCTGGCTACTTTCTAAGCGCATTGACCTCGCTCTTGCAGCTACCAATCTTTTTGACGAAACAGACTATCGTTACACTTCCTTCGGCTCCCTCTCAGAATCTTTCTATTCCTTCAACATACGGCCGAGAAATATCATTATCAAAATGCAGATCAAGATATAGTAACGAAACAAATGAAAAAAATGAAGACTTGGAGACTTACCTTTGCGATGCTTGCAGTCTTTTTCTCCGTCGAAGGACATAATCTGCTTCACACCCGAAACTACCGCCGACTTCGGGTAGAATCCCAAAACGATTACAACGAGGTCATCACAGAAAACAGACTGCCCGGATATGTCATCGCTGGAGCAAAATATATGTTCTAAAAGCGTACAAACATATCGGTTAGAAACATAATCATGGTTAAATCTGAACAGCATATTGCAGCAGTCTGATCAAAAAGGCGTAACTTTGTAGCGGTTAATATACAAAGTATGAGTCCAAAGGATATATATACAGAGCGTATCAAGACGCTGACAGATGAAATCCATCAGTTGAACAGGCACAACCGACTGGTGGTTGTGCTGGAACTGACGGCTATCGCATTGGCCATTGGTTGTATTGTAGCCTATACAATATGGAGCAGCATTATTGCGTTAGTGGTGGCAGCATTGTTCATAGCCGCATACGTGGCAATACGTTGGAAAGACAGCAGCAATAGTCGTTTGTCGGAGCAGAAGGAGAGCGTCCGCAGTGTTTATCAGAATGAGGTGGCCTATCTCGATGGCGACTTCTCCGCTTTCCCGTCGGGTGAGCAATACGTTAATCCACATCATGAGTTTACGCTCGACCTTGACATTTTCGGGCCGCAGTCGCTGTTTAACCGTATCAATCGGACCATCACAACTGGCGGCAGCGATTTTCTGGCAAAGGAACTGGCTGAGACACGGGTGCGGAGTATCGAAGAGATAGAGAAACGGCGAGAGGCTATCCGTGAATTGTCAGAGAAAGAATCGTTGCGTACGGCATTTCTTGCACAAGGCAGAGGAAGGAAGATTAATACGACTGCCATTATGGAGGCTCTGCATGAAGTGCAACAGTTGCATGTCTCTCGCCTTGCAGCCCACCAACTTACCTATATCGCAGCAGTTGGCAGTATCATTGTCTTTTATGGCTTGTTGGCAGGAGCCGTATTTGGTCCGCTGTCGGGTTCGTTCCCCATGTTGTGGGTGCTGTTGCAGATTACGGCAGTCTATCTTCTTTTCGGTCGTGCCCTGAAACGCATCAATCAGAGCATCAACATCATCCTTCCGCGATTAGGAACATACGTCAGCATGATTATGCAGATTGTGACATCCGATCTGAAGAGTCAGGAGGGACGTGACATCATCGGACAACTGTCTGCTGACGAGCAGGATGCTCTCAAGTCTTTCCGACTGTTGAAGGGAATCATCAACGACCTTGACCAGCGAAACGAGGTCTGGGTACCCATATCCAATGCACTCTATCTGGCAGACTACTTCATCGTGCACCGGTTCCTGCTGTGGCAAGACCGCTACATGATGCGCATAGAGGACTGGATAGATGCTGTCAGCCACTTTGATGCATTGGTATCGATGGCTACTTTCCGATATAATGAGCCAGATGCCACGGATGCCGAACTGGTGGATGCTGACGAGGTGGCCTATGAGGCTCGCGGACTTTATCATCCATTCCTTGGCCAGAAAGCTGTGCGCAACGACTTCACGATTTCCGACCAACACTATTATATCGTAACTGGTGCTAATATGGCCGGCAAGAGCACCTTCCTCCGTTCCCTCGGTATCAACTATGTGCTGACTTGTTGTGGAATGCCCGTCTTTGCAGATAGTCTTCGTGTTTCGCTCTTCTCGCTGTTTAGCAGTATGCGTACCACTGACGACCTCGCCCACGGCATCAGTTACTTCAATGCCGAACTGCTTAGGCTACAACAGCTCATTGAGACATGCAGACAGAACCGCCACACGCTTATCATCCTCGACGAGATACTGAAGGGCACCAACTCGCTCGACAAACTTAACGGCTCCCGACTGTTCCTCCAGTCCATTTCGGCACTCCCCATTACTGGTATTATCGCCACCCATGACCTCGAATTGTCGAAGATGCAACAGGCACATCCCGACCGCTTCCACAATTATTGCTTTGAAATCCAACTCTCTGACGAAATTACCTATACCTACCGGCTCTCTGAGGGTATAGCCCGAAATCAGAATGCTACTTATCTCCTAAAGAACATTCTAAAAACGGCATCGGAATGAATAAGAAAACTATCATCACCGCACTGCTCGCCCTCGTTGCTATAACGGGGCTGGCACAAACCACCTTCGATACAGAAGAAGGATGCCTGAATGTCGTTGACTTCTCTTTTGAGCAGGGCATAGGTGAATATGGTGACAGATGTTTATCCGCAAATTATACGCATGAGAGATTCATCAACGCTCAGTTCAGTATAGGAGCAGGAGTCGGATACAGCCATCATAAGACGTATAAGTATTCCGCTATTCCCGTTTTCCTCAGTTCACACTATTTCTTTCTTGACAAGCGGTTTTCGCCTTTTGTTAATCTCCGTGTCGGAGGATTCGCAATGTTCAATGCGAAGAATGTTGGAACTAATGAGAAATTCTCCCTCTCAAAGGATAAGCAGAGCTTTAGCCTATATATATCACCCAGTATCGGAGTTAAAATGCATATTACACCAAATATTGGAGTGTTGGCTTCTATGAGTGATGAAGCTTACCTTATCAAAGCGTTTGATACAAGTCGGAATGATTACCGTAGCAAGTTGATTCATAGTTTGGGAGTTAACATAGGAGTGTGCTTTCAGATTAAAGGATGGTAGAGAATATGACTAAAATAAAAACGAAACGAATATGAATAAAAAGAAGATATTACAAGCGTCTCTTGCTGGAATTATCGGTTTCGCAATATATGTGGCAGTATCCATTTTGAGTGATGAGATTGAGAGATGGAAGAAACTTATCATCTTTTCTGTCACCTATGCTATACTTCTCCCGCTTGTACGTTATATAAAAAAGTATAGAAAACGAAAATGAAAACAATGAAGATTTGGAGAATCGCCTTTGCGATGCTTGCTGCCTTCTCCCTCGTCTCTTGCAGCAGCGACAATGATGACAAGGACATTACCAAAGAGATTGCCATGAGTGTGTCCGCTGAACCGGGCGTTATGTACGACCTCTTCGACAGCATGGGCGAGCAACCCATCGAGTGCATGCGTGTGATGACGGAGGATGAGCCGGGACAATGGCAGAACCTGTACTTCAGCGGCATCAAGGGTTTCACCTACGAAAGAGGTCATGAATACGAACTTCGCGTGAAACGCACGATTCTGGCCAATCCGCCACAGGATGCCAGCAACCGTACATACGAACTGGTGCGCATCCTCGCCGACAAGAAAGTGGAAGATGTAGCAGAGCCTATGGAGAAAGTGGTAAAGAGTGAAGCCGATATAGAGTACGAGCAGCAGTGCCAGGTAGAGAAGTATGCCATAGCCAAAGGGGGTGATTATTTGGTGGATGCCGACGGCAAGATGGCATATGCCGACGGCACGCCGACTCCAGAATTTGACAAGCATGCACAAATCTACTTGGAGAACATTCTCGACAAGAGCCATCCGCTATGGCAGTCAGGTGCCCGTTATATGGCAACATACGCTTACGTTCTTTCACCGCTTACCGATGAAATACGCCTTGTGCCAAGCACTCATTCTGGCTTCCTCTTCAAGAACGTACTAACCGAGAACGAGATGGCACACGTCCAGCAGTCGATGAAACAAGGCGAAACGCTGCACTACAACCTCGTCCTCGCCAATGTCTATAAGCGCGGCATACAGAAGGTGGAGTTCACAATCAAGAAGAAATGAAAACAATGAAGATTTGGAGAATCGCCTTTGCGATGCTTGCTGCCTTCTCCCTCGTCTCTTGCAGCAGCGGTGAACCACAATGGGCAGATCCTGAGGCACACGAAAAGACGGAGCAACTGCGAGCGCAATACACGCCGTTCATCGTGGGCACATGGCACTACG
>JAFRYZ010000010.1 GCA_017442825.1 Prevotella sp. | reverse complement strand
TGCCAGATAGCGGTTTACCGCTGAGAAGATAGCCACGCCGATGGAGAAGTTGCTGGCCCAGAACAGTGTCTGTCCGCCGTCTGTACACATACGTTTCACATCATCGCCGTGTTCCTTCATCCAGCCGGTACTTCCCGATACCACCTTCACACCCTGCTCCCAAGCTTTCAGATAGTTGCCGTAGGCAGCCTGCGGAGCAGTAAACTCGATAGCGACATCAGCCGATGCAAAGGCATCAGAATTAAAATCCTCCTGATTGTCGATATCGATGATACTTACGATTTCGTGACCACGATCGAGGGCAATCTGCTCAATCATCTTACCCATCTTGCCGTAGCCTATTAAAGCTATTTTCATCTTTCTTATTTTAAATATGGGGGCAAAGGTAGTGAAAGTTGAGAGAAGAACAAAATAAACGTTTATTTTTTCTTCCGAGACGCATCCTACCTTCGCGACAAGTCGTAAAGGTACTAAAAACTTTCATTCCTATCCTTTTATTTAAAAAAAGCGTGCTCCATGATGTCAGATGCCAGCCTTTCTGCATAGAAAAATCAAGCAATATGTATATATTAACATGATTTAACGAATGGGGGGTAATGTTGCCATTTTCCATTATCTTTGCATCGATAAACATAAAGAAAATTGGCTTATGAAAAAGAAACTTACACATTTATTGTTTCTTTTCCTCTTGCTGATGGCAACAGGAAAAGCGGCGGCAGCCGAAATCACTTCAGTCACGCTGAAAAATAACATCTCCGAATACGGTGAAGAAGACTGGATGGAACAGCAGGGACTTTACTCAGAAATGAGTTCTGAACCGCTGAACCTGATAAACAAGTACGGTGGAGGGGTGAATGTCTTTAAGTTGAAGAGTTTCACGGCAAATGTAACGGGCACGTTGACCTCCGTAGTGATGAAGTCGCGAATTTACGAGAGCGGAACGACAGCTCCCGAAGACTGGCAGATATTTACAGCTACCGAGTTTGGGACTCAATGGATGTGCGAAGCTAACTACAACGTGCTCAGTGGGCTAACATACCATAAGACCTACCTGTTGGAGTTCTACTTCGAGGGCACCGACGATCAGGGCAACACCTGCTACCTCAGAAATGGAGACGGGAACTTCGTCTATACGTTCTATACGGGCGGTGTCTCCAATATGGGTATCAACTGGGTGTACGTTCAGGTGAATATGGGTTCTGGTGCAGAGAGCCAGTATGTACCATCATCGGATATGCCCGTTGTAGATTTGTCGGGCGAGAGCGAGACAGACTTCGTGCTGAGTGGCTTTACCGCCGGTGCCTTCGGTGTCAAGTCGCTGCAAATGAACTACAGTATCTATCCAGCCAGCGGCACGGCCTCCGAATGGAAGAACGCGGTAGCCACACAGGATGCGGAAGATCCAAACCAGTGGGTGTACACAACGCCAATCGATGTGCTTGAAGGACTGACAGTTGGTGAGACCTACGTACTGGAGTTCAACTTCCAAGGCTCTGGAATATGGGCCGGACAGGACTGCTGGTACAACAATGGTGGCAGCAACTACAAGATTCGCTTCACGAAGGCCGAGAAGGTATTGGCCTTCCTCTACGGCGAAACGGCTGGCTTGCGGCTGAATGTGAACGGCAAAGGAACCGACTACACGCTGACGGGACAGGGCAGCCGCACACCAGCTACAGCTTCGTTGGGCAGCCTCTCAACACTTACCTGCGACGCATCATGGGTGAAGGCACAACTGCTCAAGAGCGGACTGGCATTTAGCAGCGTCCGAATGGCATACGTCATCTATGGTTGGCAAAACGACAAGAGCGGCAACTGGTACTATGTTGACCTCACGGAGCAGGCCGACCAAGGTTCTGGGGTGACGCAGTTCAGCAGCAACGGCGGCGTTGTAGATTTGCTGGGGTATCGGAAGAGTCAGTGGTATCTTAATGATTATGATGACTACACGCTGGAAGTCAGATATGAACTGAAAACGACAGACGGACACACGTACTATCTGAAGGGTGGCGATGCCTACAAGTTCACGTTTACCTATATGAGTGAATACAGATCATACATAGAGAGTGCGGCTATCAACGTGACCGCCAACGATAAAACACAAACTATAAATCTGTTGGAAACTGGCATCTCCAGTGAAAATCTGGGAACGCTGAATGTGTTCCGTGTGAACAACATAAGCGCCGTTGTTCATGAGTGGGAAGGCCAGCCGATAACAGAGATGTACATGAACTATAGGGTCTATCTAAGTGGACAGCATGAATCGGCCACTTGGCAGCAATGTCCTATGCAGAAGCAGAGCGACGGTACCTGGAAGACAATGCCTGCCCTTGACCTGCTCAGCGGGCTGACCCAAGGCAAGACCTACTCGATGGAGTACGAAATCATAGCCAGCTACGACGGTGGTAACATAAACTATGGTAAGTCTGACTTGGAGTTTGTTATGGGCGTTCCGACGGCAATCCAAAGCATCACCACCGAGGATGACAAGTCTGGTGCGGCCTATACGGTGACGGGCGTCCGTGCCCCCAAGAACTATCGCGGAATCATTATTCGAAACGGTAAAAAGTACGTCCGTTAAGAAGATTTCTCTCTTTGTGATACAACCCTTTCAAGGGACTGGTGTGTAACTTCATACCAGTCCCTTGATATATTAGATGAGGTGATCATCGACCCCCCACTTTCATAATCAGAGGCGACCCCCGTAATCAGCAGCGCCCCCCGTAATCAGCAGCGACCCCCGTAATCAGCAGAGACTCTCATGATCAGCAGAGACTCTCATGATCAGCAGAGACCCCGTAATCTTTGCCTTTAATAATGATTGTCCGTTTTCTTCAAAATGATGTTATCGTTTAATTATAATTGCTGAGAGTTTTTAGCTAATTTTTGCTTGAACCATCACACTATTCGTTAAACGTCAGTATAACAATAAGTTAAGTTGTGATGGTAGCCCTCACAAACCATCACGCTACCCTCACAAAATAAGAAAAATCACACCTTTTTACGCTAAATATTGCTTTAAGTCTCTAATAATCAGTAGTTTAGCAACAGTATATAAACCATAAACTGATAGTTTTTCAATCAAAAACTATCAGTTTTATCGACAAAAACTATTAGTACCAAATGTGAATACCAAAGCAAAACTAAATTCATTGGAACTCAAAGACACGTAAAAAATGTTGGAAAGTTTCAAAAAAGCCTGATGGTATGTGATGGTTGGTGAGGGTTGAGCGACTAACCATTACGGGTTAACATATTGATTATTAAGAAGTTAATTAAAAGTGTGATGGTTGAAGGCATTTTTTGCCCAAAAATAAATTTAAAAATATCAATCACAGAACGTATCAATGGGGCAGTATCGACAGTACCAGAATTTGGTAGATTCCAATCAAACTACACAAAATCATGAATTTTCTTGCAGGATTGTCATAATTAATATATTTTTGCAAGCAAATATAATCTAAACGATAACTGAAGTCTGTCAACCCTAAACCCTCAACCTTACAATGGAACAACTCCTGCACTATACTTGGAAACACAAGCTTTTCCCTATGACAAGTTTACTGACAACAACGGGAAAACGGGTTGAAGTTATCGACCCAGGCCTCAGCAACCGCAACGCCGGTCCCGATTTCTTCAATGCGAAGGTGAAAATCGACGGTACGCTGTGGATTGGCAATGTAGAGATGCACGACAAGTCCACCGACTGGTATCAGCACGGACACGACAAGGACAGCCGCTACGACAACGTGGTGCTGCACGTGGTGGGGAGGGCTGACGGCGAGGTGCATACTGCCGCCGGCAGACGGTTGCCGCAGCTGGTGCTGGAGGTCCCTGCCGTTGTTGTTGCCAACTATCAGGAATTGCTGAAGACCGACACCTATCCGCCGTGCTACAGGGTGATTCCAGACTTGTCGGTGCTGGTGCTGCACGCCTGGATGAGTGCGCTGCTGACGGAGCGGCTGGAACAGCGCACGGAGGCGGTGAAGCAACGGGTGGCTGCCGCCAACGGGTCGTGGGAAGATGCCTACTTCGTGACGCTGGCACGCAGCTTCGGCTTCGGCATCAACGGCGATGCCTTCGAGACATGGGCACGAAGCATGCCGCTGCAGGCTGTTGCCCATCACCGCGACGACTTGTTCCAGGTGGAAGCCTTCTTCCTGGGACAGGCAGGACTCTTGGAGGAGGACACCATCCCCGAACGCTATCGGGAGCAGGCTCGGACTGAAGGATACTTCGACAGGCTGCAATCGGAATACCGCTATCTGGCTCACAAGTTCTCGCTGCAGCCGATGGATTCCCGCCTTTGGCGATTCCTACGACTGCGTCCGCAAAACTTCCCACACATCCGGCTGGCACAGTTGGCTCACCTCTACTACCAGCGGAAAACAGGCTTGGCGGCTCTGACCGACTGTATGACCATCACGGAGGTGCAGCAACTTCTCTGTGCTAAGGTGACGCCCTACTGGCAGACTCACTATACATTTGGTTCTGCCAGCGACAAACAGGCGAAGCGTCTGTCGGCGGCATCACTGAACTTGCTCATCATCAACACCGTTGTGCCCATGCTCTTTGCCTACGGACGCTATCGGGGCGACGAGGAACTCTGCGACAGGGCTTTCCTCTTTCTGGAACAGATGAAGGCTGAGAACAACCATATCACCCGCATGTGGAGCCAGTGCGGCATCAGCGTGAAGACGGCTGCCGACTCACAGGCGCTCATCCAACTGAAGAACAACTACTGCAACCGACGCGACTGCCTGCGCTGCCGCATCGGCTACGAATATTTGAAACGTGTATGAAACCTACTACTGCACGAATCATAAAAACGGCTTTGTTTTTCCTGCTGGCGTTCTTCGCCATCAGGGGCAATCTCTTCGGTATCTACGATGCGATGTTCGAAGACCCTGACATGCCGAAGGTGGAAGAGCCGTCGATGATAGACGACCTATTCGACTTTGAGGAGGATGAAGAGGGGTATGGTGGCGTCAGGTCGCGATTCCTCTATCCCTCGTACTTTTACGTATGGGACTTGGAAGACTTCCTGCCGAGGACAAAGAATTACAAGGCGATGGAAGACGACAACATCAGGGAGTATTGACAACTTAACCATTACCCTATAATTCAGAGCAAATTGACAGCAAACAACACGGAATATGGAAAAATATATATTTGAAACCCGAATGGAGGTGCGCGACTATGAATGCGACATAGAGGGCATCGTGAACAATGCCAACTACCTGCACTATACCGAGCATACGCGCCATCTCTTCCTGCGAAGTCTGGGCGTCAGCTTTGCACAACTGCATGAACGGGGCATCGATGCCGTCGTAGCACGCATGAACCTGCAATACAAGACTCCCCTGCGCTGCGACGATGAGTTCATCTCGCGACTCTGGTTGGAAAAAGCCGGTATGCGATATATCTTCCACCACGACATTTTCCGTGCCAGCGACGAGAAACTCAGTCTGCGAGCCTCCGTGGAACTTGTCTGCCTCATCAACGGCAGACTGTCGCAGAGCGAGGACTACGACCGTGCCTTCGCTCCGTTTATAAAGGAAGCCCCCATCCTTCTAAAGGGGGAGCCTAGATAAATCTAGAAAGGCTAGAAAATATAGAAAAACCTAGAAACGTCTAGAAAAAAAACTTGGAACAAGAAAAACTACATAGCATCGCACTGACGTGCATGACGAACTTCTCGCTCTCCACCCTTCGGCAGCTGCACGAACGGTTGGGATCGGCAACGGCTATCGTGGAGCATCGCAACAACATTGGCGATGTGATGCCCGACATGCACCCCCGTCTCGTGGAAGCCTTGAAAGACATGGACGAGCCGATGAAACGGGCAGAAAAAGAATTAGAATTTGCCCAACGCTACAACATACTGCCGCTGTGTCTAAATGACGACCGATATCCTCAGCGGATGAAGCAGTGTCCTGATGCACCGCTGGTGCTCTTCTATCGAGGTTCTGCCGACTTGAATGCGCACCATGTCATCAACATCATCGGCACACGCCACTGCACCCCATACGGACAGGAACTCATACACCGCTTCTGCATAGACCTGCGACAACTGTGCCCCGACGTGCTCATCGTCAGCGGACTGGCTTACGGAATCGACATCTGTGCCCACCGCAATGCGCTTGCCAACGGATTCGACACAGTAGGGGTGTTGGCTCATGGACTAGACGACTTATATCCGGCTCGCCACAAGGAGACGGCAAGGAGGATGGTGACTCAGGGCGGACTGCTCACCGAATATACCACACAGACGCAACCCCTGCCACAAAACTTCATACAGCGCAACCGCATCGTTGCTGGCATGTCGGATGCCTGCATCCTCGTAGAGAGTGCCAAGAAGGGGGGCGGACTAATTACTGCTGGTATTGCCCGAAGCTACAACCGCGACGTGTTTGCTTTCCCCGGACCGGTGGGGGCTGCTGCTTCGGAAGTGTGCAACAACCTCATCCGCGACAATGGTGCTGCCCTCATCACTTCTGCCCGCGACTTGGTGCTGGCTATGGGGTGGCAGGCGGAAGCACAGGTGAGACAGGCTAAGGCTCAAGGCATTGAGCGAGACATGTTTCCACAGCTGACGGACGAGGAGCGGTGCATCGTTGACGTGTTACAACAGAACAACGACCTGCAGATGAATATCCTTGTCGTGAAAACAGGAATACCCGTCGCCAGTCTGACGGCGATTCTCTTCGAAATGGAGATGAAAGGTATTGTCAAAACTATGGCTGGGGGAGTGTATCATTTGTTGACAATTTAGAACAACTATGCGAAAGGTAATAGGAATCGGGGAGACCGTCCTCGATATCATCTTCAGAAACGACCAACCTACGGCTGCTGTACCAGGTGGGTCGACGTTTAACGCCATGATTTCGCTGGGACGCTGCGGCGTGCCTACCGACTTCATCAGCGAAACGGGTAATGACAGAATAGGGAAGCGCATCATCGACTTCCTGCAAGAGAACGGAGTCAACACAGAACACGTCAACGTGTTTCCCGACTCTAAGTCGCCGCTGTCGCTGGCTTTCCTCAACGACAGCAACGATGCTGAATACATCTTCTATAAAGACCATCCCCGTGACCAACTGGACTTCGTTTATTCGGAGATTAATGCCGACGACATCGTACTCTTCGGCTCCTACTATGCCTTGAACCCCGTCATCCGTCCGCAGGTGAAGGGTTTTCTCGACTATGCCCGTAGTCGTGGGGCGATCATCTACTATGATGTCAACTTCAGACCTTCCCATCAAGACGAGGTGATGAAGCTCACCCCCAATCTCTTGGAGAACTTCGGAATGGCTGACATAGTCCGAGGTAGCCACGAAGACTTCGATGTGCTCTTCAAAAAGAAAGATGCTGATGCTGTCTATCGCTCGGAGATTTCCTTCTATTGCAAAAACTTTATCTACACCCAAGGGGATCTGCCCGTTGAAGTGCGCCATGCTACATTTGCAAAACGATACCCCATCGACGGCAGCACAACTGTTATCAGCACCATCGGGGCTGGCGACAACTTCAATGCTGGATTCATCTTCGGATTGATTCAAGCCGGCATCACCTGCGACATGCTGCAGCAGGGACTGACAGAACAGCAGTGGGACGAACTCATCGCCGAAGCTATGTGCTTCTCTTCCGAATGCTGCAAAGACCTCTACAACTACGTCTCCTTGGAGTTTGGTAAGAATCATTCATTTAACAACAAACCTATATAGAATCATTCATTTAACAATATACGATATGATAGAAATCAAGAACAAAGTCTATTACGTTGGTGTAAACGACCGCAACAAAGCATTGTTCGAAGGGCTCTGGCCGCTTCCGAACGGAGTTTCCTACAACTCATACCTCATCGACGACGAACAGGTGGCGCTGATTGATACCGTGGAGGTTGATTTCTTTACACAGTTCATCGAAAACATCCAGGAAGTTATCGGCAGCCGGTCCCTCGACTACCTCGTCATCAACCATATGGAACCCGACCACAGCGGATCCATTGCTCTCATCCGCAAATATTATCCCAATATCAAAATTGTGGGCAACAAGAAGACTTTCGGCATGATGCAGGGTTTCTATGGCATTGACGACGGCATTGTGGAGGTAAAAAACGGCGATTCTATCGAACTCGGTCACCATACGCTCCACTTCGTGCTCACGCCGATGGTGCACTGGCCTGAGACGATGGTTACTCTCGACACAACCGACAATATACTCTTTGCCGGCGACGCCTTCGGATGCTTCGGTGCCCTCAACGGCGGCATCATCGACGAAGAAATCAACTGCGACACGTTCTGGCTGGAGATGGTGCGCTACTATTCCAACATCGTTGGTAAATACGGTGTACCGGTACAAAACGCCCTGAAGAAACTTGCCGACGTGAAACTCGACTACATCTGTGCCACTCACGGTCCGGTATGGCACCAGTACATCGACAAGGTCATCGCCCTCTACGACCGCATGTCGCGTTACGAGACGGAGGAAGGCATCGTCATCTGTTACGGCACCATGTATGGCAACACCGAGCGCATGGCAGAGCAGATAGCTCGTGCCGCCTCGCAGGCTGGCATCAAGAACATCGTGATGTATAACGTATCGAAGACTCACCACTCCTATATCATCCGCGACGTCTTCCGCTACAAAGCTCTCATCGTGGGTGCTCCCACCTACAATGCCGGACTCTATCACGAAATGGATGTGTTGCTCAACGAACTTGCCAACAAAGACATCAAGAACCACTACATCGGATGGTTTGGTTCTCACTGTTGGGCAAGCAAGGCTGTGGCAGAGATTCAAAAACTCAACGACGAACGCCTGAAGTTCGAGCCGGTGGGTACTCCTGTCGATATGAAGCAGGCGCTCACGGCAGAGACAAAGGAGCAGTGTGCTGCCTTAGGAAAGGCAATGGCAGAGAAACTGATTGCCGAACGTTAAAGCGTGATGGGTCATGAGATAGGTTATATGGCGCTGATTGCTTTTCATTGGAAAGTAAGAACTGTCTAGCTTAATGCTCTGCGTTAGATGTAAACTTTGATAGCAGCAGCTTCACTTCTTCCAAGCTGTTGGCAACAAGGAGTTGTTCGCGAAAACCTTCGCGGATGACTCCTTTTCCTTCTAGATCGTCCAACATGGCTAACAGCGAGTTCCAGAAACCTTTCATGTTATAGAGAATCACCTTCTTGTGGTGATAACCTATCGAGGCTGCCGCACAGACGGTGAAAATCTCGTCCAGTGTACCCACGCCGCCTGGCAGTGCAATATTGATGTCGCTATGTGCCACCATCAGTCCCTTGCGGTCGTCCAAGTTGTCGCAGGGGATGTGAATGTCAACATGGTCCGACATTCTGCCGCCTTTCTCCACGATAGAGGGCACTACGCCGATGGTTCTGCCGCCGTTATCCCTGACAGCTTTGGCAATACATTCCATCAACCCCATGGCACATCCGCCGAAGACCACCGTGTGCCCTTCTTTCCCTATCCATTGTCCCAGTTCCTCCGTCAGGTGGAAGAAGTCTGGATCAATGTTGTTGTTAGCCGAACAATAAACTGCTATCTTCATCGTTTCTAAGAGTCTTTGTCTTCATCCTTTTCTCAGAGTCTTATACCCACTGAGGCATTGATAAACCAGTCATAAAGCCGTCCGCTGTACGACTGTTTTTCGTAGTGGAAGTAGTTGTACTGACCACTTACGTTCAAGAACATGTTTTTCCAGTTATACACCACAGAAAGTCTGGCATCGTAGTTCAGCACCATGTGGTTGTTCTGAGAATCTTTCCCCGTAGGTGTAATCTTGACTTTGTCCATATACGAGTCATCGTCGCTGAGGAGGTCTTCCAAATCCACAATCTCGTTGAAGTTGGAGTCATAGTGGTAGGAGGTGCTGCGATTGTAGAAGACCAATACAGGCATCGCCATAACACTGATCAAGAGTCCACGGCACGGCACCAGGTTGTAGGCATAGCCAATGCCAACGCCTGCCTGCCACTGCTTGAATCTCCCAATGTCGTTCATCAGGTTGATAAACGGTGCATTCTTGTGCTTTGCATAGTCTATGTTGATGTGGTAGAAAGTCGCTCCCACCATTAGCGAACCAGCTGAGCGACGCTGTATCACCGACTGGTCGTAGGCTGCAGCATACGAAAAATGCTTGCCGTTGAACAGGTAATAGGCATCAGTAAAGATGGTATGAACGTCAATAGGTTCGTCCAGATTTGCTTTCTCCGTGATGTCGAAAGGCTCGTCTGTCAACTGACCCTTAAACCGTATTATCGGCTCCGAAGTATCAAACTTATGACTGCGGAAGTTCACACCATAGCTGCCGCCGGTGGCTCCCAGCGTCAGGTAGGTACCGTTGTCGCCACCGATGTTCTTCATGTAGCCGAAACCGTAGCCTCTGTAGCCTGCCCAAAGACCGACATACGTTGAGGGCACAGTCTTGATGCGCGGAGCCCACAGCATGTCGCTGGCACCTTCGCCTATGAGACCGGCACCGTTGATGGTAGCTTCCATCCGCAAGTCAGACTGGTTTACGTTCCCTTTCAAGATAACCTGCCACGGACGCTGGGGTGCCTCTATGAAGTTTTTGTCCAACCCCCTTACTGCAGAAGAGTCCATGAAGTTTTTGATGCCGTAGATGAGCCTCATCACACCTTTCGGTTTTTTCTCCACTCTCAGCGTGTCACCGTCGTCAGCAGGGGTGGCAACACTCGGTACTACCATCAACAAGGCACCCATGGCAAGAAAGAGACATCGCGTAGTTCTCCATATCCTAACCTTGGCTGTATTTTTGTTCATAGGTATTATTTTGCCTGCAAATGTACAAAAAAACAGCTAAAAACAAATTCTTATCATAAAAAAGAAGTACCTTCGTCCGCTGAAAGTTAAAACGCTATGAAGAAACTCGTCTTCGCCATTCCAGTCGCCATCGTCGGCATCTTTGCTGTAGCAACTGTCGGTGCCAGTTTCTATATGCTCGATTATTCTCTGGCACCCGACTCTGCACGCCGCGACACAGCCTTCTGCTTCCGTGAGCTTCGCCGCCTTCATCCTGAAGTAACCCCCTGGCTCGACAGTCTCAAGGCTGGGCACAGTCTGCGCGACACCTTCGTCGTCATGCCCACAGGCGAGCGCCACCATGCCTACTATGCCCTCAACGGCAGCAGCCATACCGCCGCCATCGTGATTCACGGTTGGCGCGACTGTGCCATCGACTTCTTTGATATCGCCCGTCTCTACCATCAGCAGCACGGCTGCCATGTCCTCATGCCCGACCTCCATGCCCATGGACTCAGCGAGGGCGATGCCGTTGGCATGGGGTGGCACGACCGTCTCGACATCCTTCAATGGATGGAGATTGCCCACAACCAGTGGGGTGCCGACACCATCATCGTACATGGTGTTTCTATGGGGGCAGCCACCGCCATGAATGTTGCAGGCGAAACCATGCCGTCGTGGCTGAAAAGCATCCGTTTTATCGAAGACTGTGGATATACCAGCGTGTGGGATGAATTTGGCTATCAGCTGCGTCAAGAGTTCGGGCTCCCTGCATTTCCCCTGCTCTACACCACCTCCCTGCTCTGCAAACTCAAATACGGATGGAGCTTCGGTGAAGCCTCCTCCCTTAACAAAATCCAGCACAGCCCTCACCCCATGCTCTTCATCCATGGCGACAGCGACGACTTCGTCCCTACCTTTATGGTACACCAACTCTACCGCGTCAAGCCCCAACCCAAACGCCTGTGGATTACTAAGGGAGCCCAACACGCTCTCTCCTATACCGACTATCCCGAAGATTATGCCCGACAAATCAAGTATTGATGCAACATGGGAAACAAAAAAAATGGATACGCTGCAGCGCATCCATTTTTCTTTATCTTCCCGTTGAAACGGGTATGAAATGGATTAGAACATTTCTTCTGGCAGGTTGAATTCCTTCTTCATTTCCTGTTCGAAGGCTTTGTCTTCCATCAGCTTCTTGGCAACAGGGTTCTTTTCTGCTATGTTGCTGAATTCTTCAAATGCCTTTGACAGCGGTTCAAACTCCTTCTGCTTAGCTTCAGCCTCTTTCATAATTTCTGCAGCGGCTGCTATCTTGGCAGCGTCGTCACCACTTTCTGCGTCCTTCATCTTCTTCTCCATCTCTTTCATGTAGTCGAACATGGGGGCAGCAGCTTTGAACATGTCCTTGAAGGCATCCTTCCACTGTGCTTCGTCCCAGTTGGCACCTTCTGCCTTAACCTTAGCCACAACATCCTGTGCGTTCACTTCCTTGTTGCAAGAAACCATGCCTAAACCAAGGCAGAATGCAAACATTCCAATAATAACTTTCTTCATAGCTTTCTCGTTGTTTAGTTAATATTTAGGTAAATCGCTGCAAATGTAAACACAATTTTTGAATTGTGCAACACTTTTTACAACTTTTTTATTATACGATGATGGTTAACGAGTTGTGGTATGTCTATACAACTTTTTAATTATACGGTAATCGTTGCTGAAGTGTGGTATGTATTCTATTTAACATAATCACTGAAATCAGTCAGTCGCATGTCGCCTTTACGCAAGAAAGTGTCGTGGAAGGCAAGTGCAGCCCTCATGTGTTGCGGTTCATGTCCCATCGGGGCGATGTGTTTCAGATAGTCACGCAGCAGGGGTTTGTAGTCGGGATGGGCACAATTCTCAATCACCTCGATGGCACGCGCTACTGGTCCTTTACCTCTGAGGTCGGCAACACCTTGTTCGGTGGCTATGATATCCACATCGTGTTCTGTAGAATCGACATGGCAACACATCGGTACGATGGCAGAAATCTTTCCCCCTTTGGCTGTCGATGGTGTCGTGAAGATACTGATATAGCCGTTGCGTTCGTAGTCGCAAGAACCACCGATGCCGTTCATCAGAGACGAGCCACAAATATGGCTGGAATTCTCGTTGCCATACAAGTCACACTCCAACGGTGTATTGATAGCGATGACACCCAGTCGGCGAATCACCTCTGGTGAGTTGGCAATCTCACTCTGTCGGATAGTGAGGTGTTTCGAGAAATAGTCCATATTGTCATATACACGCTGCAGGGCTTCGTTGGTGACGGTCATAGCCGTTGCAGAAGCAAAACCAATTCTGCCTTCCAGCATATAGTTGATGGCTGCATCCTGCACCACTTCCGAATAGACATTGAAACGAGGGATGAGCGGACTTGTTCCGAGCGCTTTCAGCACGGCATTGCCCGTTGTGCCCACACCACTCTGGATAGGTAGGAACTGTTTGGGTATGCGTCCGCACTTCATGTCGTTGGCAAGGAGTTCAGCCACATGGTGTCCGATGCTCATGATTTCGTCGTCGGGTTCTTTGAAGGCACGTGCTTCTTCAGGGATATTACTTTCGATGACACCGACGATTTTCCTGGCATCGATGGCAACATAGTCGTTGCCGATGCGGTCGTAAGGAGAATGGATATCCATCACCTCACGGTTGTCCCACACCTCACGCGGTTCCCAAGTGTCGTGCAAGTAGCGCGAATTAGGATTATGGAACTGGTTATGCTCGATGATGACGCGCTTGGCAATACGGGCAATGGTAGCGACAATGCCGCCGGCAGAAGTCAGATAAGCCTTGCAGACGTCGTCACCCTCTTCCATATCGCTGACTTCGATAATAGCCCAATCCACCTCACCATAGAAGCCGCGACGAAGACGCTCCGCCATATGTCCAAGGTGCATATCCTCATATTCCACCTCACCCAAGTTCGTATGAGTACGGAAGTCTTTATTCGTAGAGAATGGGGCACGGAAACGCAGAGCATGAGCGGCAGCCATATCGCCTTCCACACTCTGGCACGATGAAGCCCCCGTGAGGATGCCCACACCGAACTCTTCGCCTTGTTCATGCAGCTTCACCGCGCGCTTGGAGAGTTCACGAAAAATAGCCTTGGGGTTGCCGTTTGGAGTAAAACCAGACAAAGCCATCATGTCTTTGTCTTTAATCATCGCAGCTGCCTCGGCAGCAGTAATTCTTCTGTAAGCCATAACAAAGTTTGTTGTTTTGGCTGACAAAGGTACAAACTTTTTTGCGAAAAGCACAAGTTTCTTTTGCTTTTCTCTCTCTTAATCGTACCTTTGCCGTCAAATTGAATAACAAAGATAATATGAAAAAGATTTGTAAGTTCATCGCCGATTATATGGGTTTGCTGGTACTTTTGTCTGCTATTGTGGCGTTGGTTTTCCCAGATATGGTCAGTCATGTTAAACCCACGATTATCAATCCCTTGTTGGGAGTCATCATGTTCGGTATGGGAATGACGTTGCGTACAGAAGACTTCCGTATCGTGTTCAGTCGTCCGAAAGATGTTACCATAGGTTGCTTGGCACAGTTCACCGTCATGCCCCTGTTGGCTTGGCTGTTGGCGAAAGCGTTTGCCCTTGACGATGCGTTGGCTTTGGGTGTTGTTCTTGTAGGTTGCTGTCCTGGCGGAACAGCGTCCAATGTCATCACGTATCTTGCCAAAGGCGATCTTGCCTTGTCGGTAGGTATGACGGGTGTCAGTACTCTGCTAGCTCCAGTGCTGACCCCCCTGTTGGTGTGGCTTCTTGCAGGTAAGACCGTCGATGTCGATGTCGTCGGCATGCTGCTAAGTATCCTTTGGGTAGTCATCCTCCCCATTGCGGCAGGACTGTTGATCAAGCGGCTTCTCCCCCGTCTGACAACAGCTGCTACAGCCTATCTCCCAGCGTTGTCTTCGCTTGTTATCTGTGCCATCGTGTTGATTATTATTGGTGCCAATGCCAGCAAACTGCTGTCAAGCGGATTCATCGTCATTCTCGTGGTGATGCTCCACAATTTGGGTGGTCTTGCTATCGGCTATAGCATCGGCACCCTTCTACGTATGAGCGAAACCAAGCGTAGGGCAGTCAGTATTGAAGTAGGTATGCAGAACTCAGGTCTTGCCTCGTCGTTGGCAACGCTCCATTTCGCAGCCTATCCTATGGCAACCATCCCTGGTGCTATCTTCAGTGTGTGGCACAACATCAGCGGAGGCCTTGTTGCCCACCTGTTTCAAAAAAAGAAATGATGTTTCTTTGTCATGTCTTCGGTTTGCATTATCTTTGTACCCATGATTATCATTTAAAACAGATAAGAACTATGAAGAAGAGTATTTTGACATTATTGCTGATGCTTGCTACAATGAGCATGACGGCACAGACCATCGACGGCACTTGGGTGGCTGACGAGGCTTTCCGCAAGGAGATGGGATTCGACAAGGAGGAACCAGCCATGAACCTGATGATTTCTTTCGACAAGGTAAAGACTAAGAAATCAACTAAATCAGGAGATTTCTGTGTGGCGATGACTGCCGACAACGACGATGCCGAAATTGGCAAGATTGGCGTCAATTTCTTTATTCCTGGTACGTTCAATATGGATGGCACCAACGTGCAGACCGTCTGCAACGCGAAAGATGCACAAGTGAAGATTTCGCAGCTGGAGTTGAAAGATGCCGAAATGAAGGCAGCGATGGCAGCCAGCGAAGAGACTCGCAATGCTATGTTCAAGCTCATCGAAGCAGAGGTGAAGAACAACGGTGCTGCAGAAATCAGCCAAATCGGTGAACTGGCAACGCTCTTCAGAGTCTTCAAAGTAAAATTCGATGGCAACGACAGGATGAACTTGATCATCGGTGATGAAGTCATCGGTTTCAACAGAGTGAAGTAGTAAATCATCCAACATTCGGAAGTTAGCCGAAGCAGGGCTGACTTCCGAGACTTATAAACCACCATACCATGGGAAAACTGATTATCAATTCGTATGAGGAGTTTGCCGCCCACCTTGGTGAAGAACTCGGCACCTCCGACTGGTTGCAGGTTGACCAAGACCGCATCAATCTTTTTGCCGATGCCACCCTCGACCATCAATGGATTCACGTCGATGTGGAGCGTGCCAAGAAAGAGAGTCCGTATCAATCTACCATTGCCCACGGCTATCTCACGCTGTCCTTGTTGCCTTATCTCTGGGACCAGATTATTGAGGTGAACAACATCAAGATGCTGGTCAACTACGGCATGACTGACATGCGCTTCGGACAGCCCGTCATCACGGGCTCTCGCGTCCGTCTGGTCACCAAGTTGCATAACATCCAAAACCTGCGTGGCATCTGCAAGGCAGAAATCAAGTTTCACATCGAGATAGAAGGACAACGCAAACCAGCCCTCGAAGGCATTGCCGCATTCCTCTATTATTTTGAATAAAAAGGTCTAAGCCTCATGCACATTGCCATAGCAGGAAATATCGGCAGCGGCAAGACCACGCTCACCCACATGCTTGCCCATCACTATGGATGGGAGGCACGATTCGAAGCCGTTGACTACAACCCCTATCTGGACGACTACTACAAGGACATTCCACGATGGTCGTTTGCTTTGGAGGTGTACTTCCTGAAAGAACGGTTTAAGGACATGATAGCCATCAACCATTCCGACCACACTATCGTTCAGGACCGCAGCATCTTCGAGGGAGTCTATGTCTTTACGCGCAACAACTACGAGCAGGGCAACCTCTCCGAACGCGACTTTGAAACCTATATGGAACTGTTCGAGCAGATGACCGACATTGCCGGCTTCCCCGATCTCATGATATATCTGCGGGCATCAGTCCCCCATCTGGTTAGCAACATTCAGAAGCGAGGGCGTGATTACGAGCAGACCATCCCCATAGAATACCTCTCCGGACTGAATAAGAACTATGAAGAATTCATCGGTCATCAATATGGCGGCAAGGTGCTCACCGTAGATGTCGATAACATGGATTTCCAAAACAATCCTAAAGACTTCGCCGCCATCGTCGATAAGATAGACCATCAACTCTTCAGCCTGTTTTGAATGCCTTTGACTTGAAACTTGAAACCAGAAACATAAAAACTCCCATGCACATTGCTATAGCTGGAAATATCGGCAGCGGAAAGACCACACTCACCCGCTTGCTTGCCCACCGTTACGGATGGACACCCCGTTTTGAACCCGTTGACAACAACCCCTATCTTGCCGACTTCTATGCCGATATGGCGCGGTGGTCGTTCAACCTGCAGATATACTTCCTGAACAAGCGTTTCAAGGAAGTGGTAGAAATCTCCAAGTCGTCGGAAACCATCATCCAGGACCGCACCATCTTTGAAGATGCCTGCATCTTCGCACCCAACCTTCACGGTCAGGGCATGATGTCCGACCGCGATTTCGACAACTATTCCGACCTCTTCAACCTGATGATGTCGCTGGTGAAATTGCCCGACCTGATGATTTATATCCGCTCCACCATTCCTAACCTCGTTGCTCAGATTCAGAAGCGCGGCCGCGACTACGAACAGACCATCCGTCTTGACTATCTCGAAGGACTGAACAAGCGTTACGAAGACTGGATTTCCACTTACAAGGGCAATCTCATTATCGTCGATGGCGACAACATCAAGTTTGGCGACAACCCGTCAGACTTGCAGAAAATCTGCGATCAGATTGACGCCAAGCTCTTTGGATTGTTCCCGATGAGCTAGCGGGAGTGACCGCGCAGCGCTTTGTTAGCAAAGAACGGTTGAGGGAGATAAGTTTACGCAAGCGTTCAACGTTTCCTGTCCAAGACAAAGTGTACCATTTGCCGGAACAGCGGGCGGCAGTCTTCGTTGATAAAGTCAAGGCTGTCGAGTTTTTCCATCGCTTCGTCGGCATATTTCCTAGCTATATCGGCAGCATAGGCGATGCTGCCGTATTTATCCATCAAGGTCCTCAGCCACGCCACCTCTTCAGCAGTCTTCTCCTCGCGGCTCTTTCCCAAAATCTCCTTGATGCGTTGCAACTCTTCCGCAGTAGCCTGTCTCACCAGATGCAGCAACATCAGCGTGCGTTTCCCCTCATACAGGTCGTTGCACGTCTGGCGTTTTTGTCCTTCAAAGTCAGACGTAAGGTCAAGGATGTCGTCGCGAATCTGGAAACATACCCCCAGCGGATAGCTGAAGCGGTAGAGGCGTTCCAGCTGCTCGTCGGTGGCACCGGCAAGGATGGCGCCCAGTCGGAGCGGACCTGCAATCGTGTAGTATGCCGTCTTGCCGGCAATGGTGAACAGCACGTCCTGCTCCGTCATGTCGAAACGGTCTTGCTGTGTCCATAGAATCTCGGCATATTGTCCGAAGGTAGTCCGCGACAGCATACGGAAAAACTCCTCCTGCACGCGGCGCGCCGTAGCCAGGGGCAGCACGTCGTAGTTGCGGCTCAAGATGCGGTGCATCACCTCGTGGAGCGTGTCGCCGGCATTGACGGCAATCTCCAGTCCCACCTCACGGTGTAAGGCAGCCCTTCCGCGCCGTTCCTGCGAGCCGTCGCACAAGTCGTCGTGAATCAGAATCCAGTCTTCGCTCACCTGCATGGCAGCCGCCGTAATTGTTTCTGCTCCGTCGGGGATGCGCGGCGTTCCGTTGAGCATGCTCTTATAGCCCAGCATGACCAGCGTAGGGCGCAGGTATTTGCCTCGTCTTCGCGGATAGTCTTCCACCACTTTCCAATGGTTGTCCAGCAACGGCAGGTAGGCCTCCTGCCCCATCCACCGTAGCACCTCGGTGTCAGCATCTCGGTAATCCTTCAGACATGCTTCTATGACACCCCATATTCGTTCGCGCTGTTCAGCTAGAAAAGTTTCAAAATTCAAGTACATTATGAAAAGGGAGTTAAAAGGGAGTTAAAAGGGAGTTAAAAGGGAGTTAAAAGGGAGTTAAAAGGGAGTTAAAAGGGAGTTCTTGCGCCGCTTCGCTCTGCAAGCGAGCAAGCTCGATTAAAGGGAGTTAAAGGCGCTTCTTCAATTTCTTAAGCGCTTTGCGCTGCTTCTTCGCTGCCTTGTATCCGCGTATCACCATATCCTTGATGTCCTTCCCTCGGAAGTGGGCCGCCGTATAGTCGTCCAGGTCAGGGTTGATATACACGTCGCAATGCTTACAGTTCTCGTGGTATTTGTCCAGGTCCGGACGCGTCAGCACCCATCCCAGCAATCCGTCAATGTCTATGCCGTCGAACAATCCCAAGTAGCTGTCGTTGTCGAACACCCAGAAGCAGTCGTCCTCCTCGCCGTGCTTGTGTTGCGACAGGTCTATGGCAATCACCACGTCGGCCCCCATCGCCCTCACCACATCCACAGGCAGATTGTTTACCATTCCGCCGTCGGCAAGCTCCATTCCGTCCACCGTCACCGCCTTGTAGGCCATCGGAATCGCCATCGAAGCCCGCATGGCTGTTGAGAGCCGCCCTTCGTTGAAGACATACTCCTGTCGGTTCTTCGTGTCGAAGGCAACACATTTGAAGGGGATGGGCAGCTGACTGAAATCGAACTGCTGGTCGCAAGCTGCCGGCACCTTCCTGACAATCATCGAGTCCAACAAATCCTGAATCCTGTCGCCGCGGAAAGCCCCTCTCGACGGATTCGCCTTGCTTGTCCCCTTGCGGCTGACGGGGAATCCCAGAATATACACCACGCCGTCGTCGTCTTCCGACAAGAGTGTGTGCTGTCGCTTCGCGTCGCGGTCGGTCAGCAGTCCCAGCCAGTCCTGTTTCTTAAACACCTCTATCATGTCGTCAGCCCGATAGCCGCAAGCATACAGTCCGCCCACGATGGACCCGATGCTGGTTCCCGCGATGTAGTCGATAGGAATACCGCTTTTCTCTATGATTTTCAGCGCACCGATGTGGGCAGCCCCTTTGGCACCGCCGCCGCCGAGCACCAGTCCCACCTTCAGCCGTTCCCCCTTCCGCTCCTGCGCCATCACCCTGTCGCCCGTGAGTCCTCCCCAGAGCATCCATAGCAGCAGCCCAGCCAGAGCCAGCGTGCGCCTGACGGCTTGTGTCGCATCGCCCCTTCGGTGGTATTTCGTCATATTCATCGGTTTTTCTCAGTTGTTCAGACATGCAAAAATACAACATCCGCAAAAAAAACCAAAATTTATTTTGTATTTTGTTTGCTTACCCGTACCTTTGCTCATCATCACAAACATCGTCACAACATGAAAAGACAACGCGCAAGACTATGGATGCTTTCTGCCATCCTCAGCATCGCCGGCAACACGCTGGCAGGAACCGACAATCCGCAAAAGGTCAGTTCTACCGATGATTCCAGCCAGTTTGTAACCCTCACCGATGCCGTACCCGACGCCATACTCGAAATCCGCTACTACGGCACCTACAACTTCGTGGGCACCCGCATCGACGGCTATCAGCAACCCACCGCGCTGCTCACCAAAGCTGCCGCCGACAGCCTCCGTGCCGTCAGCGACGACGTCATTCGGCAAGGCTACCGACTGAAAATCTACGACGCCTACCGTCCGCAGAAAGGTGTTGACCATTTCGTGCGCTGGGCTGCCAACATTCCCGACACCCTCATGAAGACCTATTTCTATCCCGACCTCGACAAGAGCGTACTCTTCGAACAAGAATATATCTACGAGAAGAGCGGTCACACGCGCGGTTCCACCGTTGACCTCACCCTCTTCGACATGACCACCGAGAAAGAACTCGACATGGGCGGCACGTTCGACTGGTTCGGACCAGAGAGCCATCCCGACTTCTGCGGCAACCCCGAGACAGGCCAGTACACCGGCGACAACCACAAGAGTCCTGCCGGCAGGAGCATCACCGAAGCCCAGTTTCGCAACCGCATGATTCTCCGTCAGGCCATGCTCCGTCACGGCTTCAAACCCCTCGACAGCGAGTGGTGGCACTTCACCCTCCGCAACGAACCTTTCCCCGATACCTATTTCACCTTCCCCGTGCGCCAGCTCGAACGGTGAGTTTTTTATGTCAACCAAACTCAAATACCGCTGCATCCAGTGCGGCTACGAAGCCGAAGTCTATGAAGGTCGTGGCTTGTTCAATCAAAAGATTACGCCCATGACGTGCCCCGACTGCCATACCATCCAGAACATTGTTGTCGGCGGCATCATCGCCGACGTAGCCCCTTCCTTCCGTAGCGAAGCTGGCAGACTCTGCCTGAAATGTGGTAGCAGCAACATCCGGATCTGGAACAAACACACCTGCCCCCGCTGTGCCGGAGAGATGAAACCCACCGAAGAGAAAGAATTCTGGACGTAAACCGCTCTTACTGTCGGAATTGATGAAATAATCCATCGGTTAATAGTGGAATGTATTCGGTTTTTTAGACTACAAATAGAACATTGCACACGGTGGGACAAATTTACTCCTTACCTTTAACATCAGACCATTTTCGAGGTGTATCTACTCCGACTTCAAACACAGCGTAATTGGAGGGGAATTAAGCCCACTTTAGAGCCCAAACACAATGTGTTTTAAATCGGTGTATATTGCTGTAAGAATTTGCGAAAAACTGACTTCTCCAAACAATTTTTCTTACCCGTTTTTTAGAATGTGTTTCTTATTTGCATCACTTTCAGCGGCACACTCGTTTGTAGGTTTTGAAAAATGTAGTAACTTTGAGGCTGAAAAAGTGGAAACGAAATGGATATGAACGAGGCTACACGGGCATTCATACGGGAACATAGCGACGACGATGTGCGGCAGCTGGCTTTACAGGCAGCACGAAAGAAGGATGTGGACATGACGCTGGCGCTGCAACAGATTAGCGGCAGGCAGACGGCACGGAAGAAGATGCCGACATGGGCGGCATGCGAGGACATCGTTTATCCGCCGCACTTGTCGATGGAACAGTGTTCGAGCGAACTGACGGCACGCTACAAGGCTGCCATAGTTGCAGAAAAGGCAAGGCGCCTGAAGGATGAGGGGGTCGGCAGTACCCGCTTTGTCGATTTGACGGGCGGTTTCGGGGTGGATTTCTCTTGGATGTCACGGAGTTTCGACGAACGAATCTACGTGGAGCGGAATGCCGATTTGTGTGCTCTGGCTTCGACCAACTTCCCGCTCCTGGGGTTGAAGGCAACGGTAGTGCAGGCGGATGCCTGTGATTATCTGCACGGGATGGAGGCTGCCGACGTGGTGTTCCTTGACCCAGCCCGCCGCAACGAGCAGGGCGGGCGCACTTATGCCCTTGCCGACTGTACGCCGAACGTGCTGGAGATGGTGGACGAATGGCGGCAGAAGGTGAGGTTTGTCGTGCTGAAGCTGTCGCCGATGTTGGATTGGCACAAGGCTGTGGAAGACCTGACGCACAACGGGGAGTCGTCGCTGCGCGTAGAGGAAGTACATCTTGTGGCTGTGCAGAACGAGTGCAAGGAACTGCTGGTAGTGCTGGCGACGCGAGGCGGAGAGGTGCCGGTAAGATGTGTGTGTGTCAACCTGAATGCTGCGGCAGAAGTTGCCGCCCAGACGAGTGACAATGTTGAAGTGACAGGAGGGTCGGAACGTTTTGAATTTGACGTGTGTGAAGCGAAAAAAGCCCGTTTCATCGAAATCTCTCTTAACGGCAGCGACCTCTCTTCTGCGGCTTTGGAGCGAGTGGGGGTGAGCTATCTCTACGAGCCCCATGCTGCCATCATGAAAGCGGGCTGCTTTGCCCTGCTCTGCCAACGGCTCCAGTTGGCGACGATAGCGAAGGACTCGCACCTGTTTGTGGCTGACCGCCTGGTGGCTGACTTCCCTGGCAGGCAATTCCGTATTGTCGCCATCACAACGATGAACAAACGGGAGTTGGCAACCAAGATGAAGGGCATCGGCAAGGCGAACATCACCGTGAGGAACTTCCCGATGGGCGTTGCCCAGTTGCGTAAACGGCTGAAACTGAAAGACGGCGGCGACGATTATCTTTTCGCTACGACACTTGCTGACGGCTCCCATGTCTTAATAATCGCCAAAAAAGCGGGGTAAAGTTTGCCTGTAACAACATTTTTTACTATTTTTGCCGATTAGACAAACCAACGGTATAAAACTGATGGCACAAATAGAAATCAAGAGAGTGGCAACGAAGAAGGACTTGAAAACCTTCATCGACTTTCATTACGACTTGTATGAAGGGAATGCCTACGACGCTCCGAACTTGTTTCTTGACGATTGGAACACGCTGAACAAGGATAAGAATGCAGCCTTCGACTTCTGCGAGGCTGAGTTGTTTCTGGCTTACAAAGACGGGAAGCTTGCCGGCAGGGTAGCTGCCATCATCAACCATAAGGCGAACGACAGGTGGGGACGCCAGTCGGTGCGCTTCGGATGGATTGACTTCATCGACGACAGGGAGGTGTCGGCAGCTTTGATGAAGGCTGTGGAAGACTACGGACGCGAAAAGGGCATGACGGAGGTCATCGGACCATTGGGATTTACCGATTTCGACCCCGAAGGCATGCTGACATGGGGATTCGACCAGTTGGGGACGATGGCTACCATCTACAACTATCCCTACTATCCTGAGCACATAGAGGCAATGGAGGGATTCGAGAAGGACAACGACTACGTAGAGTTCAAACTGATTGTGCCGAAAGAGGTGCCGCAGAAATACGTCTCCCTGGCGCAGATGATTGAAAAACGCTACAACCTGCATGCCCGCACGATGACGCGCCACGAAATCTTCAAGGAGGGTAAGGGACACGAGGTGTTCCACCTGCTGAACGATACGTTCAAAGACCTGTATGGCTTTTCTGAACTTTCGGACAGGCAAATAGACCAATACTTGAACATGTGGATGCCGCTGGCTGACACCAACCTCATCGTCATCGTGGAAGACTGGAACGACAACAAACGGATGGTGGGCGTCGGCATCACCATTCCTTCGCTGGCAAGGGCGGCGCAGAAATGCCGACGGGGCAGGCTGCTGCCCTTCGGATGGTGGCACCTGCTGAGGGCGATGAAATTCCACAAGACGAAGGCGGTGGACCTGATGCTCATCGGCGTGCTGCCCGAATACCGCAAGAAGGGTGCCAACGCCCTGATGTTTGCCTACCTCATTCCGCGGTATCAGAAATACGGATTTGAATGGGGCGAAAGTCAGGTGGAGATGGAAACCAACGACAACGTGCAGAGCCAATGGCAGTATCTGGAAACGGTGCTGCACAAGCGCCGCCGTTGCTATATCAAGAAACTATAGAAACAATACCTGGAAAGACATGATAGAAATTAAGAGAGTAGGGAATGGCAAAGAATTGGAATGCTTTATGCAGTTCCGCTACGACTTGTACAGGGATGACCCGAACGACGTTCCCTACTTGCACTTCGACGAGAAAAGAACATTGCGAAAAGACCAAAACGCATCCTTCGACGACTGTGAGGCCGACTACTTCATCGCCTACCGCGACGGAAAGGCGGTGGGGCGCGTGGCTGCCATCATCAACCGACGCGCCAACGAGCGATGGAACAACAAGGTGGTGCGCTTCGGATGGTTCGACTTTATCGACGACAAGGAGGTCTCGAAAACTCTTTTGGACACGGTGAAGGCATGGGGAAAGGAGCGCGGGATGACGCAGATGGCTGGACCGATGGGCTTTGCCGACACCGACCGCGAGGGAATGCTCGTGGAAGGGTTCGACACGATGGGCACGATGTATGCCAACCATAACTATCCCTATTACAAGGAACATATCGATGCCTACGGCGGATTCCGAAAGGACAATGACTATGTGGAGATGCTGGTGAAGGTGCCGGAGAAGGTGCCCGAGAAGTTTGCCAAGATTGCCGATATGGTGGAGAAACGCTACAACCTGCATGTTCACAAACTCACCCGCAAGGAACTCATGAAGGAGGGATATGGCAGGGAAGTATTCAGTATGCTGAACAAAACGTACAAAGACCTGTATGGCTTTGCCGAACTGAACGAACGCAAGATTGACCAGCTGGTGGAGCAATACATCAAGATTGCCGACTTGAACCTCGTCTCCATCATCGTCGATGGCAACGACAACAACAAGATGGTGGGATTCGGTATCACCTTCCCCTCGCTGTCGAAGGCGATGAAGAAGACACGCAACGGCAGACTGCTGCCCTTCGGATGGGCAAGACTGCTGAACGCCATCTACTGGCATCATGCCGACACGGTGGACATGCTGCTCATCGGCGTGCTGCCAGAATACCGCGCTAAGGGTGCCAACGCCATCATCTTCAAAGACTTGGTGCAGCAATACATCAACTACGGATTTAAATGGGCTCAGGCGATGCCGCAGATGGAAACCAACAACAACATCCTGAGCAACTGGCAGTATTTCGAGGCGTTCATCAACAAGCGACTCAGATGCTTTATAAAGGAAATTTGATATGAAACCAAACGACGAAACCATTGAGATTCAGAACCAGCCGACGGTAGAATATACCGACGAAAACATACGCCACCTGTCGGACATGGAACATGTGCGCACAAGACCAGGTATGTACATCGGACGACTGGGCGACGGCTCGCTCCCCGAAGATGGTATCTACGTGCTGCTGAAGGAGGTCATCGACAACTCTATCGACGAGTTTAAAATGAATGCCGGAAAACGCATCGAGGTGGACATCGACGAAAACCTGCGGGTTGCTGTGCGCGATTATGGACGCGGCATTCCGCAGGGAAAACTTGTTGAGGCGGTTTCGGTGTTGAACACGGGCGGCAAGTACGACTCGAAGGCTTTTAAGAAGAGTGTAGGACTGAATGGTGTCGGCGTGAAGGCAGTGAACGCGCTCAGCTCCCACTTTGAAGTGAAGTCGTATCGCGAAGGTAAGGTAAGGGAGCTGACGTTTGAATGTGGTATCCAGAAGAGTGACAAAACCAGCAAGACAACCGACGAGAACGGTACATACATCTTCTTCGAACCGGACAACACGCTCTTTAAAGGCTATCAGTTCCAGAACGACATCGTGGAAACGATGCTCCGCAACTATACGTACCTGAATACGGGACTGACCATCATGTATAACGGTAGGCGCATCGTCAGCCGCAACGGACTGAAAGACTTGCTGACGGACAAGATGACGACCGACTCTCTCTATCCTATCGTACACATGAAGGGAGAGGACATAGAGATTGCCTTTACGCATACCAACCAATATGGCGAGGAATACCACTCCTTCGTCAACGGACAGCATACCACACAGGGCGGTACGCACCAAAGTGCGTTCAAAGAACATATTGCCAAAACCATCAAGGAGTTTTTCGGAAAATACGAGCCCAGCGACATCCGCAGCGGTATCGTGGCTGCCATCGCCATCAATGTGGAAGAACCTGTCTTCGAAAGTCAGACGAAGATTAAACTGGGTTCTACGCATATGGCTCCAGGAGGCGATACCATCAACAAATATGTGGGCGACTTCATCAAGCAACAGGTTGATAACTTCCTGCATATCCATACTGACATCACGGAAGTGATGGAGACGAAAATCAAGGAGAGCGAACGGGAACGAAAGGCGATGGCGGGCGTAACCAAACAGATTCGCGAGAAGGCGAAGAAAGCTAATTTGCACAACAGAAAACTGCGCGACTGCCGTATTCACTATTGTGACACGAAGAACGACCGCAAGGAGGAGAGCTGCATCTTCATCACTGAAGGTGATTCTGCCAGCGGAAGCATCACCAAGAGCCGCGACGTGAACACGCAGGCGGTGTTCTCTTTGCGAGGAAAACCGCTCAATTCGTATGGCATGGACCGCATCGAGGTGTATAAGAACGAAGAATTCTACTTGCTGCAGTCGGCACTCGACATCGAAGACGGACTGGACTCGCTGCGATATAATAAGGTTATCGTGGCGACGGATGCCGATGTCGATGGCATGCACATCCGTCTGCTCACCATCACTTTCTTCTTGCAGTTCTTCCCAGAGCTGGTGAAGAAAGGTCATGTCTATGTGTTGCAGACACCGCTCTTCAGAGTGCGCAACCGACGTACGAAAATCAAGAACAAGAAGGTGATTGAGGCGGCTGACGAAAAACGGGGGAAGAACGAAAAGAAGACGGATTTCGTCACGCTGTACTGCTATAGCGAGGAGGAACGGCAGCAAGCCATCAAGGACTTGGGACCTGATCCGGAGATTACACGATTCAAGGGATTGGGTGAAATCAGTCCGGAAGAATTTGCTCATTTCATCGGTCCCGACATGCGTATAGAACAGGTCACTTTGCACAAGAACGACCAGGTGGCAAAGCTGCTGGAATACTATATGGGAAAGAACACGATGGAGCGTCAGAACTTCATTATCGACAACCTCGTGATAGAAGAGGATTTGCCAGAGGAGGAAATCAATTAGTCGACTTCATCATCTTCGTTGACTTCATTAACTACAAATAAAAATGAAACAAAAGAACAGGGGAGGAAGAAATTGGAAGCTGGTGATGTGTTGCACGTTCATCACCTGTCTGCTTGCTGTGGGTTATGCGGATGCGCAAATCCGACTGAAACTGGGTGAAGACAGTCCGCTGCGCAAGTTGCAGATTGCCGAGATGGCGGTCACCCACTTGTATGTGGATTCTGTTGATGAGGCGAAACTGGTGGAAGACGGCATCAGGGGGATGCTGAAAGAACTGGACCCGCACTCTTCCTATACGGATGCCAAGGAGACGAAGGCCATGAACGAACCGCTGACGGGCGACTTTGAGGGCATCGGTGTGCAGTTTAACATGGTGGAAGATACCTTGCTGGTGATACAGACTATAGTCAACGGACCGTCGCAGAAGGTAGGTATTGTTGCCGGCGACCGCATTGTGGCAGTCAACGACACAGCCATTGCCGGTGTGAAGATGTCACGAACGGACATCATGAAGCGACTGAGGGGCAAGAAGGGCACTATCGTCAGAGTGCAGGTCGTCAGACGGGGCGTTGAGAAGCCGTTGACGTTTGCTATCAAACGCGACAAGATTCCTGTTCATACGATTAATGCGGCATACATGATTCGCCCACAGGTGGGATATATCCGCTTGGAGAGTTTCGGAGGAAAAACATACGATGAGTTTATGAATGCGGTGGACTCGCTGAAGGGACAGGGAATGAAACGGTTGATTCTTGACTTGCAGGAGAATGGGGGAGGATATCTGGAAACGGCGGCAAGGATAGCCAACGAGTTTCTGGACGACGGTGACATGATTGTCTATACGGAGGGAAGAGCGGTGCCCAGACGTGAATATCGTGCCAAGGGTAACGGTTCGCTCAAAGACATAGACCTCACCATCCTCATCGACGAGTTTTCTGCATCAGCTTCGGAGATTGTCGCTGGTGCTATACAAGACCAGGACCGAGGACGGTTGGTGGGAAGAAGGTCGTTTGGCAAAGGATTGGTACAGCGACCGGTGGACTTGCCTGACGGCTCTATGATACGACTTACGGTGGCTCATTACTATATTCCTAGTGGGAGATGTATTCAGAAACCTTACAAGAAAGGAGACCTGAAGGAATACCAGATGGATATTGAACACAGACTGAAGAATGGTGAACTGACGAATCCTGACAGCATACACTTTGCTGACTCGCTGCAGTTCTTCACTCTGCGACGCAATAGAACGGTATATGGTGGAGGTGGTGTCATGCCTGACTATTTCGTACCGTTGGATACGATGAAATATACGAAGCTGCACCGCCAGTTGGTAGCAAAGAACATAGTTGTCAACCAAACGCTGAAATACATCGACAACAACCGCAAAAAACTGCATAAGACATACCAAACCTTCGATGACTTCAACCGTGATTTCATCGTGCCGCAGTCTCTCCTCGACCAGATGGTGGCTGAAGGGGAGAAACAGAAGGTGAAACCTAAGGACGATGAAGAGCTGCAACGTACTTACCACTATTTGCGCATACAGATAAAAGCTCTTATTGCCCGTGACTTGTGGGATATGACGGCATATTTCAAGGTGTGGAACGAGCATAGTGACATTGTCAAGAAAGCGCTGGAGATAGTGGAGCAATAAACCCCCAATGCCAAAGGCATTTTTGGGAAAAGAAGATTGCTTTTTCCACTATATAGAAAACCAAAGAGACATTATTACAGAAAACAAAAAAGGGATGCACCATTATGAGTGCATCCCTTTTTGGGGTAACTGTAATCCCTATTATTATAATAAGGTGTATTGTCATTTGTGTTAATCTTTCAGCTTTGCTTTCAGATATTCGCGGTTGAGGCGTGCAATGTTGGCAATGCTCTCGTTTTTCGGACAAACGGCTTCACAGGCACGGGTGTTGGTACAGTTACCGAAGCCCAGTTCGTCCATACGCTTAATCATTGCCTTGGCACGCTTGGCTGCCTCTGGACGACCTTGCGGCAGGAGGGCGAGCTGGCTGACCTTCGACGAAACGAAGAGCATGGCAGAACCATTCTTGCAGGCTGCCACGCAGGCTCCACAACCGATGCATGAAGCGCAGTCCATTGCCTCGTCGGCATTCTCCTTGGGGATGAGGATGGCGTTGGCATCTTGTGCTTGTCCGGTGCGAACGGTGTTGTAGCCGCCTGCCTGGATAATCTTGTCGAAGGCGTTACGGTCAACCATGCAGTCTTTGATGACGGGGAAACCGGCAGAACGCCACGGTTCTACGGTAATGGTGTCACCATCGTTGAAACGGCGCATATAGAGTTGACAGGTGGTAGCACCACGCTCGGTCTTGCCGTGGGGTGTACCGTTGATATACAGCGAACACATACCGCAGATGCCCTCGCGGCAGTCATGGTCGAAGACGAAGGGTTCCTTACCTTCGCTAATCAGTTCTTCGTTGAGGATGTCGAGCATCTCAAGGAATGAAGTGTCATCTGGGATGTCCTTCATCTCGCGTGTATCAAAGTGCCCTTTATCCTTAGGGCCGTTCTGCTTCCAATACTTGATGGTAAATGATATATTCTTAGCCATAATTAAGCCCCCCTTTTAATTTTTATAGTTACGTGTTTGTACTTTGATAGCTTCATATTCCAACGGCTCCTTGATGAGTTCGGGTGCCTTGGTGTCGTCGCCTTGATATTCCCAACAACCGACGTAGAAGAATTCGTCGTCGTTACGCTTGGCTTCGCCTTCCTCGGTTTGGTGCTCTTCGCGGAAGTGACCGCCACACGACTCCTCACGATGGAGGGCATCATAGGCAACAAGTTCACCCATGAGGATAAAGTCGCGAAGGTGGATGGCTTTATCAAGTTCGATGTTGAGACCTTCCTTAGTACCAGGAATGAAGAGGTTGGTATTGAACTCATCGCGAAGTTGTTTCATCAGCTTTAAGCCTTCTTCCAGTCCTTCCTTGGTCCGTCCCATACCAACATGTTCCCACATGATATGACCGAGTTCCTTGTGGATAGAATCGACAGAACGCTTACCCTTGATGTTCATCAGACGGTCGGTCTCTGCTTCAACGGCCTTCTCTGCAGCCTCAAACTCGGGCAGCTCTGTGGAGAGACGGGGCCAGATAGCTTGGTCGGCAAGGTAGTTCTGAATGGTATAAGGCAACACGAAGTAGCCGTCAGCCAGACCTTGCATCAATGCGGAAGCACCAAGACGATTGGCTCCGTGGTCGGAGAAATTGCACTCGCCGATAGCGAAGAGTCCGGGGATGGTGGTCTGCAACTCATAGTCAACCCAGATACCGCCCATGGTGTAGTGGATAGCTGGGAAAATCATCATCGGTTTGTAATATTTCACACCGTTGATTTCGTTGGCAAGGTCGCCAGGGAAGACGTCGGTAATCTCTTCATACATCTCGAAGAGGTTGCCATAACGCTGCATAATCTGGTCGATGCCGAGGCGGTTGATACTCTCTGAGAAGTCGAGGAACACAGCCAGACCGGTATTGTTGACACCATATCCAGCATCGCAACGCTCCTTAGCGGCACGGCTGGCAACATCGCGGGGAACAAGGTTGCCAAAGGCAGGATAGCGACGCTCCAGATAGTAGTCGCGGTCTTCTTCTGGAATCTCCCATCCCTGCTTGGTTCCTGCTTGTAAAGCTTTAGCATCTTCAATTTTCTTAGGAACCCAGATACGTCCGTCGTTGCGGAGTGATTCTGACATCAGCGTCAACTTGGACTGCTTGTCGCCATGAACGGGGATGCAGGTGGGGTGAATCTGTACGTAAGATGGGTTGGCAAAGTAGGCTCCCTTGCGGAAACACTGGATGGCTGCCGTACAGTTACATCCCATAGCATTTGTAGAAAGGAAGTAGGTATTGCCATATCCACCTGTAGCAATAACAACAGCATTGGCGCTGAAGCGATGGAGTTTGCCGGTGGTCAAGTCTTTGGCAATTATACCACGTGCCCGTCCGTCGATGATAACGACGTCTTCCATCTCGTAACGAGTGAAGAGTTTCACCTTTCCTGCCTCTACCTGTGCACTCAACGAGGAGTAGGCACCGAGCAGCAACTGCTGACCAGTCTGACCTTTGGCATAGAAAGTACGGCTTACCTGTGCACCGCCAAACGAACGGTTGGCAAGCATGCCACCATATTCGCGGGCAAAGGGAACTCCCTGTGCCACACATTGGTCGATGATATTGTTGCTGACTTCAGCCAGACGATAGACGTTGGCTTCGCGAGCACGGTAGTCACCACCCTTCACCGTGTCATAGAACAAACGATAGACGGAATCTCCGTCGTTCTGATAGTTCTTGGCGGCGTTGATACCTCCTTGTGCTGCAATAGAGTGTGCACGGCGGGGGGAGTCTTGAATACAGAAGTTCAGGACGTTGAAACCCATCTCACCGAGCGAGGCAGCAGCACTGGCACCAGCCAGACCTGTTCCAACGACGATGACATCGAGTTTCAGCTTGTTCTTGGGGTTCACCAATCGTTGATGAGCCTTATAGTTAGTCCATTTCTCAGCCACAGGGCCTGCAGGAATCTTGGAATCTAATTTTTTTGCCATAATGAAAATTCTTTTAGTCGCTTCGCTTTGTAAAAGCGCTTTGCGGTTACTTTTAGTCGCTTTGCTTAAGTGTGAAAAGCGAGTCCTATTTTGGTATTTACAGGTTCAAATTTGTCAACAACAAGCTGCAGCATGACAGCAGAGGCTTGGTGCACACTTGAAGGCGAACGCCAAGACGACAACCAGAAAACCGAGCATGAGCAGCGTTACATAGATGAGTCCGATGACTTTCCAACGGCAGAACCAAGTCTTGCCGTTCCAACCCATCGTCTGGATAGCACTCCAGAAACCGTGGGAGAGGTGGAACCAGATGGCTGCAATCCAAATGACATAGAGCACCACATAGACAGGATTGCCGAACGTGTTCACGATTTTACCGAATCCATCGGCAGGTGCCGGGTCGTAATGGATGGACGGGAACAGCTCTGCAAACATCATGTTGTACCAGAAATTGTACAAGTGGAGAATCAGACCGAGCAGGATGATGATACCTAGAGCAAGCATGTTTTGAGATGCCCACTCTACCTTCTCTGGTTTGTCGGTCACAGCATAACGTTCACTGCCGCGAGCACGACGGTTCTGCACATTCAGGATGAAAGCATAGATAATGTGAATCAGTGCCAGAGCTGCCAGACCGATGGTGGCAGCAACTGCATACCAGTTGGCACCCAACAGTTCGCAAATCATGTTGTAGCCTTCCTTGGAGAACAGTGCCACGATGTTCATAGCGCAGTGGAACGTCAGGAAGAGGATAAGTGCCATGCCGGTCACAGCCATGACGACTTTCCTACCGATAGATGAATTGAATAACCACATAAATGATTGATGTTTTTTGGTTTATAATTTGATTTTATTGATTTCCTGGCTTTTCGGTAATGAATAGCTGCCTACACCATTTGTAGGTATCGTGCATACTACTTCAAGTTGCAAAAATACCACTTTTTGGTGATATTACAAAGCATTTTACTGAAAAATGCAAGGAATATACCCAAATAAGCACTGCCATGAAAAGCCAGCTGCCTATACAGAGACGAAAAATAAAAAGGTTTGAACGTGCGACGCTATGTTGTGTAAACTTCTCTGACAGAGCAGTCTACGTAACAGAGGACGGAAAAGAGTCGTACGCTAATCGAGCGCAAGTCGAGCGCTGCTTCCCGTTAACATCCATTAAGAACTCAAGCTTCAAAAAACAAACAAATAGTCCTTTGCGTTCCAACTACATAACAGTTGGAACGCAACTACATAGTAGTTGGCTTGCAAACTATATGTAGTTGGAGGGTCCAGTGCTCGACTCTCGCTCGAAAGCGTAGTACTTTATGCGACCTCAACCACGTAAGTCTCTAATTATTAGCGATTTACAAAATCAGCGTCGCACGTTCAATTTAGACTTTTTTCATTCCCTGTAAGGGCAAAACTCATCGCACCATTGCGCTCAAAACCCTACCAGCCACCTACCTAATACTAACTCCCCTCCTCCGGGGATGGGTTGGGGGTGGGTCCTTACTCATGCAACCTGTCGTAATACTCCTTGGGAGCGCAGCCCATGAAGAGCTTGAAGTTGCGATAGAAGGAGCTGGAAGAGTTGTAACCAGCCTTCAGACTGACCTCATTCATCTGCAACTCCGGCTGCTCTCTCATCAGTTTTGTGGCATATTCTATGCGGTGCTGGTTGACGAAATCGGCAAAGGAGATGCCCATCTCCCTGTTGATGGCATTATAGATATAGTTGCGGTTGGTGTGCAGACGCGAGGTGATGTCACTGATTCTCAAATCGCACTTCAGGTAAAGTTTCTCTTCCTCCATCAGTTCGTCTATGCGCTCACAGAGCTCACGCATGCTGTCTGCGTCTTGGAACCGGTTGACGGCTACGCCGTCTTTATCAGCCTGAAGCCTATAGAGCCTGCCATTGCCGACACTTGGCTCTAACATCTTCTCTGAAATCGTATCTACTTCGAACCGTATACCAATATAGCCGAGGGCAAAGAGCAAAAAAGAGAAGACGACAGAAGGGATGAACAGCAGCGTAGGATGGACGGCAAAACGATAGCGACCCACGATGTTGAAGACGAAAGAAACGACAGAGATGACGATGAAAAGGATAAAGAGCGCCTTCACCTGCAACAAACGACGGTCGTCTGAGTCGTCGAGTCGCCCCTTGACAAAGCGACTGTAACGGATAATCATCTTGCTGCCTTCAATCAGGACGGGAATGATCTGGACGGCAAAGACCACCTTGACGATGAGGTGGGCAACGACCTGGAAGCTCAGGTCCGACTCGTCGGAGAACTCATTACGGTACAGGAATTTCTCGATGAAATGGGTGGTTTCCTCTGGACTCATCATCAAGTAGCCATTAGTGACAAACAGAAAGCAGACCAACGACGGCACGAGGTAGAGCCAGTTCAGCAACCAGGGAGCACGCAAGGGGCGCGTCAGCTCTGTCAGATAGATGTAGAAGAGCGGAAAGACGGCTGGGTTGCAGAAGCTGTAGATGCTGTCTGTCACTGGAATCCACGCCGTCTTGTGCCTGAAGAATGTGGCATGGGCAAAATAAAGCAGGGTGCTGGTGAACAGAAACAACAGCAAGACCAACCGAGAATGGTTGTAGTTGCTCAACATCTCCACGACGAGTATCAAGGAAAGTATTGCGCAAACGAACAGCGGCATGTATGTTACTATCGAACTAAGCACGATTGCAAAGATAACCTATTATTGTGAATATAGGACAAACGAGAACCAATTTTCTGAGAATTTAGGAATGAAAAATGTGAAATGAGGAAGAATGTTTACGCTAAACCCCGTAATTTTGCCGATGATAAAACTTAATTTATACCTTTAACTATAAAAAATCATGAAAACAAAAAGATTCTATTTAGTACTGGTTGCCTTGCTGATGGCTGTCGCAGTATCGGCTCAACCGCCACGCATCAGGCAGGAGGCACGCCGCATGACGAACCATGTTGACAGAAGAGTGGGACTGAGCAGACCTCAGTATGACCGCATCTACGAAATCAACCTGCGCTTTGCTGGCGGACGAATCAGCCCGGGACAGAGAGACCGTGCCTATCGAAGCGTGCTGACCACCAGGCAGTGGGAGCGCTATATGGGACGCCCCGCACCTGGTCCGCGTCACCGCTACGATGGTCCCAGGCACCATCCGCGCCGCGACTACGACCGCAGACGCTACGACCGCCGTCGCTATTACTAGACTTCATTACTAAAACTAAAAAAAAGAAGGGCAGTGACTCCACACAAGGTCGCTGCCCTTTTTTACGTTGTTTGTAAGACATTGGCGGCAAGGGAAGGCTATCCTTTGGGGCTACCAGCACCATTACTGCGGGTGCCACGGTTGGGACGGCGGCCGCCCTGAGGACGCTTACCGCCTTGACCACTACCTCCTGACTGACGCTGAACGTCTTGCTTCGTGACTTTTCCACCCTGTTGAGGCTGCCCACCCTGCTTCGTGGCGGGTTTTCCGGCAGGTTTTCCCTTGTCGTGCTTCTTGCTGCTGGAGCTGAGTGCATCTGCAGCTACGCCCACGGCAACGACACCTGCAAGGATGCCGGCTATGACATTCGTGCGTTTCTCCTTAGCGATTGCTGCCCGTTCGTAGGCATCGTCGAGATAGCGGGCACACTCCCTGCGCATCATCCGCGAACAGTCGGGAGCATCGATGACGTATTCAAAGTCGCTGATAGCCTTTTTCCACTTCTTCGTCTGGTAGTAGCAAAGACCGCGCGAATAGTAGTTACTGGCAGTAGGGTTGACCTTGATGACGCGTGAATAGGACTTGATGGCTTTCTTGTAGTCACCAGTGCGCTCGTAGTTCTGCGCCTCCGCCAGGTCTGGATTGCCATAGGCTTCCGATAAAGACATATTGCTATTGCTGCCACTGTCGTCATAATAGTCTACAACATTGATATAGGTGCCTGCATAATAGTTCCTCACGTTAGGATTGCGGCGGTACAACTCGTCTTCTGTCATGCCGTATTTGTGTGCTATGGAGGCAGCTGTCTCGCCACGTTGCACGCGATGGGTCATCGAACGCTGAGCACTGACAGTCATTGCCGCCAGCATCAGCCATAACAGTATCAGATTACGTTTCATGGGATGGTACTTTTAAGTTGTTGATGGTCAATCGCACTGGATGATAAGGTAGTTGGATACGCTCCAGAACTGGGAAGGATCGAGGATGCGGAACGTGTAGCCACCGTCAGGATGCTCCTCTATACGGTAGGAACCATTGGGTGCCGGCGAACGCAACTTCACCTTCTTGCCGTCGAGATCGAGATGGCGGAAGCGCCGGATGTCGACAGGATGGAACAAATGTTGCGGAATATTGCCCAGGTCGGCCTTGCTCTTTTTGAAGATGTTGCCCTTGGTCAGGATGCCCATGTTCTGGAGTTCCTTCTTGGTTCCTACGATATAGTAGCACTCGTTCAGCATCTGGTCTTGCGCATCTATAATCTGATGCTGCTCATGGATGACCTCACGCTGCTCTCCAATCTTCTGACGTGCCGCCCAGAGATGGCTGTTCAGGTTCTCAATGTCGAAGTTGGCATCGTCCAACTTCTTCTGCAATTCGGCGATTTCTGCCGACTTTCCGTCAAGCTGGCGCTTCATCACGTCGACAAGCTTCTGGAACTTTGCAGCACTCTCCCTGCTCTTGGCAAGCCGTGCTTCTATCTCTCCTATCTTTCCACGCTGCCGTGCCAAGAGTTCACTGAAGGCTTTCACATTCGCCTTCAGCTTTGAACGGTCGTTGATGAACTCGCCATTTTTCTGAACGAAGAGCACACCCTCCTCTGCCAACACGCTGTCCATCGTCAGCGACAGGTCGTCTAAGATGGCATTAGTGCCTTCCAACAGCAATGCCTGCTGCTTGTTCACCTTCTCCAAAGAGTCAAGCTCGGACTCTGCTGAACCACCCGTTCCGGAATGACAGGCGGTCATCAATGACAAGAGCATCATGCTCATTGTCGCCAAAATACTACTTTTTTTCATAGATTCTGTTCGATTTAGGGTTTTATGATTAAGATGGACAAAGCTAAGGAAATAAATACATAATCTTTTCCTATATTCACATTTCTCTTCAAAAAAGGCTATTTTCTGCGAATATAGGAAACAAACGAGGGAAGTATGCCACCCCATACGACCCCGGAAAAGGTACTGCTTCTTCACCTTCGAGAGTTCTCCTCGGCTGAAAAATGCAAGGAATATACCAAAATACTCCCCTACCAGTCACCTACCTATACTAACTCCCCCCTCCTCCAGAGAGGGGTTGGGGCGGGCGTTACCCATGCAGGCTGGCATAATACTCTTTAGGAGCGCAACCCATAAAAAACTTGAAGTTCCGGTAGAAGGAACTAGAAGAGTTGTAGCCTGATTTTAGGGATATTTCGTTTATTTGAAGTTCGGGTTGCTCTGCCATCATCTTGGTAGCATAGTCTATGCGGTGGCGATTGACAAAGTCGGCAAAGGATAGCCCCATCTCTTTGTTGATAGCATTATAAATGTAATTACGATTGGTATGTAACCGTGAAGTGATGTCGCTGATTTTAAGGTCTGCTTTCAGGTAGAGGAGCTCTTTCTCCATCAACTCTTCTATACGTTGGCACAACTCGAGTGTGTTGTCTGTGTCTTGAAGCCTTATGTTTTTTTCCGTACCATCGTCGTCTCGATGGTGATGGTCATTGTGAATGGCACTCTTGTTGTCTGTTTCTTCGAGGTCGGAGGTGTCTTCACGGAATCGAATACCGATGTAGCTGAGTGTGAAGATAAGGAAAGAGAAGGAAAATGAAGGAATCACTAAAAGCGCAGGATGGTCGACAAAACGATAACGCCCCACTAAATTGAAAACGAAAGACGTTAGTGAGGTGACGATAAAGAGAATGAAAAGTACTTTCACCTGTAATAGTCTACGGTTGTCGGAATCGTCAAGACGGCCTCTGACAAAGTGGCTATAGCGCATAATCTTTCGACTGCCCACTACCACGACGGGGATAATTTGTAAGGCAAAAACCACTTTGACAACGAGATGAGCAACCACCTGGAAACTTAAAATGGATCCGTCTGCAAACAGATTATGATAGAGGAATTTTTCGATGAAGTGGACGGTTTCTTCATGCGACATCATTAAATAGCCGCTAGAAACTAACAGGAAGCAGACCAATGACGGCAACAGACAGAGCCATTGCCGCAAATGGAGCGCGCGCGTTGTACGAGTTAACTCGGAAAGGTAGATGTAGAAAAGTGGAAATACAGCCACATTGCAAAAACTATATAGACTGTCGGTCACAGGAATCCACTGCGTATAATGCATGAAAAAGGTGGCATGGGAGAAGTAAAGAAGGGTGCAAGTCATGAGAAAAATCAACAACACCATACGCGAACGGGTATAGCGGGACAGCATCTCCACAACTAATATCAGCGACAGAATAGCCGATATAAATAGTGGCATATACATGATAATCGTGCTTAGCATGATTGCAAAGATATACTTTTATTGTGAAAACGAGAAAAGTACAATGATATATTCTGTGATTTTAGGATTATTTCTGCGGAAATAAGAAACGGAAAAACTCTATCCATCGTCAATGAAAGGTCATCCAATATGGCATTGATCACTTTTGGCACAGAAACTTATGCTTAGGTTTTTCATTACTATTTTTTTTGTTTTCTTATTATGAATGCGTACTTTTGCAGTTACATTAAAAGAGAAGACGATCATGAAAGACATTAAAAGAATTGTTCTTACTGGGGGACCATGTGCTGGAAAAACAACGGCATTGGTGCGCATCATTGAGCATTTTTCCAGCCTTGGCTACAAAGTTTTCACGATTCCTGAAGTGCCAACGCTATATAGTCAGGGAGGGTGGAACTATCTGACAAAAAATAGGCAGCTATATTATGAAGGAGAGCGTGCCATCTTGGAAACCCAACTAGCACTAGAAGACTCTTTTCTGAGACTAGCACAAGTTTGCACCAAACCGACACTGATTGTTTGTGATCGCGGAACGATGGACATTTCTGCCTATATGACTCCTGAGATGTGGAACGACATCACACAAAAAGCTAAGACTGACTCTAATCAACTGCGAAACCGCTATGATGCTGTGCTCCACATGGTGAGTGCTGCTGATGGCGCAGAGCAATATTACACCACTGCAACCAATGCCGTTCGTTACGAACAGATGACCGAAGAGGGGTTGCGTATTGCACGTGAACTGGATAAAAAAGTCATAAAAGCCTGGACAGGACATCCACACTTGCGTGTCATCAACAATAACGATGATTTCAATGCCAAGCTGAACCGTGTGCTGACAGAAATTTCTGATGTCCTTGAATTACCGCAACGTATCAAAGTTGAACGAAGATATATTGTAGAAGTAACGGGAGAAATCCCCGAATCTATCGAAAGCGATATCACTCAAACCTATCTTATCGGAGAACCAGGATGTGAGATAAGACTGCGTCGTCGCGGTTGGGGAAGCAAGTTTGTCAATGTCCACACTACAAAAAAGAAGATTTCTGCCCATGAAGTTCTCGTAACAGAAAGGCAAGTCAGCAACAATCTCTACCAGTCTATGTTACAACAGGCTGACCCCTACCGACAGACAATACACAAAAAGCGCAAGAGTTTCATCTGGCAAGGACAGTTCTTTGAGTTGGATACATTCCTTCAGCCCATCAACAATCTTGTTATCATGGAAACTAAGGGTATTACTAACCACGAAGACGTGAAATTTCCACCATTCATCCGAGTAGTTGAAGACATAACGGGCAATATCAAGTACGACAACCACATGTTGGCACTTCGCAAATAATAAAGGTAAGGGAAGTGGACCAGCCAGGGCTTGAACCTGGGACCTCCAGATTATGAGTCTGTTGCTCTAACCAACTGAGCTACAAGTCCTGATTTCTTTGAAATCGGTTGCAAAGGTACAAATTAACAGGGAAAAAGCAAAAGAATTATTTGTTTTTCTTTTCCATACCCTTTTTTTTCGTACCTTTGTATCTTGTAAGTAAATGTCATGAAAACGATATTCTATCAGCAACAGCCATTGAAATTGGAGCCTCAAGTGGCAACCATCGGTTTTTTCGATGGTGTCCATCTTGGTCATCAATATCTTATAAGGCAGGTTGTTGTGAGGGCACATACTGAAGGCATGCAGTCTATGGTTGTTACCTTCGACAAACATCCGCGCCAAGTGCTGCATCCTGACGAACATCCGCAGTTGCTGACAACCCTTGATGATAAATTACTGCTGCTTTCGAAGACGTGTGTCGACAATGTTGTAGTACTTCCTTTCAACAAGGAGTTGGCGTCTATGTCGGCTTACGATTTCATGAATAAAGTGCTATGGGAGGGATTGCGTGTGCATCGGCTCATTATTGGCTATGACAACCGTTTTGGCAGAGACAGGAATAAAGGTTTTGACGACTATGTTCGATATGGCAAGGATTTGGGCATGGAAGTAACGCAGAGTGATGGTTTTGCTCATGTGAAAGGGTATGGAGATGACCAACAGGAGGTAAACGTCAGTTCTACGTTGGTGCGTTCGTATATAGAGAAAGGTAATTTGGAAGCTGCCAATGACTGTTTGGGACATCCTTATTTCTTGACAGGGAAAGTGGTCCATGGTGTGAAGGAAGGACGAAAGTTGGGTTTTCCGACAGCCAATCTCGACGTCTCTTCCTCACGGCAATTGATTCCTCCATCGGGAGTCTATGCGGTGAAAGTGCGGATCCCTGGGTCTAGGACCGACTTTCTCGGTATGATGAATATCGGTGTCCGTCCTACTTTTGGCGGTGCTCAACAAACGCTGGAAGTGCATATCATGCAATATGCCGGCAACCTTTATGGTGAGAAACTTCATGTGGCATTCCTACACCGTATCCGTGGCGAAAGGAAATTTGCTTCTCCCGAAGAACTTGCCGTTCAGTTGAATAAAGACAAGAAACAAATAGAAGATCACTTTTCAATATGAATAAGATAACAAAAAGTTTTTTAGATGCCGTATGGTATTTGGTAGCATTCGTGCTCATTCAGGTAGTCGTTCAGTTTGCTGCAGCTTTCATTTGGGCATCTGTAAAGGGTCAGTCGTTGGATGCTGTTTTATTAGGAATGACCAATGGTGTTTATGGTGGTTTGATGGTGACAACGACAGCCATCAGCAGTTTGCTGACGATTTTGTTGTTTACGCTATTAAGATGGACTCCTGTTTCCCGTAACTGGCTTGCTTCACGTCCTTGGTTGGTTATCGTATGGGTTGTCCTGTTGACTTTTGGCACGATATTACCTGCAGAGTGGATTTATGAGCAACTGCAGTTGGCAATGCCAGAACAAACGGTAGCGCTCTTCCAAAGCATTATGCGGGAACCTTGGGGGTACTTGGTTGTTGGTATGCTGGTTCCAGTGGCCGAAGAACTTGTCTTTCGTGGTGCTGTGCTGCGAGTCTTGTTGAATGTCTTTGCCCGACGTTCACATTGGATAGCCATAGCCATCTCGGCAGTCGTCTTCGGTATCATCCACATGAACCTGGCTCAAGGTTTCCATGCCACGTTGATAGGTCTTCTGTTGGGTTGGATGTATTATCGCACACGCAGTGTCTTCCCTGGTATTGTGCTGCATTGGATCAACAACACAGTGGCTTATGTCATGTTTAATATTCAGCCTCAGCTAGCCGATGGTCAACTCATTGATCTCTTTCATGGAGACAGGAGTATGTTGTATATGGCGATCGGATTCTCCTTGTGTATCTTCTTGCCTTCGTTATACCAATTAGCTATCCGCATGAAAGAGAAATAGTATGGATAGCTGATAGCAGGTAGACTCTTATAACCTTAAGCAAGGTTAGGGAAAATATCTAGTAAAAGCAGGAAAATATAAAAAAAGATGTGTCTCGAAAGACACATCTTTTCAACATTTGTATGTTATGAAAAATTTGAGAGAATGTTGAAGCTTCACAGCTTCGTTTTAAGTTGTTTTACTAAACATGATGTTATAGAGAAAGCATAGAAAATATTCATTGTTTAACAGGCGACTGTATATCGACAGAAGGTTGCTGGATGTCCAATTTTACAGTGTCGGTTTGTACAGCAGCTACAGATGGACCGTCATTAGGCTTGTCGATGCCAGCAACAGGCGTTTTTTCATTGCCATTTGGCAGAGAAACCTGTATGGCATTGCCCAATGTCAGTAAGATAGCGACAATAGCAGCGGCCTTAAACAGCGGTCTCAGTCGTTGTTGCAAGGTGATAACAGTAGCTTTTGTCGTTTTCTCTTCGCCAATGATACTCATCATCTTCTGGTCGAAATCATCACCCAGCACATTCATTTGCTTTTCCTCTGCTTCGTAGGCGAACAGTGGTTGGTACTGCTTCATCTCGGCAGGAATATCCATCTGTTGGAAGAACGCACGGAGAATCTGCTCCTCTTCAAGAGAAGTTTCACACCGCCAGTAGCGGTCCAAAAGTTGTTCTATGTATTTGTAATCCATACGTCCTTTTTTGTTGTACTCTAAAAGGAAGACGATAAGAAGTGGTGGAAAGTTACAGTGATTAACGTTTATTAAGATTTGAGGAAGTAAGGTTTTAGTCCTTTATAGCCTCCTTGCCCCCTGAGGGGGAGGACTTTAAAGCGTTTGTCCTTTCAAGTATTCTGAATGGAAAATCGTTGTTTTATAGCTTGCCTGGCTCGGAAGATATTGACCTTTACCTGTTCCTCGCTGATATTAAGAATAGTGGCAATTTCCTTGTATGATTTTCCTTCAAAGTCTCTTAGCTGCATGCAACTGCGTTGTTTTTCTGGAAGCGCATCCACCAGTTTCCGGACAATTTGTACTCTTTCTTGTTGAATGATGCGGTCTTGCAAGTTATGAGTGGCAAAGTTGGGCGACTGCATCATGTTCTCATCAATAGACTCATGCAGGTTTTCTTTCTTTCGCAAGGCATCGAGGGCAAGATTACGGCAGACGGTGAGGCAATAAGCCTCGATGGAATCAATGTCATTCCACCGTTCTCGGTTGTTCCATACTTTAATCATGGTTTCCTGTACAACATCTTCCGCCTCTTCACGACTGAGCGTGATGCGTAGAGCAAGCCTATACAACTCGTTCTTCAGAGGTAATATGTCGTGCTGAAAACTGATGGGCATAGGTTGAGGGTTTATGGTTGATGGTTCTTCGCAAGCGAGCAAAGCTCGATAGGGGGCTCTTAGCCCGTTATTTTCGTTCCATGTTTGCCGTCGATGGAATCGGCGCGTGTGATGATAACTTGACTCACTCCGGCGTCGATAGCATTGAGAGCATTCTCAATCTTGGGAATCATCCCACCTGCGATGGTGCCGTCAGCCTTATAATGTTCGAAGTCAGCATGGGTGATGTTGGAGATGACGCTGTCATCATCGTCGGGATTGCTCAGTACACCCTTCTTTTCGAAGCAATAGATGAGCGTGGTGCTATAATAGTTGGCAAGAGCCTTTGCTGTTTCTGCCGCTATTGTGTCGGCATTGGTATTCAGGATATTGCCTTTTCCGTCATGAGTCAGCGGAGCGATGACGGGAGTAATGCCATTTTCGATGAAATCGGCAAGAATCTTACCATCAGCTTTGTCAACGTCGCCTACAAAGCCGTAGTCGATAGTCTGTCCGGCATGCTGTGACTCAGTTGCTGCATAGTGAACGGGAAGTCGTTTGTGGCTGAGCATGATATTGGCATCGGCCCCCGTTAGTCCGATGGCGTTGATGCCGTTGGCTTGCAACTTTGCCACAAGGTTTTTGTTCACCAGTCCGCCATAGACCATGGTCACCACTTCCAGCATCTGAGCGTCGGTGATACGGCGTCCATTTACCATCTTACTCTCTATGCCAAGATTTGCTGCCACCTTCGTGGCACGTCTTCCGCCACCATGCACCAATACCTTTCTGCCGTTAATGGCAACAAAGTCGTTTAATAACTGTGACAGTTGCTGTTCGTCTTCAACGACTGCACCGCCAACCTTAATGATGGTGAGAGATTCTTGCATGGTTGTTGTTTTTTTATTGTTATGCCGTTATGGTGTTCTTATTCTAAATAAGTATATCCGTAGAGTCCTGAGCGGTAGTTGTTGAGGAACTCTTTGCCTTCTTCCAATGAAATTTTGCCTTGTTTCACGCTCTTGGTCACCCATGTTTCCAATTGGCGGACGAGTTTCTTGGGATTGAACTGTACGTATTCCAAAACGTCTTCAACCGTTTCTCCGTCGATGACCTGGTCTATGTGGTATTTTCCCTCTTTCACAGAGATGTGAACAGCATTGGTATCGCCGAAGAGGTTGTGCATGTCGCCGAGAATTTCCTGATATGCTCCAACGAGGAAAACCCCGAGGTAGTAGCTGTCGTTCTTCTTCAGTGCATGCACCGGCAGCGAATGTGAGTTGTGTCGGTTGGTGACGAAATTGGAAATCTTTCCATCCGAGTCGCAGGTGATATCCTGTATGGTAGCATTGCGAGTGGGTCGCTCTGTAAGTCGTTGAATCGGCATAATGGGGAAGAGTTGGTCAATAGCCCACGAGTCGGAGAGCGACTGGAAGAGCGAGAAGTTGCAGAAATACTTGTCTGCCAGCAGTTTGTCGATATTCATCAACTCTTCAGGAATATGTTTCAGACTTTTGGTGAGGATGTTGATTTCGTGGCAAACGCTCCAATACATCGCCTCAATTTCAGCCCGTGTTTTCAGATCGACGATGCCGTGACTGAAGAGGTCGAGTACCTCTTCGCGAATCTGCTCAGCATCATGCCAGTCTTCCAACACGTTTCTTGGCGACAGGTTGTCCCATATTTCGTAGAGATCCTTCACCAGTTGATGGCTGTCTTCGTCAGGTTCAAACTCCTCCGGCATCTCGGGCAGCGAAGCCGTTTCCAATACGTCGATAACAAGAACCGAGTGGTGTGCTGCCAGCGAGCGTCCGCTCTCCGTGATGATGTTGGGGTGTGGCAGTTCGTTTTTGTTAGCAGCATCCACGAAAGTGTAGATACAGTCGTTGACATATTCCTGTATGGAGTAGTTTACCGAACTTTCCGACGATGGTGAGCGAGTGCCGTCATAGTCAACACCCAGTCCTCCGCCGCAATCAACGAAATCCACGTTATACCCCATCTTGTGCAACTGTATGTAGAACTGTGCCGCTTCTCGCAGCGCCGTCTGAATACGGCGAATTTTCGTAATCTGGCTACCGATATGGAAGTGTATCAGTCGCAGACAGTCGTGCAAACCCTTTTTGTCGAGCGTATCGAGAGCATTCAGCAGTTCAGCACTTGTCAGTCCGAACTTCGAAGCGTCGCCTCCGCTCTCCTCCCATTTTCCCGAACCTGATGAAGCCAATTTGATGCGTATGCCGATATTCGGTTTCACGTTCATCTTTTTAGCCACCTTGGCAATAATCTCCAGTTCGTTCATTTTCTCCACGACGATGAAGATTTGCTTGCCCATCTTCTGAGCCAGTAACGCCAGTTCTATGTAGCTTTGGTCTTTATATCCATTGCAGATAATGATGGAGTCGCTCTGACACTGCATAGCGATGACAGCATGCAGTTCAGGTTTTGAGCCCGCCTCCAGTCCAAGGTTGAACTTTTTGCCGTGCGAAATAATTTCCTCTACTACCGGTTGCATTTGGTTCACCTTGATGGGATAAACCACATAATTTTCTCCCTTGTAGTCGTATTCCTTGCTTGCCTTCTTGAAACAGCTCCATGTTTTCTCTATCCGGTTGTCAAGGATGTCGGGGAATCGCAGCAATACGGGTGGAGCGACATCGCGCAGAGCCAATTCGTCCATTACCTCGCGCAGGTCAATCTGTGTATTGTCTTTGCATGGAGAAACGAAGACGTTCCCCTGTTCGTTAATGCCAAAATAAGAAGTCCCCCATCCGTTGATGTTGTAAAGTTCTTTGGCATCTTCAATAGTCCATTTCTTCATGAGTTTGGTAGTTGATGGTTTACCGTTTACAGTCTAATGGTAGAAGTTGTTTAACCTTTTGTATGCTGAGTTGAATCTTGTCGCGTGAGTCCAGTAAGTCCACGTAGATAACGTGTTTCGCCTTGCTGTAGAACTGTTCGCGCTGTTTCAATTGTTCTCGTATGAACACCTGCACCTCGTCGGGCGTTTTGTTGAGTAACAGCGGTCTTTCGTTCTTGCTCATTTTCAGGTGGTTGTAGAGCACCTCCGGCGATGCCTTCAGGTAGCATGTCTCCCCCTGTTGGTTCATATATTCCATATTGTCAAAGAAACAAGGAGTTCCGCCTCCGCAGCTGATGATGACGTTTTCAAACTCAGCCACCTCGTGCAGCATGCTTTTCTCTATCGTTCTGAATCCTTCTTCTCCGCGTTCGTCGAAAATCTGCCTTATCGTCTTGCGCATACGGTTCTCGATATACCAGTCCAAGTCGTAGAACGGCATATCGAGTTCCTTTGCGAGCGCCCTTCCTATAGTAGTCTTGCCGGCACCCATATATCCTACCAGAATGATTCTTTTCATGCGTCTCTCACGTCTCAACAGGTTTCGTTTGCGAAAAGCGCTTTTTAAATCCCTTTTATTTTATTTGTAAGCGAAAAGCGCACTTAACTCTTTACCTTGTTGACAATTTCCATGCATTCCGCATATGTCAGTTCGGCAGCCTTCTCGTGCATGGCTTTCGGCAGTCTGTAGTTCTTTCCGTCGTAGGCGATGTATGGACCATAGCGTCCGTTCATCACCTCCAGTTTCGAGTCTTCTTCAAACGATTTCAGGTGTCGTTGCTGCTCCGCTTTACGTTTTTCCTCAATCAGTTCCACCGCCGTTTCCAGCGTCACCGTCATCGGGTCTTCCGTTTTCGGCAGAGTAACATATTTCTTGTTGTGCAAGATGTAAGGTCCGAATCTTCCGGTACCGATGACCACAGGGTTACCCTCAAACTCTCCCACCGTTCGCGGCAGTTTGAAGAGTTCCAGTGCCTCCTCCAGTGTGATGCTCTCCATACCCTTGTCGGCAGGCAACTGAGCAAACTGCGGTTTCTCCTCGTCTTCGGCAGAGCCGATTTGTACCACAGGTCCGAAACGTCCAATCTTAACGAAAACCGGTTTTCCACTTTTCGGGTCGGTACCCAGTTCCCGTTCTCCTGCCTTGTGTTCAGTCCTGGCGTTCATCACCTTGTCCACCTCCGGGTCGAAATCCTTGTAGAACTCCATCATCTCCTCTGTCCAGTTCTCCTTGCCTGCGGCAATCTTGTCGAAGTCATGTTCCACGTTTGCCGTGAAGTTATAGTCCATGATGCTGGGGAAATTTTCCATCAGGAAGTCGTTGACGACGCATCCTATATCCGTCGGAATGAGCTTGCCCTTGTCGGCACCCGCCATTTCCTTCTTATCCTTCGTGGTCACCTTCGCCCCCTTCAGCGTATCTACCGTGTATTTTCTTTCCACACCCTTCTTGTCGCCCTTCTGCACATATTCGCGCTGCTGAATGGTCGAGATGGTAGGTGCGTAGGTTGATGGGCGACCGATGCCCAGTTCTTCGAGTTTCTTCACGAGTGAGCCCTCGGTATATCTGAGCGGGCTCTGTGAGAAACGCTCCGTAGCCACAATCTCGCGGCGTTCCAGTTTGTCGCCCTTGTGTAGCGGAGGTAGAATGTGGGTTGTCTCCTCTTCGTTTTCTTCGTCAGGAGTTATGTTATATACCTTGAGGAAACCATCGAATTTTACCACCTCTCCCGTTGCGATGAAGGTTGAAGGTTGAGCGTCTGAAGTTCCAGCTTTGGCAAGCGCTTCGCTATTAGAGAGTCTAACGTTGAGAGTAATTTCCACCGTTGTTTTCTCTATCTGAGCGTCAGCCATCTGCGAAGCTGCCGTCCGTTTCCAGATGAGGTCGTATAGTCTGCGTTCCTGCACCGTTCCCTCAATGTGCGTATCCTTCATATACGTTGGGCGAATAGCCTCGTGCGCTTCCTGAGCCCCCTTCGAGTTGGTGTGATATTGGCGCACCTTGCTGTATTCCTCACCGTATAGCTTGCTGATTTCCGCTTTGCTGGCGTTGATGCAGAGGCTGGAGAGGTTTACGCTGTCCGTACGCATATACGTGATGCGTCCGTTTTCGTAAAGCCGTTGAGCCACGCGCATGGTCTGGCTGACGGTGAATCCCAGTTTTCGTGCAGCCTCCTGTTGCAGCGTCGAAGTAGTGAAAGGTGGTGCCGGTGTGCGTTTCAGCGGTTTTTTCTGTACTGAAGAGACGCTGAACTCCCCCTCCTTGCACATTTCCAGGAAAGCCAAAGCATCCTCGTGGGTGTTGAAGCGAGTAGAAAGTTCAGCCTTGATTTCAGCCAGAGCACCGTCTTCGCCCATCGTTGTGAAGATAGCGTTCACGCGGTAGTAGGGCACGCTTTTGAAATTCTGAATCTCGCGTTCGCGCTCCACCAGGAGTCTCACGGCAACACTCTGAACACGTCCTGCAGAGAGCTGTGGTTTTACCTTGCGCCACAGCACCGGCGACAGTTTGAATCCCACCAGTCTGTCCAGCACACGCCGAGCCTGCTGAGCATTCACCAGATTCATGTCCAGCTGGCGCGGATGCTTGATAGCCTCCTGTATCGCCGGTTCCGTGATTTCGTGGAAGACGATACGGTTTGTCTTCTCCTTGTCCAATCCCAAGACCTCGCAAAGGTGCCATGAAATAGCCTCCCCTTCGCGGTCTTCATCCGATGCCAGCCACACCGTCTTTGCCTCCTTTGCCTTCTTCTTCAGGTCAGCCACCAGTTTCTTCTTCTCCTCTGGAATCTCATAGTCTGGCGACAGTGTGTCGAGGTCAATACTGATTTCCTTCTTCTTCAAGTCACGGATGTGTCCGTAACTCGACATCACCTTGAAGTCCTTACCGAGAAATTTCTCAATGGTCTTAGCCTTGGCAGGACTCTCTACAATCACTAAGTTCTCTTGCATATTATATTTTTTTTCTTTTTGTTTCGTTTCCACCTTTTTTATAAAGGACGTCGCGCGTTTCAAGGGCGCAAAAGTAAATCAAAACTTTTTTTTCCACCTTATTATATGGATAGTTTTAAAGATTTTTAATAAAAACTGCAGAGACGCCTTTTGTCTGAACGAAGATAGAGAGAATCATAAAAAAAGGAATCACAGCGATTGCTGCAATTCCTTTCTTGTTTTAAAAAATAGTCATTTAGTCATTAGTCAAAATCAATTCCTGGAAGGGGGATTGGAGCTCACTATAATATATAATAATATATATATATTATTATATATTATAGTGCCCACTTTCTCATAGTCGGCGAGGTCATTTTGACTAATGACTAATGACTAAATGACTGAATTTACCTTTTCTTCAAATGCTGCCGAAACAAGCCGTAATTGACGGCGAACCAAGCTTAGATTGCCGCCGAAACAAGCCGTAATTGAAGAGGAACTAAGGGAAGTGGATAGTACCCTACAAACTTTACCAGGACAAGCGTCATGGATTCAGGCGGGCTCTCAACACTTTGCGCCCGTTTTGAATGACGATGCCGCGCGGAGACTGGTGCAAGGGTATGCCTTGCAGATTGAACATGGCGGAAGACGCGGGGCGAGGGGCTGGAAGGGGGACAAGAGCGGTAGGCGTATCGTCGGTGGGGTCGTGGGCGTAGTCGTGGGTCACCGTTAGTTGATAGACTTCCGCCTCGCCATAGGCTTCAGCATCTTCAGCATTTTCCCTGCCGCCTTTTTCCGTAGGTTTCGACTGCGTGTACATGCCCGCCTTGAAATAGCAGCCCGTAGCCGTCGAGGGATAGCTCTCGACAAACGTCCCATTGTAATAGCATCGCACGGCTCCTCCCCCTGCAACAAATTTTACGGTGAACTTCGTACCAAGCTGGTAGTCGCTGGTGAGCACAGGACCATCCTTGCCGTTGTGGTCGATGAAGAGTTTCTTGTTTTCCAGCCTGAACACGATGACGTCGTCGTCGGCATCGTGAATCTGTCCTACCACCACGTGGCGCTTTTGTGTAGGCAGATGGGTGACAGCCTGCGTTATCTGCATGGTGTGTGTGCCTCCTCCGCTGGCTATGCTCCAGCTGGCTTTGTCCTTGCCGTTGTTTTGCATCTCGCGCAATTCCGATCGCGGATAGGAAGAGTCTTTGGTGGTGGCTCCGTTGGCATGGGCGCGGAACACCACGGCGTCGCCTGAAGCATTGACATGGAAGTTGTCGTCGGCATAGTCGTTCAAGTCGGGTTGCACTATTTCTTTCGAGTATCCGTTAGCGTCAGCCACCGGAATGTTCAGTTTCCAGTTGGTGAGGTCGAGGACTGCCGAGGGCAGCTTTTCTACCGTCGTCGTGCCGCCGGCGGGCATGAGGACAGCGGACTGCATCTGAGCCATCGTGCTGCTCAGGGCAGCAAGCAGCAAGGTGAATGTGACAAGGCTGCGTTTCTTCATGTCGTTTCGAGTTGGAAGGGTGTTCATCTGTATTTCTTATCTCTTCACGCTGCAAAGATATGAAAAACGTTTATTCTTGCAAGCAAAAGGGAGAAGTTTATGTGGGTTGTTTCGGGCTCTTTGATAGTTTTTCCACCTCTTTTTGCCGATAATTGCGCTTGCCGATGGTGAAAAGCGACTACTTTTGCAGCAGAATAGTTTTTAAATAATTTGACGAACCATGAACAAAATGAAGATGATGCTGCTGATGGCAGCGATGAGTGTGTTGCCGACGATGAAGGCTGTTGCCCTCAACTTGATGAGCGAAGGCGGATGGCTGGAGACGGCTTATGCCACATGGCAACCGGTGGAAGGGGCAGCCTCTTACGAGGTGAGCTATAGCGGTGAGGGACTGACCAACGTGAAGGTGGATGCACAACTGGTGCGCTTCTACGACGGCTATGTGCGCGTGGATGTGCCGGGACTGAAGGCGGGCAGCTATACGCTGACGGTGAAGGCAATGGACGCCGAGGGGCAGCAGTTGGATGCTGCCACAACGAACGCACTGACGGTGAAGGTTCAGAAGCGTGAGGGTTTTGCCTTTACCGAGGGGGTAGTACCGGGTGGCTATAATCTCGATGGAACCGTGAAAAATGGAGCCAAAATCATATATGTTTCTGCCAAAACGGTGAACACGGTGACTTGCGAGGTGAGCGATTCAAAATCGACGGCTACCTATACGGGGCTTGCCAACATTCTTACGGCATACGGACAGGGGTACGACAAGACGCCGCTCATCGTCCGCGTGATGGGCACCATTAAGGCTGCGCAATACGAGGGACTGAAGGATGGCAAATACATCAACTTCGAGGGAAAGAACAATACCACACGCATGCTGGAGAATGTCACGCTGGAGGGCATAGGCTGCGACGCCACTCTCTACGGCTACGGCGTTAACATGAAGCGCACGAAGGGTATCGAACTGAGAAACCTGGGCATCATGCTCTATGGCGACGATGCCATCACAATGGATACGGACAACTTCCACGCATGGGTGCACAACTGCGACTTCTTCTACGGCAGTCCGGGGCCTGATGCCGACCAGGTGAAGGGCGACGGATGTATCGACATGAAGTATCGCTCTACGCTGGCAACCATTTCCTACAACCATTTCTTCGACAATGGTAAGGTGATGGGTTGCGGAGGTGCTACGGGTGAGGAGACGAACCTGCTGCTGACGTTCCACCATAACTGGTTCGACCACTGCGACTCGCGCACGCCGCGACTGAACCATACTACGGCGCATGTCTATAACAACTACTACGACGGCATGGCTACCTACAGCATCGGTTGTACCGATGCATCGAATGCTTTTATCGAAGCCAACTACTTCCGCAACGTGCAGCGACCGATGATGATTGCCGGACAGGGCACCGACACGAAATATGCCAGCGACCCGAACAAGGGTACGTTCTCTGGTCAGGCGGGTGGCATGAGCAAGGCTTATAATAATAAGGTGGACAACACGACGGTGGAATTGCGCCTGCAATATCAGGACACCGACGCACAGCAGTTTGATGCCTGGCTCGTGGAAAACCGAAACGACAAGGTGCCAGAAACGGTTTCGGCGGTGAAAGGCGGACATATCTACAACAACTTCGACACGGCTGAAGACATGTATGCTTATGCTGCCGACCAACCCGACGAGGTGCCTGCCATCGTGGAGGCGTATGCAGGACGCGAGAACGGCGGCGACTTGCACTGGGTGTTCAACAACGAGGTGGACGACAGAAATCATGATGTCAACACGGAACTGAAGGCGGCGCTCACGTCGTATGAGCCGACGCTGCTGCAGGTGCAGGGCGAACCTGAAGGTAGCGGCGAAGGCGTCGAAGGCGGTGAAGGCGGTGATACGCCTGGCGACACTCCTACGACGGTGACGAAAGGTGGATATGTGGTAGATTTGATGAACGATGCCAACTCTGGCTTCACCATCGTGGGGGGCACCAGCAACAGCAAGGGTACGGTGACGGTGAACGATGTTACTTACAACATTTGTGTGAAGATGGGGTCGTCGTCGAGTGTGACATTCTCTATCTCGGAACCGATGGTGATAACGCTCTACTTTGCTGCTTCTGCCAGCAAGCGAATCAGCGTGACGGGACTGCCCGAAATAACGATTCCCGAGTCGAACACCGTGACTTGTACGCTGCCTGCAGCAGGAGAATATACCATCAAGCGCACCAACGGCGAGTCGTATCTCTACTATATCGCGCTGTCGCCAACAGCAAGCACGGGGATTGATTTTATTGTGAATTGTCAATTGTCAATTGTCAATTGTCCCGATGCTCCTGCCTACAACCTTGCCGGTCAGAAGGTGGGCAAGAACTATAAGGGAATTGTCATTGTGAATGGACGCAAGAAATTTGTGAAATAAGGTCGAAGGAGCGAAACCTCCAGCCCCCTAGGGGGCTTTCTTATTGACATATTGGGTGGGTGTCATGCCCATCTCAGCCTTGAAACACTTGGAAAAATACTTCGGGTCGGAGAAGCCGGTCTTGTAGGCGATGTCGGCAACGGTGAGCGAAGGGTCTTCCAGGAGTTTCAAGGCTTTCTTGATGCGCATCTGCTTGATGAAGTCGATGGGCGAAAGACCCGTTATCGCCTTCAGCTTGTTGTAGTAGGCAGTGCGGCTCATCCCCAGATGGCGGGCAAAGTCTTCTACGACGAAGTTGCCGTTGCTGATGTTTTCTTCGAAGAAGGCAATGGTCTTTTTCAGGAATTCCTTGTCTTCGGTGTCTTCGACAAGGGGCTTTTCTATTTTGATGTCGGTGGAATATTGATCGACGGTCATCAGCAGGGAGTATTTCTTCTGCAGCAGGCTGCGCATACGGCTGAGGTAGATGATGGCGTAGATCATGCCTACGATGGTGGCGGCAAAGAGCAACAGCAGGGCAATGCGGAACCAGACGGTTTCGACAAAGCGCGGAGTGACGTGAATGTCGATGGAACGGCTGATTTCTGTCCAGCTGCCCGATTCGTTCAGCACCTGAACGGTGAGCTTGTAGTTGCCGGGAGGAAGACTGTTGTAGTTGACGGCATGCTGGTTTTCGCCGGCATAGTTCCATCCGTTGTCGTAGCCTTCCAACTGATAGCGGAAATGAAAGTCGCGCATCTCGTCGTAGGAGAGGGTGGACAGATAGAGTGAGAAACTGCGCTCGTCGGGGGCGATGGTCAGCGACTCGATGTCGTTGAGCGGGCTCACAGCCATATCGTTCTGATATTGGATGCCCGTGAAGACTATCTGCTTGTGCGACTTGCGAGGTTGGATGCCGGAGGGCGGGAAGGAAAGTATGCCGTCGGAGGTGGCTGCAATAATCTGGTTGCCGTCGATGATGGGGGAACCTTCTGAGAAGTTGAAGTCGCCGAGGAAACAGGATTGGTCGAAGATGGTGTAGCGGTTGGTAGCGGTGGAATAGCGGACTATGGCTTGTGCCGACATCAGCCAGATATCTTTGCCGCAAGCTATGGCGGTCTTCACTTGGTCGGCGGTGGCATGGGAGCCGATGAGGTGGTTGCGGAAGTGGATGCTGTCGCTGAGCAGGTTGTCGGAAACAATTTCGCTGACACCGCTACCGAAGACGCAGACGTAGTAGCGGTTGTTGCTGCGGACGATGCTCATGACGTCGTTGCCCTTTAAACCCCATTCTTCGTTGCGGAAGGCATTGTGGTGGTAAACGGGGCGATGCTCGTTGCGCAGGTCGGCAACGAGAAGTCCGTTGGTGGTGCCGATGAGGAGGATGCCCGGACGATATTCCAACAGACAGCGTATCTTCAAGCTGTCGGGGAAGTTCTTGACCTTGCGGAATGTCCATCGGTCGCCTGCCGCCACTCCCTTGGCGAGTCCGCCTTCGTAGGAACCCAACCACATTGCGCCGCGCGAGTCGGGAAGAATGTTCCAGATGGTGTCGCTGTGAAGGGAGAGGGCGTCGTGGGGCTGATGCAGGAAATGGATGACGCGATAGCTCGTACGAGCTTCGTTGGCAGGCGACAAAAGATAGGCTCCGTCGCCTTTGGTACCTATCCAGAGGCGGTGCTGGCGGTCTTGGCTGATTTTGTAGATGGGGCTATGGCTGAAAGCGGTGGGCTGTGGCGTCAGACTTCCGCTGCCGGTGAGATATAGGGGTGTGTTGTTGCTTCCCGACAGCAGATAGAGGGCATTCGACTTGTCGGAAACCCATCGTCTGCCTTGATCGTCGTGAAACAGGGCGCGCACTTCGCTCTTCGAAGGATTCTGCCAATGGCTGAAGTGGTTGGGATAGAAGGAGATGCAGTTGGCGGCATGCTTCTGGAATATCCATAGGTTGTGCTGATGGTCTATCAGAAACTTGCTGATTTCGGTGGGGGCATAGCTGATTTGCTGGTTGCCGTCGAAGAATAGGCAGTCGCTGAGCTGCTGGCGGCCTTCGTCGTAATAGGAGAGAACGCCGCCTTCGGGCTTCAAGATGACTTGATGCTGGGCATTCTCGAAAATCAGTTGCGGATTTTTCATGGGCTGACTGCCAGCCAACGGGGTGGCTGACAAAGGACGGAGGGTGGCACCGTCGGGCGTGAGCAACCACACGGTATTGCTTCTGCCGAATGCCCATGTGCGGTGGCGTGAGTCGGTGTATAGGTAAATGAGTTCTTCTGTCGGATGGGTGCTGATTGTTCGTGTGCGGCAGTTCAAGACTGTCAGTCCCTTGTCGGTAGCAAGGAGAAGGCTGGAGGGAGTGGAACTGACGTATTGCACACGGGTGGCGGGGGCGACCAGATGGCTGTAGCTCACCTTGTTGTCGGCGCGGAGAACAGCAACTTCGCCTGAGGTGCTGACGAAATAGACGCTGTCGCCTATGCGTTTGACGTAGCGCATGGGCTTGCGGATGGTGACCTTGCGCGTCGGACTGACGACTCCCTTGTCGGTGAGCACCCATTCGTCGCCCCCTTCGTCTTGCACGATGTCGAGTATCTTCTTGCTGCCCAACAGCGACGGACTGCCTGAAGCCCAGAATAGGTAGCCGCGGCGATAGTCGGAGTCGTGAAGACGAAGACAGGAGAAATCGCGGAATGTCACCCAGGTGACGCCTTTCGCTAACGGTGTCAGCACCTTCACCTTCACCTTCTTCTTTCTCGTCAAAGGAATTTGCTGCAGTATGTCTGTGAAAGTGTTGCTTTGGCGGTCAAACAGAAAAAGACGGTTGTCGGAGGAGATGCACCAAAGGTTGCCTGAGGCGTTCTGCTTGATGTTATAGATGCGGTTGGAGAAGATGGTGCCGTTGGAGAGAAGAATGGGCTTGAAGGTGTTAAACGTGTGACCGTCGAAGCGTACGATGCCGTTCCATGTGGCAAACCACATGAATCCGCTGGCATCTTGCTGCGCATTGGAGATGTGCGACTGCAAGAGACCGTTACCGAAAGCGTAGTCGTGCATGCGACAGAAGAAGGAGGCATGCGTGCTGATGGCTATCAGACAGAGGAGCAGACTTGTACGGAAACGCAACATTCTTTCGGTCTAAAGTATAAGGTCAAAAGTCTAAGGTCTAAGGCTTTCTAGGAAATCTAGCTTTTGCTAGTCTTTCTAGTCTTTCTAGTCTTTCTAGCCTTTCTAGTCTTTCTAGGTTTTCTAGAATATCTAGGCTATCTAGGAGTTACTTCCTCTCTCTCGTTCTCCCGTTCTAGAAAGCGGATGAGGCCTTCGCGGACGGAACGCAGACCGAACTCGTCGGGATGAAGTTCGTTGACGGGTATCCACAGGGCTTCTTCGGCATCGTCCATAGCGGTGGCGGAGCTGGTGTCGCTGACGCAACAACGGAAAAACATGTCGAGGGTGTGGATGTCCATATCGCTATAGCGGTAGAGGTTGGGGATGCTGAACAGGTAGTCGGCACGGGTGACATGCAGACCGGTCTCTTCAAGCACTTCACGGATGACGCCTTCTTCACCCGTCTCACCCATATCGGTGAAACCACCAGGAAGGTCGAGCGTGCCCTTCGCCGGCTCTTGCTTGCGACGGACTACCAACAACTCGTCATGCTCGTTTAATATCAACGCTACGTTGGCAGCACTGGGATTGCCGTAATAAACGAAACCACAAGACTCGCAACGCTTCGACTTGAAGTTGTTGACTACCCACAGCTTGCTGCCACAAACGGGACAAAAACTAAACTTTGCTAATGGATGAACACGTTCGGACATATTCTTGATAAGATTCCCCTAAAAACTTTGTCAGAAGCTGTTCAGCCAAGCCTGCAGGTTCAGTTGCATTTCCAGGTGGTGCTTGAAACCCATTTTGGAACCCCAGCCGTGGCCGCCGGTAGGATAGACATAGAGACTGGCAGGAACGTCGTTGCGATAGAGCTCCATGTAGTAGTTCACACCATTGGCTGGAGGAACGCTGCGGTCGTCATCGCTCAGGGCTATGAAGGCACGCGGCGTGTTGCGTGTCACGTTCATGTCGCTGCTGTATTTCTTCTCTTCGCGCTTCGACGGCTTGTTGCCCAGCAGATTCTTGCGCGAGCCTTCGTGGGTGAAACCTTCCATCATCGTGATGACGGGGTAGAAGAGAATCTGGAAATCGGGCTTGGCATCGCCCTTGGAACGGGTGGCGATGACGGAGGCAAGATGGCCGCCGGCAGAGAAGCCCATGATGCCGACGTTGTTGATGTTGACATGCCACGAGGAGGCGTTGCGGCGCACAAACTTGATGGCGTTCTCGGCATCGCTCACGGGAACATCGACGTCGCCGTGAGGCATGCGGTATTTCAAAACGATGGCGGCAATGCCTTGATTCTGCAGAAACTCGCCCCAGTCGTAGCCTTCTTTCTGCATGGACAAGTGGTCGTAGCCACCTCCAGGACAGATGACGACGGCGCGTCCTGTTGCCACCTTGCTGTCGGGCAGATAGACGCGCACCTTGGCGGTGTCCTGATCGTCGCCGTTGTTGTGGGGAGCCTTGCCGCTATAGAGCGGACTGTCGAATACTTTCTGTGCTGCGGCTGTCATTGCCAATGCCGCAAGGACGAATGTTGATATGGTCTTTTTCATCATCATCAATATTATTTTTAGTCAAAAAGTCAAAAGTCAAAGGCTTTCTAGTAATTCTAGTCATTCTAGGTTTTCTAGCCTTTCTAGGAATTCCCAGCCTTTCCTAGTAGCCCTGGGACTCCCCCTTCAGGGGGTTGGGGGCTTTATTCTCAAAGCAGCGCTTTGATTTCCGCTTCTATATCCTTAATTTGTGATGGGTTCTTCACGATGTTGTTGTTGCGGTCGATAAGATAGATGACGGGAGGAGCGCTCACAGGAGCGATGTAGGCATTGCTCACACCCGTGTTGTCATAGACGCAAATCCAAGGCAGGGCTTCTGTCTGCGTCTTCCAGAAGTGCTCGTTCTCGTCGAGGCTGACTTGGTAGATCTCTAAGCCCTGAGCGTGGTAGCGGTTGTAGAGTTCGCGCAGTGCCATGATATGCTCAACAGAACCTTCGGCTGCGAAGACATGGAAGTCGAGCAGCACCACCTTGCCTTTCAGCGATGACAGGGAGCGACGGATGCCTTTGTTGTCGAGGAGGTTCAGCTCGATGACGCCCGACTCGTGCACCTTCGACGGATCGATGTTCAGCGTAGCACCTTGTTGCTGGTTGCGGATGATGCGCTGGTCTTTCATTCCCTGCAGGGCGATATTGTGCAGGTTCTCACCACGTTCGGAGTTGGGATAGAAGGTGTCCCAGCTGGTGGCAACAGCAGCAAAAGCCTTGACGTCGTCGGCATTCTCGCGCGGATTGAAGAGCAACGTGCTCTCACCGTTGACGGTGATATACTGGAACAGGGCGAAATAGGCGTATGCACGCATGGGCTCCTTGAAGATGTAGTTGCGCTTCACGTCATCTTTGTAGGCATTTACCATCTTCTGGATGACGGAGGCAACGGAGTCGATGCCCAGCGACGGGTTGTTGGCAACAGCCTGACAACTCGTCTGCAGACTGATCTGGCGGAGAGCAAGCTCTTTCACCTTCTCGTTTTCAGGTGAACCGCTGACGGTATATTCTGTTGCCATCATGGGATAGGCGGCTTTGATGCCGACGGTCTCTGTCGAGTCGATGGCAATGTTGATGATCTGACCTGCTATGCGCAACCGATAGAATTCGGGATTGTCGGCTTTATCGCCGCTGAACGAGAAAGCACCGCTTTCATCGAGTTTTACCGAATCGACAACGGCAAAACCGTCAAGACCATTGTGCTCGAAATAGAGCACGGAGTCTTTCGCGTTGGTGATGTCGCCCTCAACATGGAATTTCTCCTTGCTGCAGGAACTCAAGTTCACGACGGCAACGACAGCCGCAACAGTCCAGCATAACCTTGAAAAACACGATTTCTTCATATACTGTTTGCTAATTTTAGCTGCAAAAGTAATTGAAAAAGGTAGAATATCAAAATATATTTGTATTTTTGTTGCCCAAACCAACTACCTGAAAAGATGAAGAAGGGACTGACGAAGACTTGGAAAGAGAATCTACAGGAAACCAAACGACGCTATGTGGATTGGTGGAACCATCGGGGAATCGTCTTGAATATGTGGGAGCATTTTCAGGAGGGGGTGACTCCTCATGCCGACATTCAAGCACCACCGCCACCCAAAAACCTCAACCAAAAATGGTTCGATTCCGTTTGGCGTGCGCAATTCTTAAACTGGTATGTGGCGCACAGCTGTCTGAAAGCTGATATGCTGCCTGTTGCCAACACCCAGCTGGGACCGGGTTCGTTGGCGGCGATACTCGGCAGCGGATTGGAGGGTGGTGAGGATACCATCTGGATTCACCCAGACCCCAACTTCAAGGATGACGGCATATGTTTCGACCGCAACCATCCCAACTGGCTGTTGCACAAGCAGTTGCTGACGGAGTGTAAACGGCTGGCACAGGGGAACTACTATGTGGGAATGCCCGATCTTATGGAGGGGCTTGATGTGCTTGCGTCGCTGAAAGGTACTGACCAAGTGTTGCTCGATACTGTGATGCAGCCGGAGGTGGTTGAACGACAGGTTCAACGCATCAACGATATCTACTTTCAAGTCTTCGACGAACTCTATGACATCATCCGGGAGGGTGACGAAATGGCGTTCTGCTATTTCTCGGCTTGGGCTCCGGGGAGGATGACGAAACTGCAATGCGACATTTCAACGATGATCAGCGAAGAGGACTACCGACGATTCGTGCAACCTTATATCCGGCAACAGTGTCAGCAGATAGACTATACACTATATCATCTCGACGGGGTGGGCGCCATTCGGCATCTGCCGGCATTGCTGGAGATTGAGGAACTGAATGCCATACAATGGACACCAGGTGTCGGCGAACCGCAGGGGGGAAACCCGAAATGGTATGACTTGTATCGGAGCATTCTCGATGGCGGCAAGAGTGTGTTGGCTTGCTGGGTGACGCTGGACGAACTGCGGCCACTGCTCGACAACATCGGGGGTGAGGGGGTACACATCGAGATGGATTTCCACAACGAAACGGAGGTGGAGCAGGCTATGGAGATCGTGGCGCAATATCAGACGGCGCCCTCGATGCCGTTGCCTTTTGGCAAGAATAAGATGGTGCAGCAGGCGGAGAGTCGCAACTCGTTGATGGTGCAGCAGGCGGAGCAACGCATACTGGTGCTTGATGGAGGAATGGGTACGATGTTGCAGCAATATGGGTTGCAGGAGAATGATTTTCGTGGCAAGCGCTTTGCTGCTCATTCGTGTAGTCTGGCGGGCTGCAACGATGTGTTGTCGTTGACTCAACCGCAGGTGGTAAAGAAGGTTCACCGCCGATATATGGAGGCGGGGGCTGACATCATAGAGACGAATACGTTTAACGCACAAAGAGTGTCGATGGCAGACTTCGGCTTGCAGGAGAACATCAGGGAAATCAACTTGGAGGCTTGTAGGATTGCACGTGAGGTGGCTGACGAGTTTTCGCGGAAGAATCCCAATAAACCGCGGTTTGTGGTGGGTTCTATCGGACCTACAAACAAAACTTGCTCGTTCTCGACTGACGGGGAACCGACGCTGGACAACGAGATGCTGCGCAAGGCTTATCAGGAACAGATAGAGGCTCTTGTCGATGGTGGGGTGGATGCGCTTTTGATTGAAACCATTTTCGATACGATGAACGCTGAAATGGCTATCGAGGCGGCTGAAAATGTGTTCGCAGAGAAAAAAACGCAGGTTCCGCTGATGTTGAGTTTCAATGTTGCTACACCAGAGGGAATGAACATGTTTGGACAGAACATTCCCGATTTCATCGAAAAAGTCACTACTGAACATCTGCAGGTAGATTTCTTCTCGGTGGGAATCAACTGTACACCGGACATCGTTCGAATGACTCCTTTCATCTACCTCTTGGCTGAACGTTTCTCTTTGCGTATCAGCTGTTACCCGAATGCAGGAAAACCAGATGGGAAAGGCGGCTACGATAAGTCTCCGGAACAGTTGCAGGCTGATTTATGGCCGTTGGTGGAACACCATGTGTTGAATGTGGTCGGGGGATGTTGTGGAACAACCGACAAGCATATTGCGAAAATGGCGCAGCTGGTAGAACCGGTAAGCGGATTGTTTGTGAGTCCAAAAACGGGTGAGCGTTTAAAAGAAAAGTTCGTGAGTCTGAAGGCTGATGAAAGTATAAAAGAACTAACTTCCGCTTTTTCTCACTCCTCGCCTTCTTCATCCTCTCCTTCGCAGCGCCTCTTCAATGCTATTCTTGCCGGAAATGGTGATGATGCTGAGGCTGCTACACGCGCGGCTATTGCTGAAGGGTGTACACCTCATGAACTTATCAACGACCAGATGATAAGGGCAATGGGCGAGATAGGACAAAGGTTTCAAGACGGAAAGGCTTTCGTTCCTCAGTTGCTGATGGCTGGAAGGGCTATGAAGGGGGCTTTGGAGTTGTTGAAACCGATGATGGCTGGTGGAGAGATGACCACATTAGGAAAAGTGGTCATTGGAACGGTGAAAGGAGATTTGCACGATATCGGAAAAAATCTGGTGGCCTCTATGTTAGAAGGGTGTGGTTTTGAAGTCATCAATGTGGGTATCGATGTGTCGGTAGAAAAGTTTATCGATGCCATCCGGCAATATCAGCCCGACATTCTCTGTATGAGTGCATTGCTGACGACAACGATGGGACAAATGAAGGAAGTCGTAGAAACATTGAAGAAAGAAGGGTTGCGCGATTCGGTCAAGGTGATGGTGGGTGGTGCTCCGGTCAGTCAGGCTTTTGCCGATGAAATTGGTGCCGACGGTTATAGTGACAATGCCAATAGTGCTGTTGCTGTTGCCAAACAACTGTTGGCAATTGATAATTCTTTGCAAGCAAAGCGCTGCGCGATTAGATAATTGACAATTTGTTAGCTTCCCTTAACATCCTCCCCCTTTAGGGGGATGGGGGTCTTTTGGGGGTCTTTTTTTTCTTATAGCATTTATCAAAATCGCATCGCCCACAGGAATATTTTTGTTTGCTGACGGACTTGCCTACTCCGATGATGCCGCTGACAGACTTGATGGGAACCATCAGCGAACTATCGGTGAGGGAAATGCCGCAGGGGGTGGGCGTAGGAAAGAGGGAAAAGAGTTCGTGCTGCTCGGTGAGAGACCAACCACAATAGCCGGGACTGAACCGGTTGGTGTGTTTCCATCCTAATTTGTCTATGGAAGCTTGAAGAATTCGTTCCATTTCGTCGGCACACTTTTCAGCAATAAGACTGCCTAAAGTGTTGACGATGAAGACTTTGAGCATGTCGCCTTGCTGAGACAAGCGTTGCTGAAAATCTTCAAACTCCCTTCCGGCAGTTGCAACGAAAATGGCATAAGCATCGGCACCGCATAATTGTTTTTCGATGATGGTTCCCAAATGGAATGCCGGCAGTTGGCTGACAACGATATAAGCGAACTGCGGACGTAGCCACTGACTGACTTCAGTAATAATATTTTCCGTTTCTGTTGTCACCCTTTTGTCGGGCAAAACATCAACGTAGCCCATAGCCTCGTAAATTTCGGAGACATTGATGCTCAAATCCTTGTATGTCAGTATTTTTGTTGTCACCTTTGCGTTGGGCTTACGAGTTTTCTTTAGTTTTTTCTGTATCTTTTGTCGTTTTGGTTTGGCAAAAGTACCACTAAGTGTGGAAAAGTTAAAGGAAAATGTAGAAAAAATAGTGTTTTCTTTGCGTTTTTCACGGAAAAGGACTACCTTTAGCCCACTTTTTGCTCATAACAGGAGGAAAAGGTGACTGAAACAAATGAAAATATAAATTATTAAAGCAATGAAAAGAAGGGCTCTGTTAATCGTTTCCTTATTGTTGTTGTCGTGGAATATGTCGACGGCACAAGAATATACGCACTATAGTGAGTGGATGGTGGCATCAGAAATGAAGCGAACAGCTCATCCCTATAACCTGAACTTCTCCCCGTGGGGTGCGCAATGGAGCTATCAGGTGGGTATAGAACTGGACGCGATGCTCGACGTCTATCTGAAATATAAGAGTGTTGCAGTGCTCAACTACCTGAAGGAATATCCTGCTAAGATGATTGCTTCTGATGGGAAAATTACCAATTACAAGATTAGCGACTATAATCTGGACAATGTGCGTCCTGCTCACTTCTTGTTACGCTACTACCAGAATTTTCCAGCCAACAAGGAGTTGTTGGCGCTGAACACACTCTTCTCACAGTTGGAAGATCAACCGCGTACAACTAACGGTGTATGGTGGCATAAAGCCATCTATGCTAACCAGGTGTGGCTTGACGGCGTTTTTATGGGGATGCCGTTCTACACCCTTGCTGCTCCCTTGTTGAAACCCGGTAAGGAAACCGACATCTACGATGATGCCGTCAACCAGATGACGACGACGGACAAGAAAACGTATGATGCAGCAACAGACTTGTGGAAACATGCTTGGAGCGAAGCGAAGATTTTCTGGGCTGACGAGGTTACAGGACAAAGTCAGCATACTTGGGGGCGTGCGCTCGGTTGGTATGCAATGGCGTTGGTGGAGGTCTTGGATGCTCTTCCCGAAGATTATACCCGCAGGCAGGAGATTGTGGAAGTTTTCCAACATGTGATGGCATCGGTGGTTAAATACCAGGATGAGACGAGTGGCGTGTGGTTCGACGTGTTGGATGTTGTTGATGACAGGAACTATCTCGAAGCCACTTGCTCCTCCATGTTTGCCTATTGTCTGCTGAAGGGATTCCGCATGGGCTATCTGGATGCTTCCTACCAGCAGGCTGGCATTAAAGCCTACCGAGGTATTGTCAAGGAGTTTGTAAAGAAGAATACAAACAACACTATTTCGCTGACCAAATGTTGTGAGGTATCAGGCTTGGGACCGGAAAACAAACCCAACCGTGACGGTTCGTTTGAATATTACATGAGTGAGAACGTTCGTGACAACGATCCCAAGGGCATCGGTCCTTTCGTCTGGGCTTCGTTGGAGATGGAAGAACTGGGGTATCAAGTTGATAATCTTGACGAAGACCTTACGACAGACTTACGTTCTTCGTTTTTATCAGATGATGTAAACGAAGATAAGGCCAGCAACCAGCACTCAGTATATGGTAATGCTTGGTTCGACCTTGGCGGAAGGAAAATAGCCGACGGAAATATCTCAAGTAGCCAGATACGGAAAGGCATTTATGTCCATAACGGCAAGAAAATAAGCAGGAAATAGTGGCACTTCGCTAAATGATGATGGCGGTGGAAATTCATAAAAAACGAAAAATAACCCGTGTATATTCGTTTGTTTGCTGGAAAAGCACTATCTTTGCGCGATTTTATTTTTAGATGTTAGATAAAACAATAAGATTTTTTAGATGAACGTAATTACGAAAAGTGTTCAGTTGCCTGATGGAAGAACCATCACAATTGAAACAGGAAAAGTTGCAAAACAGGCCGATGGTTCTGTTACTCTTCGTATGGGTAACACGGTTCTGCTCGCAACGGTTTGTGCTGCTAAGGATGCAGTACCGGGTACTGATTTTATGCCGCTGCAGGTTGATTATCGCGAACAGTATGCTGCTGCAGGGCGATTCCCAGGCGGCTTCACCAAGCGCGAAGGTAAGCCCGGCGACAACGAGATTCTTACTTCTCGTCTGGTTGACCGTGTGCTCCGTCCGCTATTCCCCAGCAACTACCATGCTGAGGTGTTTGTTAATATCATGCTTCTTTCTGCCGATGGCGTAGATCAGCCCGATGCCCTTGCAGGCTTCGCTGCTTCTGCTGCCTTGGCTTGTTCAGATATTCCTTTCGAGTGTCCGATTTCAGAAGTCCGTGTTGCTCGTGTCAACGGCGAATATGTCATTGACCCGACTTACGAACAGATGAAGGAGGCCGACATGGACATTATGGTGGGCGCTTCTGCCGAAAACATCATGATGGTGGAAGGTGAGATGGACGAGGTTTCCGAGCAGGATCTGCTCGGTGCGCTCAAGGCTGCTATGGATGCCATCAAACCGATGTGCGAACTGCAGACGGCGCTGTCTAAAGAACTGGGTGTTGACGTAAAACGTGAATACGACCATGAGGTGAACGATGAGGAACTGCGCGAGCAAATCCAGAAGGAGTGCTATGAGCCGGCTTACAACGTCACCAAGCAGGCGCTGGAGAAGCATGCCCGTGCTGAGGCATTCGAGAAGATTCTGAATGATTTCATCGAAGCTTACGATGCTGCTCATACCGACCTCAGCGAAGACGAGTTGGAAGAGAAGCACACGCTGGCGGCTCGTTACTATCACGATGTTGAGCGCGACGCTATGCGCCGTTGTATCCTTGACGAAGGCATTCGTCTCGACGGTCGTAAGACCGACGAGATTCGTCCTATCTGGTGCGAGGTCTCTCCGCTGCCCATGCCTCATGGAAGCAGTATCTTCACTCGTGGTGAGACACAGTCGCTCTCAACCTGTACGTTGGGTACGAAACTCGACGAGAAACTCGTTGACGACGTGTTGGATCGTGGTTACATGAAGTTCCTGCTTCACTATAACTTCCCTCCGTTCTGTACGGGTGAGGCAAAGGCACAGCGTGGCGTCGGTCGCCGTGAGATTGGTCACGGTCACTTGGCTTGGCGTGCACTGAAGGGTCAGATTCCTGAGGACTTCCCCTATACCGTTCGTCTGGTCAGCCAGATTCTGGAGTCCAATGGTTCTTCGTCTATGGCAACGGTCTGCGCCGGCACGCTGGCACTCATGGATGCCGGTGTTCCGATGAAGAAACCTGTCAGCGGTATTGCAATGGGTCTGATTAAGAATCCTGGAGAAGAAAAATATGCAGTCCTCTCCGACATCCTTGGCGACGAGGATCACTTGGGCGATATGGACTTCAAGACCACAGGTACGAAGGATGGTCTGACGGCTACACAGATGGACATCAAGTGCGACGGCCTCTCTTTCGAGATTCTGGAGAAGGCTCTGATGCAGGCAAAGGCTGGGCGTGAGCATATCCTTGGCAAGCTTACCGAAACGATTGCCGAGCCGCGTGCCGACTTCAAGCCGCAGGTTCCGCGCATCGAACAGTTTGATATTCCGAAGGAATTCATCGGAGCCGTCATTGGCCCGGGTGGAAAGATTATCCAGCAGATGCAGGAAGATACGGGTACCACGATTACCATTGACGAGGTCGATGGTGTTGGCAAGGTGCAGGTTTCTGCTCCCGACAAAGACAGCATCGAGGCTGCCATCCGCAAAATCAAGGCTATCGTTGCCGTTCCCGAAGTGGGCGAGGTCTATGAAGGCACCATCCGCAGCGTGATGCCTTATGGCTGCTTCGTTGAAATCATGCCGGGCAAGGACGGTCTGCTCCACATCAGCGAGATTGACTGGAAGCGTCTGGAGACGGTTGAAGAGGCTGGACTCAAGGAGGGTGACAAGATTACCGTCAAGCTCCTCGAGATTGACCCGAAGACGGGTAAGTATAAACTCTCTCACCGTTGTCTCATTCCGAAACCCGAAGGATATGTTGAGCGTGAACGCCGTCCGCGTGGTGAGCGTCGTCCGCGTCCTGAGCGTCGTAACAACGACCATCAGTAATCTCTAGACTCTTATCTCTAGATATCAAGGGGATGTACGATAACAGTACATCCCCTATATTTTTGTTTTTGTAGTGTTTACGCGCGTATCCTAATAAAAAAAAGGCGTTTTTAAATATCATAATATCATACCAGTTGATACTCAGCGTGTTACGAGTGACATTTTCGATTTCGAGTGATATTATTAATATCATTTTGGCGTAACATATACGTTTTTAGTAATCTCATAACCACTTGTTTGTGAATCCCTTACCGCATATTTGTAATTGCATTACCGCTATGTGGTCATGCAATTACAAGGCTTTGGTAAACTGTTTACCAACCGTTTGGTAATGCGATTACCAACGCATACGCATAAAACTGGTATCAATACCTTACCAGCCGTACAGGACCATTCAGACCGCTGGGCACGGGTGCCCAATTCTCATAGGTTGTGTGTTTGTAGTTGATGTCAACAAAATTGATGTCTTTGAATTTGCGCCAAGGTATGCCTTGTCGGTCGAGATGAGCAATGCGGTTAGCCGGAAGGTTGGTGACTTCTATGCGTAGCAGGTTTTTCCCTTTGCGCAGATTTTTGCAGTCGAGCGAAAAGGGAGCAGCCCAGGCACACCCTATCAACTCGCCGTTGATATAGACGCGGGCACTCTCACGGACGTCACCCAGCTCGATGCGCCATTGTCCTTGTGCCTCCTCTTCCGTCAGTCTGAAGGTGGTAGTATAGACACCTGTCCCCATGGTCACCTTTACAGAGTCGTCGTCGAGTGTCTCCCATGTTTGCAGACGATCGAGGTGGAACGTTTTCTTTACTTCGGGGGCTGACGACAGGAAGGAGAGCGTCCAGGGATTTGTAATGGACAATGGACAATTGACAATTGACAATTCTTTGCAAGCAAAGCGCTGCGCGATTACACAATTGACAATTTTTTCAGTCGCTTCGCGATTAGACAATTCTTCTTGCGCTCCGTTCTTGCTTTGGCAAGCGAACAAGTTCGAGCGGGTGCTCAGGCGCTTTGCGGAGGTCTTTGGCAAGTGCGCCTTTGACCTTCGACCTTTGTCCTTTGACCTTTCCCCTTCGACCTTATTTGTCACATACAGAATGCGGCTTTCGCCTGATCGGAAGTTCATACGGATGCCTTCAGGGTTGATTTCTGCAGGAGTGATGCTGCCGTTCATGGGGTTATACCATGTAGCACTTTTATATTCAACAGCCAATGGTACTACATTGTCCACATCGTGTGGCGTGAGGTTAGCGATGAAGTAATGATGTCCGTTGTCGTTGGAACGTCGGATGCTGCGCAGGTGCAGTTGGCTGCGCATTGGCTCTGCTTTGGCTGCCGTTTTCATGTCGTCCTCTTTGATACCCCGTATAATCGTTGCACCCTGTTGGGTCAGCGAGTCGAGATGCGCCTTCAAACTGCTTGGGATTTCTCCATTGCCAGGGATGATGAGGGCGTGGTAGCGAGTTCCTGCAGCCGTCTGCAACATACCGTTGTTGCATGTTGTTGTCATCAGGTATCGGTCGCTGATATAGTCGCAGTCGTAGCCCAGACTGTCAATCTGCAGGATGCTTTCAATGAACTCCGGAGCCTTCTTGTTCATGGAATGGATGTCGAAGGGCATGAGCAATCCCCGTTCGCCTTTGGTGAGTCTTTTCTTCCACATGTCCCTCACGGGTAGATAGACCAGGAAGTCGTTGTCGGGTTTTCCCATCTGCAGGAAACTCTGACTGCGTTCGATGTATTTCATCAGATAGGGAGCATCGCGCCAGATGCTGTTAGTTGGACTCATATCGACAGAGGCATAGAATTTCCATCCTGGCCACGCTGCGTCTTTTGGAGAGTAACATGTACCGTGGAAAAACATACGGTTGACACCGCAGGTGAACATCAAGTCGAGGTCGGGTTTCATTTGTGAGAGGGATGTACGGAAATGTTCGGTAAGCCATGTAAACGTTTCGCTCGATGTCAGTGGTTTGCCCGTGATATGTGCTGCCGATGAGGCATATTTCAGCATCGAAATATCGCTGAAATTTTTCTTGGTCATGCCCGAATCGGTACGCAATCCCTTGATGGCCAGTTCCGACAGTCCGAATCCCTCAGTTTCAGGAATGTCTGCCGCTGCATACATATCAATAAGATTGGCAGGCGAGCCATGAGCCTGACAGCGTGTCCCCGCCCCGTGGCGGTGTGCCCATGACGTCCACTGACAGGCGAAGTTCTCCTGCAGCATGTCGGCCAACGTCTCACGGTAGTCGCTCAGCACCTTGTTTCCGTCATCGACAAGTCCGAGCAGTTCGCGAAGATGGTCTTCCAACCGATAACCCCTACGCTTCTCGAACGTAGTGAGAAGGGTAGGAGTCCAGTTGGCGCCATAAACCTCATAGCTGTCGTTGAAAAAATGGTGAGGGAAGGCTGTGTGTGTTTCAGAAAAGGCCGTTTCAAAGCGTTCGAGATAGTGGCGAACGGCGTCCTTATCGAAGTGGTCCACGACATAGCCTTCGCCGCCAGGAGCCGCCCGTTTCACTTTCTGCCGTGTACGGCTCTGGTAGAGTTGTATCACCAGTTCTCTTCCATCGTCCGTCGCATAGCGTTTCTCCACCAATAGCCGTGCGTAGTCTTTTTCTTTCTCGTCGATAGTCTTTTTAATGGCAGCACCCGTTTCCACCGTGTCGATGACGAACACAGCCTTGCAGGCAGCCTCGTCGATCGGAGTCAGTGGTCCACCAAAGGGCCAGCCTGTGCCTGTGCTCATGTCAACGAGAATACCAAGTTCCTTGCCAGTCTGCTCTGCCGTCTGTAGGGCAGCCATCCATTCCTTTGAGAGAAACGGCAGTTCTTTTTTTCTTCCATCCTTTCTACCGGTGATTGGTGTCTGAACAGTATCGTTGCCCTGCACTCCGTAGATGGGTGTTATCTCTACCGCGCCGATGCCGGCATTGGCATATTCCTTCAGACACCATTTCATATTATCGTCGTCAACAGCCGAGCCCATCCACCACCATCGAACCCCTGCCTTGGCTTCTGCCAAAGCCGCAGGCCAAACATCTTTCACTTCCCGACTTAAACAAGCCAAACCAGCACAACCCTTCGAAGACTTCAACAAACGATAATACTCTGTTGCTCCCAACAAGAAGCAACCCGTACCGAAATCCTCGAAGTCGGGAGCCCTGTCGTAGGTAACGGGCTGACTCTCCGATGGAGCTGCACCCGTTCCCTGAACAAATCCAAGGAACCCGTCGTTGTGTACACAATGGTTAACCATCCCGTCCCATGCCCTATGGCATGCCCCACCGTATTTCCTGCCGTTGAGCAACCCGTTGCGAATGCCCCAACTCATACCGTAAAGGAAAAGGCTGGTGCCCGTCATCTCCTTCCCTGCCCATGCCGCCGATACAAGACTGGCATTCCACAGTCCGTCCTCTCGTTGACAGTTTAACAACGCCTTGGACATCTTTATGAAATCGCGTTTCAGTTCTTTGTAGTAGGCATCATCTGACGACAATTCTTGCATGACACGTACCAGGGCAGCATAAACCCACCCGTTGCCACGACTCCAATAGCAGTTGTTGCCGTCGCTCTCGGCAAAGGGAGGCTTAAAGCGTTTGTCGCGCCACCATAATCCACTTTTCTTATCCATCAGACCTCCTCCCTCTTCGTCGCGGGTGTAACGATAAAGGCGCATAGCATAATCTATGTATTGGCGGTCGCCCGTAATCGTCGTCAACTGAGCCAAGGCAGGCATCGCCATCTGTATGGCATCAATCCACCACCAATAGTCCTCTTTCCCAGTCTGCATCTGCCGGTTAAAGTTCTCGGCAACGCGACTCAGCATATCCTTTTCCTTCGTCATACGATAACGCCACAAGTAAGTCTGAGTGCAACACTGGTCGTCCGCATGGGTGGTGTTCAGTCCGTTTCGTGGTGTCCATTGGTGATACTTAGCCCAACGGTCTATGTAGTCTATGTCTTCCTGCTTAGGGTCGATGTCATAGAGAGCCGTCACCCCCTCATAATAGACACCACGTGTCCATAGACTGCTTGGACGTTTCTTTCCACGTACAAAGGTGTCGGCAGTAGGGTCGGCATGTTTTAGTATGAAGTAGTCATTCACCTTCCGTGCCGTAGCAAGCACCTGTGTCGCCCGTTCTCCCTGAGCGTAAGCATTTAAGGCAAGGACGAGCATTGCAAGAATTATGTTCAGTCGTTTCATGTCTTTCTTTGCAAGCAAAGCGCTGCGCGGTTACTTTGCGGTTACCTAAATATAGTCCAAGGATAACTGCCAGGTTTCATGGTGACATGCGTATGTGTGCCGACGGCATGCATACGTACAACGCCTGGAGCTATCTCGTCTGTGATGTCAAACTCATGCCACCCTAACTGTTGGAGAATCTGCCAGGCAGTGGATCCTCCCTCAATGATGAGTTCTTGTGGTGGATAGACTGCAACCAACCTACGAATGACTTCTCCCATTGTTTCTCTCAAGTAGATGGCAACCTCTTTGCCTGTACGGTGGCGATAGGGAATGGTAAGGATGAGGGAGTGAGAAGACCCTCCCCTGCCCTCCCTGTTTAGGGAGGGAGATGATGAGGGGTGGAGTTGTTCAATCAATGACGTTATCCATTCCTCTGCATCCGTTTGTTGGTCATATACCTCTACAGGCATCGGGCAGACGGGTATGCCCAGGTTGAGAGGCTTGCTTTGCGTGCTGCCGCAGACAATGAACGCTGAGCCATGAGGTTTGAAAATCCCCTCTTTTTCCCCGTCTTCTTCCTCCTTACGCCACACGCTTTGCCCGCCAAGCCCTTCGCGGTTACTCAATAGTGTCGTAAAGAGGTCGGCAGCACCAGCAAAAAGTGTGCGGTCGTCTGCTTGTGCTATGGCCTGTTGGATATCCTCCTCGCTGGTGACATCATGCCAAAAGATATTCTTCTCTTCACAAAACGGGAAACGCTCTGCCATCTTCGATGAAACGGCTGGAAATTCAGGATCGAAAGAGAAATCGGTTTCTGCAATGGGCTTGTCACCAATGTAATAGATACCGTCTTTAATGATTCTTCCTTTCGACGGGTTGGCTGGGAGATAAAGCGCATGCTCATAGCTCGTTTCATGGAGAAGAACCTCCAACTCTGCTACCACATGACCGCGAAGGGCAGAGTCGGTCTTCTTGAAGAGGATGACCCCTACTGACCTCCCCTGTTTAGAGAAGTTTTTTTGATTGATTAGTTTGAGGGAGGAGACGATGCGGCGGGTTTCGACAACGGCTTCAGCTTCGGTCATGGAGCGGGTGTCTGTGGCTATGACGGTGACTTCGGTTTCTCTGAAAACAACGTCTTTCGGATTTGTTATAGAGAGCGAACTGCATAACAGCCGAACGGTCAAGCCATGTTGGAATGCAATACCAGCAATCTCGGCGGCACCTGTGATGTCGTCAGCTATGACAATAATGTGTTTTTTACCAGCTTTATTCTTCACTCCTTATTGGTTTTGCTCTGCTTTTCGCTTTCTATAGATTGCCATGCGTGTTGCATAGTCTATTGATAGCATCATGGCATCTTCACTGGCGATACCTTTTCCTGCAACGTCGAAGGCGGTTCCGTGGTCAACGCTAACACGGATAATGGGAAGACCGAGGGTGATGTTTACGCCTTTGGCACTTTCCATCTTTCCAGTTTCTTTGTTCCAGTTGAAGGCACACACTTTCAGAGGTATATGCCCTTGGTCGTGATACATGGCAACGCAACCGTCATACTTACCGCATTTGGCCTTGGCAAATATGGAGTCTGGCGGTACAGGACCGTCTACATTGAAACCGCGGGCTTTCAGTTCTTCTACGGCAGGGATTATCTCTTGCGCTTCCTCCCAACCAAACATGCCGTTTTCACTGCTGTGCGGATTCAATCCGGCTATGCCGATTCGTGGATTTTCTATACCAAATTGCTGACATGCATCGGCAATCAATTCTGTCACTTCTATGATACGGTCTTTCTTCACCAGATCGCAAGCTTTCCGCAAGGGTACGTGCGTGCTGACATGGATGACGCGGATGTTCTCGTCAGCCAGCATCATGGCATACTTCTTCGTTTTGGTAAAAGTAGCATAGATTTCTGTATGTCCATCGAAATGGTGACCGGCACGGTTTAGTGCCTCTTTGTTCAGTGGCGCTGTGACGGTGCCATCCACCTCGTTTGCCATCGCAAGGTCAATGGCTTTCCTAATGTATTGGAAGGCGGCGTTGCCGCATTGTTCCTGTACTGTTCCGAACTTGAAGGTAGTAAGGTCTATACAATTCAGGTCATAGACATCGATAGTCCCGTACTCAAATTTGGCATCTTTCACGTTGTCAACGGCATTGACTTTCAATTCTAGCCCCAACAGTTTCACCGCTTCTCTCATAACGGTTGCATCACCAATGACGATGGGGCGACACTGTTCGTAAGTATCTTTGTGGTTCAGGGCTCGTACAGTTATCTCTGGTCCGATGCCTGCCGGGTCGCCCATGGTTATGGCTAATATGGGTTTCATGTTGTTTCTGTATTTTTTAGGAGTTCTAGTCTTTTCTAGAGATTCTAGTTTTTCTAGAATTTCTAGATGATCTAGTATAAACTATTATAAATCTCTATTGCGTCTTGTTCTGTTACCTCACGTGGATTGTTCTTCAATAAGCGTTGAACCTCCATGGCTGCCTTGGCAAGACGAGGAACGGCTTCTTGTGGGATGCCTATATCAGAGAGCTTAGCCGGTATGCCTACAGCTTCGGACAAATGATCAATGAAATCGACTCCATTTTGTGCAGTTTCATCGTCGTCCTTTCCAACAGGAGCCCCCATCGCTATTGCTATTTCAGCATACTTCTTAAGGTTGGCAGGGCGGTTAAATTTCATCACCGATGGAAGTAAGATAGCATTGGAGAGTCCGTGAGGGATATGGTATTCTCCTCCGAGGGGATAAGACAATGCATGAACGGCAGCCGTATTGACAGGACCTAAACAAAGTCCACCATAGAGGCTGCCCAATGCACATGCTTCACGGGCTTCCAGATCGTTACCGTCTTTTACTGCACGTAGCAGGTTTTTTGCCAATAGTTCAATACCCTTAATGGCATACATGTCCACCATTGGGTGCGCAAATTTGTTGGTATAAGCCTCAATACAGTGGGTCAGTGCGTCCATTCCCGTGTCAGCGGTGACCTTTGCCGGGACGGTGAGCGTCAGCTTCGGATCAGCATAGGCGGCATCAGCCATGAGGTAGGGTGATACGATGCCTTTCTTCAGTTTGTCACGCTCATCCAAAAGAATGGCATTGGGTGAAACTTCACTGCCTGTTCCTGCCGTCGTAGGCAGACAGGCAAACCACAAGCCTTTCTTCTTAATGAATCCAATGCCGAAGCAGTCTTCCACCTGCTGGTCACTATATAATAAGGTGGCAACCAGTTTGGTAATGTCAAGCACACTGCCACCGCCGACGCCGATGACACTATCTGTGCGGAAAGTTTCCGCTTTCTGCAGGATGGTCTTAAAATCGTTGACGGTAGGCTCTGCTAAAATATGGTCGAAGACTTCTATTTCGACACCCGCAGTTTGCAACTTTTCAATGGTGTTGGCAATGAGGGGGCGGATGGGAGGTGCTGTCAGCAAGAAAAGCCGTTTATAACCTAGTTTCAGATAGTCTGCCACTAAGGTTTCAATACAACCGGAACCGAAGACAATCTTCTGCGGTTGCTGTAGGGTGATGGTTTTCATATCGATTATTTAATAAACTTGTCCCATTCTTTAGAGTTCGAACTGTTGTAGTTAAACTCTATGCGATGGTCGCCACTTGTGTAAAAGAGTCCGTGGAAGTTGGTATTGCTGATGTTGAACTCGTTGTTATTGTAAGTAGTATATACGGAGTTCCACCCTGCCTTGTAGTCGATGCGGAGTTGACTGCCAGAAAGAGTCCAAATAAACTCACTTTGCTGACTGACAGTTTCCATGTATCCGTTAGTAAACTCTAATTGAACGCCTGTACCGCTAGTGGCATTTTCATTGTCACGCTTGAAGCGCATGACAACGTTAACGTCTCCCGTGTTGCTGTTACGCCATTCGCCAAGTTGGCGGTATTGGAAGTGATTGATGCCTCTCCAGTCATTGGCGCACAACATTTTTGCAATATTTGGTGCTGTCTTCCAATCGTTGTCGTCACTACCACAACTGTTCATCACTACTGCTGCGACCATGATGGTCAAGTAAACTAAAACTTTTTTCATTTTGTTGTTATTTTAATGATTAATGATCTTTTATGTAATTGCAAAGTGCCTTTAGGACTTATGCTTTTTCTTTTCTTCCAAGTATCCCCAAATTGTCAGTTCCTTGTCTGCCAATGGCGTTTTGAATAGGAAACTGGCAAGATAGCCTACGACAAGGACAATGAGGTGGCTATAGACTCCGAGCATATATTTATGATGGGTGAAGTTCCAATCGCCCAAGTCAAGCAGCGTTTCTTTCACACCGCTACCATGTATATCAACTTTCGTCGAGGTGAGCACAGCATAAGCTGTGAAGATGACAGCAGCAGCGATGCCGATATAAAGACCTTGGCGGTTGGCGCGACGGCTGAATAGTCCGAGCATGAAGATACCCACAATGCCTGCCGAGAAGATAGCATAAAGCGAGAACAACGCCCCAAGAACACCTTCACCTCCCCAGGTGATGTAGAGACAGGCTACGCCAATAGCTCCGACTCCGGCAATGACGACCATCCACTTGCCGAAACGCAGTTGCTGTTTGTCATCGGCATGCTTCTTGAAGCGAACGTAATAGTCTTGTACGGCGATGGCTGATAGGCAGTTCAAGTCGGCATCGAGACTGGAGATGGCTGCTGCGGCAAGTGCTGCGATGATGAGACCACGTATGCCGACAGGCAACTCATGGGCAATGAAGTAGGGGAAGACTTCGTCTGCCTTGATGTCTGCAGGCAATGCCGGTGCGCCCTGAGCATGATAGTAGGCAAAGAGGGCTGTGCCGATAAACATGAAGAGTGCCCAGATGGGTACTGACATCAGTACGCCGATGTAGGCTGCCTTCTTTGCCTCCTTGTCGTTGCGGGCTGCAAGATAGCGTTGCACGATGGTCTGGTCGGTGCCATATTTCTGCAAGGCATAGAAGATACCATTGAGCACCATGACGAGGAATGTTAGTTGTGTGAGGTCGCAGTCGTAGGGACCGAACCCTATTTTATGGTGTTCGGCAGCTATCGAGAAGAGTTCCGACGGACCACCGTTGATGCCGAACATCAGGATGAGGATGCAGATGATGCCGCCACCGATGAGCAGTGCTCCCTGTACCACATCCATCCAGACAATGGCTTCCATGCCGCCGAGCAGCGTAAGAATGATGATGGTTATGCCCAAGACGAGCACGATGGTGTAGATGTTGATGTTGAGGAAGGTTGCCAGTGCCATGCTCACCAGGAAGAAAACGGTGCCTGCCTTTGAGAAATGTCCCAAGGTAAAGGCAAAGGAACTGTAGAGGCGGGCAAAGAGACCGAAACGTCGTTCAAAATACTCGTAGGTGGAGAGGCGGATGACCTTTCTGAAAAGCGGGACGATGATTCCGATGAGGGCTACCAGAACAAGGGGAACCATCAGACCTTGTACCAAAAGTATCCAGTTGTCGGCATAGGCGGCACCAGGATAGGCAAGGAAGGTGACGCTGGAAATGAGTGTGGCGAAGATGGAGATGCCCACAGCCCAAGCCGGTATCTTTCCGCCGCCGGCAAAATAGGTACTGGTGTCTTTCTGGCGATGGGCAAAGTACATGCCCATGCCGATGGCGGCAAGGATGGAGAGGGTGACGATAGCCCAGTCTAACCAATGGAGTTCTGTCATAGAGTTGAGGGTTGAGAGTTGAGGGTTGAGAGTTGAGGGTTGAGAGTTTTGAGACTAGAGTTTAGAGACGATAGCTTTTTCTTCTTCTTGTGGGAGTCTTGTCAGCGGCGGTAGCATCCAGGGGTCGCACAGCCCTTTAGTCTGCATCATCACCTTCAGTGCCGCCAGCGACTGACCCAAGGTGCGTCCAGCCTGATAGATTTTTGCCGTTTCGTTGGTTTCCTCTTGCAGCTGTATGGCACGTTCAGGATTTCCACCAACGGCAGCTTGATACAGTTCGTTGAACTTCTCCGGACAGTAGTTTCCCGTAGAAGGAACGATGCCGTCGCCACCCAGTGCCAGTGAATGTTCGGACTGTGCTGCCCACCCGCAGAAGTAGGCGAAGTCTTCGCGCCCTTTGGCGATGTCGATGCAGGCAGTCATTCGTTCCATATCGCGCTCTGAGTCTTTCAGTCCAACGATGTTGGGATGATGGCTCAGTCGTTCGATGACATCTACGGGGATGCTCATGTGTGTGGTGGCAAGGATGTTGTACAACATCAACGGACCTTCTATGGCATCAGCCAGATTGCGGTAGTATTCTTCCATCTGTTCAGGCGTCAGTGCGTAGTAGGTAGGCAGGGTGGCAACGATAACGTCGGCACCGGCAGCGGTATAGGCATTGGCTTGCTGGATTTGTTCGCTCACACAGTTTCCTGTCAGTCCGGCATAGATAAAAATGCGTCCTTGAGCCGCTTTCACGGCGGTTTGGACGAACAGCAGTCCGTTTGCTTGTGATACAGAATTGCCTTCGCCCGTCGTGCCCATTAGCAGCGGAGCCACGTTGTTGTCGGCAAAGAAATTGATGATTCTCTCTACGGCTGCCGTGTCGAGTTGGCCGTCAGCCGTTACCGGTGTCACCATAGGTACCACCACACCTTTGTATTTTTTCATGTTCTTCATTTTTGATGTTATTATCATTCAGGGATTTTTTTGATTCGCTCTGCCAGCAAGCTGGCAGAGCAATACTGACATTGAAGACGAATGAGAAGAAGAAAAGTCCTCAAACAGAGAGTGAAAAGTAGAAAGGTTGAGAGTGTAGAGTTTAGAGTGGTAACCGCCAAGCGCTTGCCAGAGCAAAAAATATGAATTATGAATTGTGAATTATGAATTATGAATTATTTCTTGTACCTTTGCACCTTAATATGAAAAAGGGGTTATTGCGTAATTATGGTTTGTTGTTGCTGGCAGTGTTACTGCTGGTAGCATGCAGCAAAGGTGAAAAGGCGGTAGAGAAGAAACCGTCGAAAAGAGAACGTGCTTTCCGTGCAGAGGTGATGTTGAAGACTACACCTGTGAAAGACCAGGGTGCTTCATCTTTGTGTTGGGTGTATGCCATGTTGGCAACGATAGAGACGGAGCATATCATGAGGGGCGACTCGGTGAACTTGTCGCCTGACTTCGTTGCAAGGGCTTTTTTGCGTGAACAGTATATGGAACGCTGTATGGCAAAGAAGCTGATGGACGATAATCCGGAAGCGGAGGTGACGACGCGAGGCACGATGCCTATGTTAGTGAAACTGATTCAGACTTATGGTCTTACGCATTATGATGCTTATCATCGTAGGAAGGACTGTAACTATAATGTGCTCTGTCGGAAACTGAACCAAGAAACGGCTACAAACCTGCGGTTGCACCAGTTTACTGACGTACAGAACAGTATTGAAAAACAGCTGGATGAGGCGATAGGGCCGGCACCAAGGTTTGTCTTCATGCTGGGAGCTGAATATACGCCGATAGAGTTTGCACATAGTGTTTGCAGGGCTGACGAGTATGTGGCGATGACGAGTTTCACGCATCATCCTTTCGGCCAGCGTTTCCCCTTGGAGATTGCGGACAACAGGTATCATGACGTTTTCTTGAATGTACCTATGGATTCACTGGTAATGGTGATGGACAGTCTATTGAGGAGCGGACATCCTGTGTGCTGGGAGGGAGATACGAGTGAACCCGGATTCCAATGGAAGAAGGGGGTGGCTACGTTGGGACAACGCAAGACTGCCGTGACACAGGAAGAACGGCAGCAGGGATTTGAAAACCATACTACAACAGACGACCACTGCATGGCAGTGGTCGGCATTGCACGCGATAAGCGCGGAAAGAAGTTTTATGTGATGAAAAACTCATGGGGTGCAGCGAACGCCTTCGGCGGCTTTATCTTTGTGTCAGAAGATTACGTCCGCCTGAAGACGATAGCTATTATGGTTCCGGAATCTCTAAAGTAGCACCGGCACCAGACGTATCGTCGCCTACCTTCATCTTCACCATGACGGCTGGCATGAGCTGGTAGCTGTAGTAGTCGGCAGGGTTCCAATAAGGACGGTCGCCATTACGTGTCTGTACGTCGGGAACACCGAGACAGCTCTTCAAGGTGAGGTTGAAGGTGTTGTTTGTCTTGTCAGGAGAGATGGCTTTCCAAGCATTCTTCTGTGCTTTCTTGGTAGTGAAAGCGCATCCTTCTACAAAGAAGTTAGAACGGAAACGAACGTTCAGGCACGTTGATGCCACTTCGCTGGAGTAGAGGCAGTTGTAAACATGGATGAGTCCATAGCGTGCAAAAGGCATACGGTTGCGGCAGCCTTCGTCCCACCAGCAGTTGGCGAAAGTGATGCGCAGCTTTCCTTCGTCGGTCAGGCTGTCTTTGTCTGACGAGCCGATGAGGTTGGAGAAGCGGTGATCTGCTGTATGGTCGTCGTTCTTGTCTTCCTTGAGGACGGGCCACGGGGCGATAAGATAACGGAAGCGGCACCATGAAACGGTGATGTAGTCGGAGCCTTTGGCAATGTCAAAGTTGCCGTCCATACCATCTTGGAAGTCGCAGTGGTCAACCCACACGCGCTCGGTACGGCGAATGTCAAGATTGTCTTTGTTGTCGCGGTCGAAAGCACCTGGGCCCATGAAGGTGATGTTGCGCAGGATGATGTTGCGGCAACCGTCAAGGGTGAGAATACCCGTAGAGTCGCTGTTTATGGTATATTTGTTGTTGACCAATGCAGAACCAGGAAGACCATAGATGGTCTTGTTCTTGACTCCTGCAACCTTGATGGCGCGGGGTATCTGGATTTTTCCTTTCAGATAGATGGTGCGTGGGATGGAGTCGTCACGATGTAACTGCTTTTTCAGTTCTTCGTAAGTGGTAACGACGACAGGGTTCTGATTGCGAGAACCATTGGTTGTGCCATCAACGGCAGCCCATCCGAAGGCTTTGCTTTGGGCTTGAACGGCTGTAGCTGCTGTGAACAGTACGACAGCCAACGTTAGTAGTTTCTTCATATTTTTGTTCTTAATAGTTATATACAACGGGGCAAAGATAAGAAAATAATGTGAAAAACAAAAATAATTTTGCTTTTCTATCGTTTAATCGTACCTTTGACTTCGTCGTAATCGCGAAGCGCTTGCAGAGCGAAGCGGCGCAAGAATTGTCAATTGTCAATTGTCAATTGTCAATTATTTATTGTACCTTTGTCCCCCATGAAGATAGGAATGACAGATTTTGGTGAACGTCCACTTTTCTTGGCACCAATGGAAGATGTGACGGACATTGGTTTCCGAAAGTTATGCAAACGCTTTGGGGCGGCGATGGTATATACAGAGTTCGTGTCGGCTGAGGCGCTGGTGCGGGATGTGAAGACAACAGTGGCGAAGTTGACCATCTCTGACGAGGAACGGCCTGTGGGTATTCAGATTTATGGGCGCGACAAGGAAGCTATGGTGGAAGCGGCACGTATCGTTGAACAGATGAACCCCGATGTCATAGACCTGAATTTCGGTTGTCCGGTGAAGAAGGTTGCAGGAAAAGGGGCTGGTGCCGGTATGTTGCGCAATATTCCGTTGATGCTTGACATCACTCGTGAGGTGGTGAAGGCGGTGAATGTTCCTGTGACGGTAAAGACGCGATTGGGTTGGGACTGCAATAATCTGATTATTACCGAACTGGCTGAACAACTGCAGGATTGCGGTATTCAGGCTTTGACAATTCACGGACGAACTCGTTCGCAGATGTACACGGGGGATGCTGATTGGACACTGATAGGAGAGGTAAAGAATAATCCGTATATCCAGATACCGATTATCGGCAATGGCGACATCAAGTCCTTGCAACAGGCCGACGAGGCTTTCGACCGATATGGTGTCGATGCTGTCATGGTTGGAAGGGCAACGTTCGGCTGTCCTTGGTTTTTCAGTAGGAAAGAGTTGACCATCGATGAGAAAATGGATGTCCTGGAAGAACAACTGTGCATCAATGTTGAGCGTATAGACGAGCGGCGCGGTATTCTGCATACCCGTCGGCATCTGGCGGCCACACCGCTGTTTAAAGGAATTCCGAACTTCCGACAGACGCGCATTGCCATGTTGCGGGCAGAGACAACAGCTGATTTGCTGGCTATCCTGGAGGAATGTCGCCAATACCTCATTCGTCAAGAGCAATCATAAAAAACTAAAAAAACAAGCTTATGACATTTGATTTCATCCTTCGCATTTTTGTAGCAGCCCTGTTGGGTGGTGCTATAGGGCTTGAACGGGAATACCGTGACAAAGCGGCAGGATTCCGTACCCATTTCCTCGTTGCTCTGGGGTCAGCCTTGTTTATGATTATTTCCGTTTATGGATTTGAGGGTGGGCTCCTGACAGACCGTCATCGGTTGGATGTTTCGCGTATAGCAGCACAGGTAGTGACGGGTATCGGCTTCTTAGGTGCTGGTACCATCATCTTTCAGAAAAATATGGTGCGCGGACTGACTACAGCGGCTGGCGTATGGGTGGTAGCTGCCATCGGTTTGGCTTGTGGTGCAGGCATGTACATACTGGCTACGGCTGCTACGGTGCTCGTCTTGTTGGGTATGGAAGCCTTCAATCTCTTCCTGAGAAAGTTTGACCGCCGCAGGAGGGATGCTGCGCAACGACAATCTACTGTCGATCAGCCCGAATAAGGGCTAATAGGTGGTCAACAGCCTCAGTTTCAGGAATATTCTTTTCTACACATTCTTTCTGACGGTACAGAGAAATTCGCCCTGGACCGGCTCCCACATAGCCATAGTCGGCATCTGCCATCTCACCTGGACCGTTGACGATGCAGCCCATGATGCCAATCTTTAAACCGACAAGGTTGGTAGTAGCGGCTTTGATGCGTGCAATAGTGCTACGCAGGTCGTAGAGCGTACGTCCGCAACCAGGGCAAGAGATGTATTCGGTCTTGGTGAATTTGATTCGTGCAGCCTGCAAGACAGCATCGGCAAGTGTGCGTAGTTGGTCGTCACTGAAATGCTCATTGCTTATCACTAGCTCATGAGCTTTCCTGTCAATGAAAAGAGCACCGACAGCCATTGCCACCTTCAACTGAAATGTTTCCCAATTGCTCTCCTTCATTTGTAAAGTAATGGTGTCATTGATAATCGATGCTTCGGCAGTAGCACGCAGCTGGATGCATTCTTCAATGGAGTCAACGAGTTGGCGGGCAACAGGAATCTCAGCCTCTGGTTCTTCGCTGAGCGACACACGGATGGTGTCGCCAATACCTTCGGTGAGTAGAGCACCGATGCCCACGGCACTTTTTATGCGGCCGTCTTCGCCTTCTCCAGCTTCAGTCACACCGAGGTGCAGCGGATAGTGCATGCCCTCCTTGTCCATCTGCTGTACCAGCAGGCGCACCGATTGTACCATGACAACGGTATTGCTGGCTTTGATGGAAATGACGATATCATTAAAATCTTCGCGGCGGAAGATGCGCAGAAACTCCATACAACTCTCAACGATGCCCTCTGGAGTGTCACCATAGCGTGACATGATGCGGTCGGAGAGAGAGCCATGGTTAACACCAATGCGAACAGCAGTATGATGCTCCTTGCACAATTTAATGAAAGGCATGAGCCGATGGTCTATCTTCTGGAGTTCTTCTGCATATTCTTCATCGGTATATTCCAAATGTTTAAACTTGCGGGCAGGGTCAACATAGTTGCCGGGATTGATGCGCACTTTCTCTGCATAACAGGCAGCCACATCAGCAACATTTGCATTGAAATGTACATCGGCAACCAACGGAGTAGTGTAACCTTCTGCATGGAGGGCTGCACTGATGTTTTTCAGGTTTTCGGCTTCGCGCCGACCTTGTGTCGTCAAACGAACTAGTTCGCCTCCAGCATCGATAATACGACGTGCCTGAGCCACGCAGCTGGCAGTGTCGTTGGTATTTGTCGTTGTCATCGACTGGATGCGGATGGGATTGTTACCACCAATCGCAATGTTGCCAACATGAGCAACGGTAGTTGGTCTTCTATTCATATTTTTATGTATTAACTACGAATCTCTCTCACCCCTCAACTATAGTCTCTCACCCCTCAATTATAATCTCTCACCTCTCAACTTTAAACTTATACTCCTTGATAGCTGCCAATTCAGCATTGGCTTTCTCTATCTTTTTACTCAGCCCAGCTTTGTGTGCAGCAACCTTCTGGGCTACATCGGCATCGGAAAGGGCAATGATCTGTGCGGCAAGGATAGCGGCATTCTGAGCAGCATTGACACCGACGGTGGCAACGGGGATGCCCGGAGGCATCTGTATGATAGAGAGCATGGCATCGAGACCATCGAGCATACCCTTGATAGGAACTCCGATAACGGGTAATGTCGTTGATGCCGCTATCACGCCAGGAAGAGCAGCTGCCATACCTGCAGCAGCAATGATAACGCGAATGCCACGCGACTGTGCTCCCTTGGCAAAGGACTCAACAGCGTCGGGAGTGCGGTGGGCTGAAAGAGCATTGAGTTCAAAAGGAATCTCGTTTTCCTCAAACCATTTGCAGGCTTTTTCCATAACGGGCAGGTCACTGGTACTGCCCATGATAATACTTACGATAGGAGTCATGTTTGTTGTCTTTTATGGTTTTATGTTTCTTATAGAGATTACAACAGGATAAGGAAAAAGGCTATCAGCATGCCGGTGAGGAAACCGCCTGTCACCTGTGACAAGGAATGTTGGCGAAGAATCATCCTACTGGTTCCAACTACACCACCCAGGAAAATGACCAGACAAAGCCACCACAGGGGATTGAAGTTAAAGATGAGAGCGAAGGCAAGCAAACCTCCCGTAACCCCGCCGATTGCGGCAGTATGAATTGAGATTTTCCACCATACGTTGATGAGGGCACAGAGAACTTGAACGCCGAGGGCTGCAATGAGAATAGCCCCGATGAAATGGGGCATGTGATACAGGTTCATCAGATAGTAGCATGCAAAGTAGCAGCAAATAGAGATGACATAGGGGACAATCAGTCGTTCGCGAGTGCCCAACTGAAATAATGTCCAACCATGATAGTTTCGGTAGAGGCGAATGAGCAAGGAAGGCAACATGACCGTGAACAGCCATACTAGCACCAACGACGTGAGTTTATACACCCACGGCAGCATGCTCAGATAGCTGAACACATAAAGGGCAACCAATCCTGTTATGGGAAGGTAGAACGGCGTGAAGACGATGCTGACAATCCGTGCTGCCCAAATCATTTGTTTCTTCTGCACCATGTTTTCTCTATGCTTACTCTTATCCTATTCTCTTTTTATTCTCAGCTTCACTTTGCTCACTCTTTTCTTAATCGTGCAACGGGTAGCCCCATCTGTTCACGGTATTTTGCAACCGTACGACGGGCTATCGGAAAACCGAGCTTCCTCATGGCTTGCATGAGGGCCTCGTCGCTCATAGGCCGTTTCTTATCTTCGTTTTCTATGATTTCTTTCAAGGCAATCTTCATTTTCCGTGTAGAAAGTTCTTCGCCGCTTTCTGTGGTATAGCCATCGCTGAAGAAGAAGCGCAGCGGAAAAGTGCCCCATTTGGTTTGTGCATATTTGATATTGCTCACCCTGGATATGGTAGAGATGTCAAGTCCTGTCTTGTCGGAAATGTCTTTAAGAATCATAGGCTTGAGGTCACTCTCGTCACCATCTTGGAAGAATTTACGTTGCCAGTCAATGATAGCATGCATGGTCTGTACCAGTGTGCGGCGGCGTTGTTTCACCGCCTCGATATAGCCTATAGCCTTGTCCACTTTCTCTTTGGCATACAGCAAAGCCTCCTTCTGTTGCCGGTTCATGCCCTCTTTGTTTCCTTTGTAGGCAGCCAACATCTCCGTAAACGATGGAGAGACGTGCAGCTCTGGCAGTTGACCTTGGTTCAGAGAGAAAGAGATGGTGCCGTCTTCTGCCGTATCGACGATGAAATCGGGCGTAATCTGTTGCAGGTTGCGACCTTGTGTTTCTCCCATAGCTGCACCGGGTTTCGGATTCAGATGGTGTATTTCCTTTTGGATATCAGCAATCTGTTCACTGGTAAGATGCATGGCTTGTCGTATCTTCTCCCAATGTTTCTTGGTGAAAGCATCGAAGTGTTGTTCCAGCACCTGCCTTGTCAGCAGTCGGATGTCGGTAGCTTTGCTGCGGTCAATCTGTAGCAGCAAGCATTCTTGCAGGTTTCTGGCACCAATGCCGGCAGGATCGAAATCTTGCAAAATGTGCAACACCTCTTCCACCTCTTTCTCATCGCAATCTATCTGGTGGTAGATGGCAAGTTCATCGGCAATGGTGTCCAACGGTTTCCTTAACAGTCCGTCATCGTCGAGCGATCCTATCAAGTATTCAATGATGTAGCGCTGACGGTCGTCAAGTTCATGTTCCGTTACCTGTTCGTTCAGTTTGTCATAGAAAGAAACAGTGTCTCCATAGACCATTTCCTCGTATTCGCGGCTTTCTGTAGCCTGTTGTCGGTAGTTGGCAATGGGAATTTCGTCGTCGCTCCCCATTCTTTCCAGGGCAGAGTCGAGAGCTTCTTCGCGTTCTTCTCGTTCGTTTTTCTGCTCAAAATTCTCGGTTTCATCGACAGAGTCCATAAAGTCCATACCCTCATTAGGTTCCATGTCGCTCGCTTCCAAAGCAGGGTTGTCGTCAATCTCTGCTTGGATGCTCGCTTCCAGTTCGGTCAGCGGCATCTCCAACAGACGAATTTGAAGCATCTGTTGTGCCGACAGACGTTGTACCTGTGTCTGTTTCTGTACCTGTTCTTGTATCAGTTTCTGTGGCATTGACCGATTCTCTTAAAAGTACTCTTTGAGTTGGGCAGCCAGCGCTGCCAACCGTTCAGGTTTCTCTGTTCCGTAGCGGTCCCAAATCTCCTGGCAAGTGGGCAGCAGTGGTGAAATCATTATATCGTCACGATTCAGATAAGGGTCGCAGAATTGGAAGACATCCATGATGGCGACAATTGTCTTGATGGGAACACCGATGCGTTTGCTGAGTTCACTGATTTCTGGTGTTTCTGCCACCATCGTTGTCGGTGTCAGGCGGAAATAGAGGTCGAGAATGAGGATGAAATGGATGGGCATCAGATTGTTGTCGGCATCTATCGGACGGAAGTCGCGTTCCCACGACTCATTCATCTCCACACCCTCATAGAAATCCGAAGCTTGTCCGAACCCCTTCATTTGGCGCATCAAGGCGATGGCACGTGTCAGTCGTTTCGGGCTGTGTGCATATTTCTCCCACAACTTCTCTATGCGTGGAGTGTCCATTTGTCGCAGTCTGAACATCTGCTCATAGAGAAACTGTGGTTGGACATGCAGTTCCAATGCCAGTTTGACCATGCCTCGAGAATACAACGGCTTCAAACCTGTAGGCTTCTTCAGGTATAGCTGTATCAGCAGCAACCAATACTCGTCAGACCATTGTGGATGTTTTGCCATATCATTTCTTTTTACGTGGTTTCCGTCTTGCCCATCCCTCTTCGCTAAAGTCAGGATTTTCTCCTTTCAACTTGAACGGTGCCCCCTTCATCAGCTCACGCCAGTCGCCCCCCTTCGTTTGGAAAGATTTAGGCACGGAACGCGACTTGCGAATTGCGGTTTTTCTTCCATCCTGAGCACGTTGGCGGTTTGCCGTTTTGCCTTCATCAGCATCGTTACAGCGTACTTTCCTGCCTTTATAGGTTGTGCCGTCGAGGTATTTCATCACTCGTGGCGCCTCTTCTTCAGGTACCTGGATATAAGAGATGGTGTCCAGCAAGTCAATGTGCCCCACTTCCACATGTCCACGAACGTGTTTGTTGATGTACTGCATCACCTCTCCAGGATAGAAGCCGTCGTTTTTACCCAGATTGATAAACAGTTTTCTGAAGCCTGCCTCTGTCTGTTGCGAACCACTGCTTCTGCGTTCTCTCGCTGTACCCTTTCTGCGTTCTCTTGTTCCTTCGTTGCCTCTTTCTCTTGCACCATTCTCCTTCTTTGCCCCTTTCGATTCCGGTTTTACAATTTCGGGTGCATTGGCATAATAAGAGAGGAAGCGTCCGAAGGTCAGCGATACAATCTTCTTGATGATGTCTTCCTTGTCGAAGTACTGGAAGTGGCGCATGATGTCGGTCATGAAAGGTGCTATCTGCTCTTCGTCAACGTCAATCTTCTCTATTTCAGCGATAGCTTTGTAGAGTTGCTTTGTACAGATTTCGTTGGGTGTCGGCAACGTACCATCGATAAACTCCTTGCCGATTTCCTTTTCTATGCGGCGCACCTTATGTTTTTCACGTGTGTGGATGATAGAGATAGACGTACCTTTCTTGCCAGCCCTTCCCGTTCTGCCGCTGCGGTGCGTATAGTTCTCTATGTCGTCGGGCAGTCCGAAGTTGATGACATGAGTCAAGTCATCGACATCCAACCCTCGTGCTGCCACGTCGGTAGCCACCAGTAGCTGCGTCAGATGAGAGCGGAATTTCTGCATTGTCAGGTCGCGTTGTGCCTGACTCAGGTCGCCGTGAAGTGCTTCTGCGTTGTATCCGTCACGAATCAGTTTGTCAGCCACCTCCTGAGTCTCTATCTTTGTGCGGCAGAAGATGATGGCAAAAATCTTCGGATGGAAATCGACTATCCGTTTCAGTGTCAGATACTTATCCTTTGCATTCACCAGATAGTAGATGTGGTTCACGTGTTCAGCGCCCTCGTTGCGGCTTCCCACGACAATCTCTTTGTACTCGTGCAGGTAACTTTTGGCAATCCGCTCTATCTCACGGCTCATCGTAGCCGAGAACAGCAGCGTGTTGCGGTCTTCAGGGATGCCGTCAAGAATCTGGTCGATGCTCTCCGAGAATCCCATGTTCAGCATTTCGTCAGCCTCGTCCAGCACCACGTTATAGACTTGATCCAGTTTTGCTACGCCACGGTTCATCAAGTCGATGAGTCTGCCTGGCGTAGCCACGATAATCTGTACCCCTTTGCGCAGAGCTTTCATTTGAGGGACGATGTTGGCACCGCCATAGACCGCTTCGATATGGATTCCTTCCATATACTTGGCGAAATCTTTCATGTCGTCGGTAATCTGCAGACAAAGTTCGCGTGTCGGAGCCAGCACCAGCGCCTGTGTATCCTTTCGGCTGGTGTCGATGCGTTGCAACAGCGGAATGCCGAAAGCCGCGGTCTTGCCTGTTCCCGTTTGTGCCAAAGCTATCACGTCGTTTCTGTTCCCCAACAGATAGGGAATCACCTCTTCTTGCACAGGCATGGGCTGTACGAATCCTAATTCCTCGATGGCGTTTCGTATCTCTTCGATGACGCCAAGTTCTTCAAAAGTCTTCAAAATGCTATATATTTTGCTTGCAAAGGTAGTAAAAAAAAGATTTTTTCATGTAAGTTATGCTTTTTCTTTGTAATTTTGCACGCAAATTATTGAAGGGAAACTTATGGTATTGAACTATATTTGGATAGCATTCTTTGTGATTGCTTTTATTGTAGCGCTGTTAAAACTCGTTTTTATGGGCGATACAACGATCTTTCCAGCCATGGTCGATTCTACTTTCGACACGGCAAAGTCGGCCTTTGAAATCTCTATTGGCTTAACAGGAATGTTGGCTTTGTGGCTGGGTATCATGAAGGTAGGCGAACGTGCAGGCTTGGTCAATTTTCTGGCACGCATCCTTTCGCCGGTATTCACCCGCCTTTTCCCCGATATTCCGAAAGGTCACCCCGCTGCAGGAAGCATCTTCATGAACATTGCCGCCAACATGCTGGGACTGGACAATGCCGCCACGCCGTTGGGATTGAAAGCCATGGAACAGATGCAGGAACTGAATCCGAAAAAGGATACGGCAACCAATCCGATGATCATGTTCCTGGTGCTCAATACCAGTGGACTGACCATCGTTCCGGTAAGTATTCTTGCCTACCGTGCGCAGCAAGGAGCCGCACAACCCACCGATGTCTTCATCCCCATTCTGTTGGCAACGGCAGTAGCCACCTTGGTGGGTATCATCGCCACAGCCCTTTACCAGAAGATCAACATATTCAACCGCACGTTGATGCTCACGTTAATCGGCATGGTGCTGTTTATCGCCGTTGTGGTATGGGGTTTCTCTCAGCTGTCCGGCGCTATGATGAACGTAGTCAGCACCAGTGTCACAGCCATACTGTTGATGACCATTATCGTTGGTTTTCTCATTGCTGGCATGTGTAAGCGCATCAACGTCTATGATGCCTTCATCGACGGAGCCAAAGACGGTTTTACCACTGCCGTGCGCATCATTCCCTACCTTGTCGCCTTCCTTGTTGCCATCGGAGTTTTCCGTGCTTCGGGTGCCATGGACTGGCTGCTGGACGGCATCAAATGGGTGGTAGCCGCAACAGGATGCGACGCCCAGTTTGTCGATGCTCTGCCGACAGCCCTCATGAAGCCCCTTTCGGGTAGCGGTGCACGCGGAATGATGATGGAAGAGATGACCACCTTCGGTGCCGACTCATTTGTGGGCAGGCTGGCGTGCCTCTTTCAAGGTTCCACAGATACCACTTTCTATATCCTTGCCGTCTATTTCGGTAGCGTCAGCGTGAAATACACCCGTCATGCGGTAGCTTGCGGCCTTCTGGCAGACCTTGCCGGCATCATTGCCGCCATAGTCCTGTGCTATATGTTCTTCGGATAAATCATGGCAAAACTCATATCTCTGGCTAAGGATACAGCCATTTACGGTCTGTCGAGCATCATTGGTCGTTTCCTAAACTACCTGCTCGTACCGCTCTATACCGCCAAGATGTCGGCGGCATCGGGAGGCTATGGCGTCATTACCAACATGTATGCCTATGTGGCACTCATCCTGGTGCTGTTGACTTTCGGCATGGAGACCACCTACTTCCGTTTTACCAACAAGACGCACGAAGACTCCATGCACATCTATTCCACCACCCTCATCAGTGTGGGAACGGTGTCATTGGCTTTTGTCATTTTGGTCTTGCTCTTCATCACCCCCTTGAGCGAGGTAATGGGCTATAGTGACCACCCCTCCTATGTATGGGTAATGGCGATTACCGTAGCCATCGATGCTTTCCTCTGCATACCCTTTGCCTACTTGCGTCAGCAGAAGAAAGCCATCAAGTTTGCCTCATTAAAACTGTTGAACATTGCCGTCAGCATCCTGCTCAACATCATCTATTTTGCCGTTCTCGACGGCAAGGAAGTAGGTTATGCCTTCTACATCAACCTGGTCTGTTCCAGTATGCTTGCCGTCTGCCTCGTCAAAGAGCTGACCGGTTTCCACTATGTATTAGACAAAGCCGCCCTGCGCCGCATGTTGAGTTATACCTGGCCTATCCTGATTTTGGGTATTGCCGGCATTTTGAACCAGACAGCCGACAAAATGCTCTTCCCCTATATATATAAAGGTGCAGACATGCGTGCCCAACTGGGCATCTACGGTGCCGCCTCTAAAATCGCCATGATTATGGCGATGATTACCCAGGCCTTCCGTTATGCTTACGAACCCATCGTCTTCGCCGGCGTCAAGGACAAGGATCAGCACGCCATGTATGCCAAGGCGATGAAGTACTTCATCATCTTCACCCTTCTTGCCTTCCTCATGGTGATGGCATACCTCAATGTGTTGAAATACATCATAGGTGAAGACTACTGGTCGGGTTTGCGAGTGGTGCCCATTGTGATGGCAGCCGAAATCATGATGGGAGTATATTTCAACCTGTCCTTCTGGTATAAGCTCATCGACAAAACCATCTGGGGTGCCGTTTTCTCCGGTATCGGCTGTTCGGTGCTGTTGCTCGTTAACATACTCTTCGTGCCCCGCTATGGTTATATGGCATGTGCGTGGGGAGGTTTTGCCGGCTACGGAGTGGCAATGGTCGTCTCCTACTTTGTAGGACAGAAATACTATCCCATCGACTATCCGCTGAAAGACATAGCATTCTATGTTGTGTTGGCAGCCGTCATGACGATAGTCATCGACTATCTGCACCATCATTTACCCCTTTGGTTGGCATTGGTTGGCAACACCCTGCTCGTCATCGCTTTCCTTGCCGTCATACTGAAGCGTGACCTGCCCCTTTCCAGTTTTCCCCTGATAGGGAAGTATTTTAAATAATTCACAATTGATAATTCACAATTCATAATTGATAATGAGAAAAGTAGTAGTTTCATTTTTTCTTTCAAGCCTTTTTGCTCTTTTACCATTACATGCCGATGAAGGCATGTGGACGTTGTACGATTTAGACTCTCTGGTCTATCAGCAGATGGTGTCAGAAGGCTTTCAGATGTCGTTAGACGACCTCTACAAGGGCGACTGTTCGCTCAAGGAGGCCTGTGTCAACTTCGGCGGTTTCTGTTCGGGTGTCGTTGTTTCCCCCGACGGTCTGGTGTTCACCAACCACCATTGTGGTTTCTCCGCCATCAACAACCATTCCACCGTGGAACACGACTACATGCTCAACGGCTTCTTTGCCAAGACGTTTGCCGACGAGCTGCCCAATGAGAAACTGTTCGTGTCGTTCATGAAAGACCAGAAGGACATCACTCCCCTTGTGCGCCATCTGTTGCAGAGTAAGCCCGACAGGGAACCGTCGACAGTCATCGACTCGCTGACCAATGCCATGACCGACTCCATCCAGAAGATCGACTCCACGCTGCATATCGACATCGACCCGTTCTACGAGGGCAACAAGTATTATGCCACCACCTATCAAGACTTCCGCGACGTGCGTCTGGTCTTCACCGTTCCCAAGTCGATGGGTAAGTTTGGCGGTGAGACCGACAACTGGATGTGGCCTCGCCAGACCTGCGACTTCTCCGTCTTCCGTATCTATGCCGACCCGAAGACAAACGGTCCGGCAGACTATTCCAAAGACAACGTGCCCTATCATCCCCGACGCTGGGCACAGGTGTCGTTAGACGGTTACAAGGATGGCGACTTCTCCATGACCGTCGGCTACCCGGGTTCCACCAACCGCTATCTCTCCAGCTACGGCATCGAAGAGATGCGCAACGGCGAGAACACCACCCGTGTGCAGGTGCGCGACAAGAAACTCGCCATCTTGCGGAAGTATATGGCGAAGGACGAGAAGACCCGCATCCAGTATGAAGATGCCTTTGCCAACAGTTCCAACTACTGGAAAAACTCCATCGGCATGAACAAATGTATCGATTCCATCGGACTGATTCGTCAGAAACAGGAATACGAAGCCCGCATTGAACAATGGCTCAAAGACAAGAAGGCTGCCGCCTGCAAAAATTCCGCTGTCGATAGCACCCATTGCCAGCAGAACTGTTTCAAGAACATCGACGTTGATTTCGACAAACTGAAGAATCTCTATGCCAAGCGCTATCAAGGCTACCGCGCCCTCAACTACTGGCAGGAGTCCTTCTGGCGCAACTCCGAGTTCTTCACCCGTGCCCTGAACATCAACACGCGCCTGACTCCGAAAGGACCGGAAGACAACCCGAAGAAGCAATACCTGCAGTTCGACGACAACAGCGACAAGTGGAACCTCGACCTCGACAAGGAACTGACCACCGCCATGTTGCAGAACTTTGCTGAACAGGTGCCGGAAGAATATCACCCGGAGGTCATCGGTACCGTGAAGAAAAAGTTTGGCGGCGACTATCGCAAGTATGTAGAGTGGCTGTACAAGAAGTCGAAGCTCATGAAGAAAGACCATAAGTTCTACTGCAACAGGAAAGACTACCTCAAAGACCCGGGCGTGGCCCTCGGTATCGACCTGATGGCATGCTACGGCATTATCGGTCAGGAGATAGCCCCCCTCCTCGATAGCGTCAGCATGGAGGAGAAGAAACTCTGCGAGGCTCGCATCCGTATGGAACAAGACCAGCCCCACTATTCCGATGCCAATTTCACCATGCGCCTCTCCTATGGTCAGGTGCGCGACGTACTCATTGGCGGCAAACCCTCCGGCTATTATACCACAGCCGAGAGCATCGTCGAGAAGATGAAGCAGGCAGACCAGAACGCCGAATACTTTGCCGAACCAGTCATGCACGAACTCATGTCTGCCAAGGACTTCGGTAAGTATCAGGACAAGACCACGGGAAAGATGCAGCTGTGCTTCATCACCAATAACGACATCACCGGCGGCAACTCCGGTTCACCCATGTTCGATGGCAAGGGATGCCTCATCGGTCTTGCCTTCGACGGCAACTGGGACAGCCTTGCCAGCGACATCATGTTCGACAAGGTTCTCGCCCGTTGCATAGGTGTCGATATCCGCTACGTCCTCTATCTCATGGATAAGTGGGGACATGCCAACCGACTGCTGGAGGAGATGGGGGTGGAGTAGTTTAGTAGTTAAGAAGTTAAAGAAGTTAAGCCGATAGTTTTACCAACTGAGTCTACAGCTGATAAGTCTATCGGCTTAACTTCTTAACTACAAAAACTTCTTTAACTTCTTTAATTCCCTTAACTCCTTAACCTATTTGTTCAATTTCCACGTCACACCGTCCTTGGTGTCCTTCACCTCGAAGCCGGCAGCAGCCAGCTCGTCACGAATCTGGTCGCTCGTAGCCCAGTCCTTGGCAGCCTTTGCCTTGGCACGCAGGTCGAGGACCATGTCGACAACCTTTCCGAAAGCCTCCTCACGGGCATCGTTGTTATTGCCGTGTTCGCTCTTCAGTCCCAGAATCTCCTCTACGAAGAGGTGCATCGTCTCGCTCAGCTCCTTCAGGCAGTCGGCACAGATGGTAGCCTTATGGTCTACGAGTTTGTTGACTACGGAACAAGCCTCGAAGAGATGGCTGATGACCTGTGGAGTGGCAAGGTCGTCGTTCATCGCATCGTAGCACTTCCGGCGCAAGCCCTTCACCACACGCTCCGTCTCGGCATCACACTGAGCCGATACCGGCACGCGCTCCAGATCGGCAAGCGCCGTCAGCAGTTTCTCCAGCCCCTTCTCGCTTGCCTGTAATGCTTCGTTAGAGAAGTCTACCGTTCCGCGATAGTGAGCCGAAAGGATGAAGAAGCGTATCGTCATGGGCGAGTAAGCCTGTGTCAGCGACTCATGGTTGCCGGTAAAGAACTGTTCCAGGGTGATGAAGTTGCCAAGCGACTTACCCATCTTCTGCCCGTTGATGGTAATCATGTTGTTGTGCATCCAGTACTTCACCATAGGCTCACCCTGCGAAGCTACCGCCTGAGCTATCTCACACTCATGGTGAGGGAAGATGAGGTCCATGCCGCCGCCGTGGATGTCGAACTGGCGACCCAAGTACTTACGGCCCATAGCCGTACACTCACAGTGCCAGCCAGGGAAGCCGTCGCTCCAGGGTGACGGCCACCGCATGATGTGCTCCGGCGAAGCCTTCTTCCACAAGGCGAAGTCAGCCTGATGGTGCTTTTCGCCCACGCCGTCCAGTTCGCGACTGGCATCCTTGATGTTCTCTAACGAGCGACCAGAGAGAATGCCGTACTTATACTTCTTGTTGTAAGCCTCGATGTCGAAGTAGATGCTCCCGTTCGACTCGTATGCAAACCCGTTGTTGATAATCTCCTTCACCAGCTGCTCCTGCTCGATGATGTGACCCGTGGCATGTGGTTCTATGCTGGGGCGCAGCACGCCGAGGGCATCCATCGCCTCGTGGTAGCGGTTTGTGTAGTACTGTGCTATCTCCATCGGCTCCAGCTGTTCCAGCCGTGCTTTCTTGGCAATCTTGTCCTCGCCCTCGTCGGCATCATGCTCCAAGTGTCCCACATCGGTGATATTCCTCACGTAGCGCACCTTGTAGCCCAAGTGCTTCAGATAGCGGAACAGCACGTCAAAGGTAATGGCAGGACGGGCATGTCCCAGATGCGGATCGCCATAGACCGTCGGTCCGCACACATACATGCCCACATGCGGGGCGTTGATAGGCTCGAAACGCTCCTTGCGGCGCGTCAGTGTATTATAAATCAAAAGAACCTGTTCCATATATCACTTATGAATTATGAATTATGAATTGTGTATTATGAATTGTGAATTATGAATTGTTAATTATGAATTGTGAATTATGAATTGTGAAGTGAAAAATTTGCGTGCAAAGATAATAGGTTTTGCAGAAAAACCATTATTTTTGCAAAAGAAAATCATAAACCTATACAACTATGAACAGAACGAAAATCTTAGTTTTAATGTTGTTTTGTGCCATTTCATCGATGGCACAACGTCAGGAAGTGCCCCTGGAGGGCTGGATTTGTTCACAGGACGGAAAGAATTGGAACAAGGTCACGCCAGCCCTTGCCAAGAAGATGAAGGGCAAGGAGTGCCGATATCGCTGCATCGGCATTGTTGAAAACAAGTTTGAACATGCAGAACTGCAGTTCGAAGCACCGATGAAAGATGCCGACATCACCGTGAACGGCGAGAAAATCAAGGACGGAGAGCGCAGCGACAAGGGCTACCGTGTCGATGTTTCCAACATTTTCCAGCAGGTAAGGGTACTGGAACGCCGCGTCGAATTGCCCAATGGCGAACAGATGCTCGACGGTCCCGGCATGGTCAAAGAGGTGGAGAAGCAAGCCGTCGTTGAGGTGGAGACCAAGGAGAACTTCCTCAGCCGTCCCGTGAAGCTCGTAGCATCCGGCTTGCAAGGCTACGGCACGCGCATCGACGACTGGTCGGTATCGGCACGCACGCTCTCGTCCTCAGCTAGCGAAGCCGTTGTCGAGGTTACTGCAACACCATTAGACACATGGGCAAAAGACAGCCTGAGCTTCACCGCCTATAGTCCTGCCGACCAGATGGTTGCCTACGACATCGTTCCTGCCAGCAGCGGCAAGCCTGCCGTCGTTCAGCTCACCATCAAGAACCCGACATTCCCAGCCAAGGGTGTTGCTGCCACCTACGAGGTAGATATCTCCCTCTTCGCTACCGCTAAGAATTTCTCTACCGGAAAACCCGAAGCCGACTCGCGCGACAGCTTCCGCCTGCCGTTCACCATCAAGGCTGCTCCCATGGCTTCCCATCCCGCTTTCGGCAAGGGTAAAAAAAGTAAAAAGGTAAAAAAGTAAAAAGGGTGCTACGGTAGTCTCTGCCTACACTTGTAACTGCTCAGCTCACCACGCTCGCGGAGCCAGCGTGGTGAGCTGAGCAGTTACCTATGCTTCCTTCTTTTGCCAATTATTGTTTAACGCATTGAAGATTTTCTGGCTGCAAAGATAAAAAGACAACACACACAGGGGCGTGCAAGGATTGACAAAAAGGGGGGGAATTATTGACAATCGCCATGAAACCGCGGGGAAACGGTGAAGACTTCACCACTATGAAAAAAAGAGTCCCACGCTTCAAAGCGTAGGACTCCAAAATACTCAAATATAATAAATACACTCATAAGTGCCAAAACTAAATGGGGGGATTACCAGTCGGTATCGTCCCAAAGGTTGAAGCTACGGCGTGCCATATCGCCGTTGCCGCCTTCGTAGTCGATATTAGGACCCTGGTTATTAGAATTGGGGTCTGTGCTTCCGGCAACGGTAGTAGTTTCTTGCCCTGAAATCTTCATGATTTGAGAGCGTTCCACCATCTGGATAGTTTCCGTCAGAGGACTTAAATATGTCTTTTTCATTTTCGTTCGTCGTTTACTTTTTTACCTTTACTTAATCGCCACTTTCTTGCCGTTGACGATGTACACACCCTTCGGCAGCTGTTGTAAGGTGGCACCCGTGCCCACCTTGATGCCGTTGAGGTTGTAGATGGTATCGTCTTCACCGAAGGTGTTGACGCCCATGTTCTCATAGACGGCAATGCGCAGGTCGGTGGTGACATTGTCCTCGTCTTCGTAGTTGATGTCTTCGAGGAAGGAACTGTAGCGTAGCGTCATCGGACGTGCAGTGATATCAGCATTGATCTTCTTGAACCATCCGTAGCCGCTATTCACGGCAGTAGCATTGCTGCTGTTGAGCCAGGTGATGTTACCCGAACTGTTGACATAGTAGTCGCGCGGCTGCAGAGCACCTTCAGCCCTCACCATAGTTCCTGTCATCTTGTAATCCTGACGTGTCTTCGGCAGGATTTCGTCTACGACGCTGGTCTCCAGTTGTACGCCTTCAAACTTCGGTTCGTTGACTGCAACGGTAGGCTTGATGAGTACTGGCGTACCGGCAACAATCATCTTGTACCAGTGACGTTTCAGGTTCAGCACGTCAGCATTAGTATCTGCCGTGATGTCGTCGAAGTGGATGATGTCAGTCTGTGCGCCAAACACCTTCTCTATCTGAGCCACACTGACGCTGAACGGCAGTACAAGTGTTGTCCAGTTAGTGGTGAAATTACGGCCGGTCAGGGTCACGTTGACGGTCTTATCCTTGCATTGAGTAATTGCCTCGTCAAGAGTCATCTCGGTGTTGTCAACCTTGACATTGGAACTGGTCTTCACAATCTCCACCTCCGGACGAGTGCCGGTCTCGGTGGGAACAAACTGGAATCCGCGGATGCCCACTTTGGTGTTGGTGGCAAGGAAGTAGTAGGTCTTTCCTGCCTTCAGTTCGAAGGTATACTTGGCATAGCCTCCCGAAGCCAGTACGTAGCCGGTGCCGTCGTCGCTGCTGTCGACAAACTTGCCGTTGTTCAGGGCTATCGGCGTGCCGGTATGTACGGCGAAGGGCTTGATGGGGTCGCCAGGCTGCACGTGGTTCTTGTCGAGGTCGGCCTGGAAGAGGTTGAAGATGGTCTGCGACTCAGCACGGTTGGGACCTTTGTTCTCCATCTCCTTATACTTGGTGGTAGAGTAGTCGCCGGGTTTGCTGGTAGTAACCTCACCCGTCTCCTTGTTCAGGTAGATATAATCGCCCAGCGTACCGCCCTCTCTGGTGTAGTCAGCCCAGGCACCAGCACCACTGTTGGCGGCAGCCGTAGCCTGTAGCTTGCTCCAGTTCTCACTCAGACGGGCGGCACTCCACAGCTGCTCTACGCCGTTCACCTTCTTCACCTGATAGCTCTTGCCTTGCTCGTCGAGGAGATAGACAGGCTTCAAGCGGATGTAGAGCGGAATGAGGTACTGGTCGTCCTCGTAGTGTACGGCACCCTGCTGGAGCACCCACACGGTGAGGTCGCCGTCCTTCTCAGGCTCGAAGCGCACGAAGGTTCCTGCTGCAGGCATCGTGAAGGTCTTGTCGTGGGTGGTAGGCGTGTCGCCGTCGGTCTTGCCGTCCTTTCGGGTCATGTAGGCATGGTGGTAGTTGCCCATGGTCTCATCCTGTGCGTTACCGTTGTTGACGTACTTGGTAGCATCGTTGGAGTCTGTCAGACCGTTCTTTCCAGAGTTTCGGATGTTATAGGTTCCTACTGCGTCGAGCGGAGTACCGATAGCAGCATCGGCAATCACCATCTGCTCCCAGTCGTTCTTATCGTATCCACCGAAGGTTGCGGTGATGTAGGGCTGGGCATAATTGCTGACAGAGGCTGCATTGACCTTCGTTGCGGTGTTGGCTACGCGCAGGTCGCTGACCTGAGAGATGACGAATCCGTTATTTTCATCGATACCCTTCTTGGTATCACTGCCGATGGTGACATCGTTCAGTGTTTCATTGACAGCCTCCCATACATTGTAACGGGCATCCATAGTGAAGGTAGCACTTGCCACATCGCTATGGGCATCTTCCAGGATGGTGATAGCCTTACCCGTTGTAGTCTTACCTACGGTGAAGGGGTTTCCTTCTGTATAGACCATCGTTGTAGCATTGTCTGCCGGCGTACTTCCGTCAAGAGTATAGAAGATGGTACCCTTTGTCGGGTTCGGGTCAATGATACGAATCTGAGTAGAAGGAGTAACATTTACGGTTTCACCATTCTTGTACTCACCTGTCCAAGTATTTCCTCCATTGTCGGAAATCTGGAAGTAAGGCTGATTCATATTATCAGAATAGTAGTAATATGCAGTGACAACATTACTGAAGATTTCATTCTCTGGGTCATAGGCTACAGCCTTAATATATTTATTGCCTGTTACGGTCACCTTACTCAAACCCGAATATCTGTAAGTATTTTCTGCGCCAATAACAGGGTCGTCAATACTTGAACTCTCACCGATGGTATAGTAGATGACAGATCCTGCGTACGCACAGGCAATCGATACCGTTAGGTCGCTGGTGTTATACTTGTAACCACCTGACACCGTGCCGTCCGGATCGAAAATCGGGTTGGGCAGGGCTGCCTTCTTGGTATAGGTTTCAGAAACAACAACGCTGGTCTGCGAAGTGTTTTTTGGATTATAAGCAATAGCCTTCACTGTAACAGAAGCATCAACAGCCATACCTTCACCTATCGTGTTCTCTACCGACTGCGTATTCTCCAACGGTGTACCTGTCCCGTATGCCGGTGTAGTGCCGTCTGTAGTATAATAAACATCCCACTCATCAGGAGCTGTGATAGTATAGGTCAGTGTACCTGTGAAGTTGCGCGTAGTCGGTGTAATCACCGGCTGCTCTGTTGCAGGGTCAGTAATATATACATAGTAGTATGCAAACGACTCGTCGGTAGTACTGGTGTACTGCGGTTCACCAGATACACCTCCATGCTGCTCACCACCAGTATAGGTAATCTTTACACGTACCCAGCCAGGCTCAGAACCAGCAGTAACAATACCCGTTGAAGTGTTGAGCGTTGCATCTGAAGCTCCGTTGCGGCTTGCTATCTCATACGTTATCTTGTCATCGTAGCTATCCACCTCTTGATTCTTGCCTGTCTTCTTGTTATACCACGTCACGGTATATGATGGAGACCCGGTGGTAGGAGTGTTGATGTTGATGTCGTAGCGCTCAGGACTAATACGCAAATCGGTATCATATAGATACCAGTATTCAGTGTAAGTCTGCGTACTGATGTAGTCGTTGCCTGCAGATTCTGTTTTTATCTGTACAGCTGTGAAACGGCGCTTAGCCACCTCCGTTGAAATCACAGGTACGTTGTCTTCCCCTTTCTGCACGTTAGCCTCATTAATCAATTGCTCAGTTGAATATACTGACCCCGTCGAGAACTTTCCATAGACAAGGTTGTTGTTTCCTGTTACACCCTTTGAGGCACCCTCACCGTAGGCAACAACGTTTTCAGAGGTATTCATAATCTTGCGACCATCCTTGTTCTCAGAAGCAGTAGCGTCTGGAGAAACAGGGTCGTAGGTAGGCTCGGCAGGTCTGCTGTGAGCAACAATCGGGAACTTCAAGCGGGCTACAGAACCATTCAGAATGCGCTTCTGAGTAGAAGCATTCCACGATGTGGCTACAATGTTGACAGTGACATAGTCGCTGCCACTGAGGTCATCGTCGATATAGATAGGAATACCACGACGATATTGGAAGATACGCTTACTCTTGTTGAGAGACGGATTGGCTGGGATGGTTGATGCTTCTTCATTCTGTCCATAAGAGAACCAGATGGAGTCACCTGGGTTGGTCACCTGAACATAGAGCATACGACCATTGGGGAAACCAGTACTGAAGTCACCTTGATTGACAATCCACTGCTTATCGGAAGCCTGCTCAGCCACGGTCGATTTAATACCCCATGTCTCAGCACCAGTACTTGGATCGGTACCAATCTCTGTAATTTTATAGGTATCTGTGCATGCTGCGTCCCAGTAGAGATTAATCTGCGGGTTCTTGGTCTTCTCGATGATGGTCATCGTGGCAGTAGCCGTCACAGCAGTAGAACCTGTAGTGAAAGCACTCTGATAATTGGAAATTGGTGTTGCTGAAATGGTAATCTTACGGTATGCACCAACGGCAGCAGCCACATCATTAGCATCTTCTGTCAGCACCTTGTTGTCAATAGTGCCATCCATCGTAATCTTTTCGTAGTTCTCGCCAGAACCCTCACCCGGAGTATAGGTAAAGGTGAAGTAGTTGCTATAATCAGGGATGTCCTCCTCATCGTCGAGCACGTAGGTGGTATATCGGCCACTGCCATCGCTCATTTCCTTGATACCGAGAGCATTGCCGTCAGCATCGGTGATGATGGGAGTAATCAGCGAGAATTGTCCCTGCTGGATTTCCTGATCCTCTACTTGTACCAAGAACTCTGTTGGTCCATATACGGTATAGGTCTGTGAGGTATAGCTCGTAGGTTTATAGTCGTTGTTACCTGCGAAGGAAATCACCAACTCTGCGGTACCTGCTTTCTTCGGAATGATGTTGCCGATATAGAAGCTACTGCTCTGTCCGAAGGAGCCTTGCATGATATAGGAACTGCTGACATCAAGCACTGTTGGGTCGGTTGATGTCACGGTGATGTTTGTAGCATCATTCGCATAGGTGAGTGCGTCAGACGGGGTGAACAGCACACGGTGGTTGAAGTGATTGTCAGTGGAGGAGGTTGTACCTGTACCCACGTTCTTCTCATAGCTGTTGCTCGTGTCGCGCATGGTGAGTGTACCACGAGTCTCAGTGCTCACCTGTATGCGGTAAAGCTTCACATTACTCTTGTTGCATTGCAGCCGAACGTATCCTGCTGAAACTGCGTCAGCAGTGGCTTCCAAGGTTACTGTAGTCTGTGTAGCATCCGATGTGATAGATGTTGCTGTGGCATCACCTTCTACAGTAGCATTGAAAATATCGAAACCTGCTTGTGTGGTATTGTTACCACCATCAAAGGTGACGATAACCTTGTCGCTGGTAGTTGACACTGGAACTTCAACCCAGATAGAAGAGTTTCTGAATTGCATGTAAGAACTGTACAGACGAATCTGGCCAGCAGCAAGACCACTGCTGTTTTTACGTCCGAACTTCAAATCCTGAAGCTGTGATGGAGATTCAGGTGCGTATGCAGACTGTGATGAATTATCTGAAGAAGTAAATACGTTCTGGTAGTAGTCACCACTCTGTGACCAACCTGTCTCTCCGTTCCAACCCGTATCGTTGGTGATGGTGTTGGCAACATTCAGTGTGGTGAAGTTCCATTTCTCTGATTCCTCAGAAGAGGCTTCAGCTACAGTTACGGTATAGGTGGCATCTGTTGCAGCGCTGAAATATGTGCTGGCAGCAGCAGAAGCTGTAACCACTGCCGTTCCAGACTCCCCCTGCAGGGTTACCAGCGTACCGCTGTTTGCCCAGTTCGTCAAAGAAACCGTAGCCACATTGGTATTGCTGCTACTTGCGCTGATGTCGAAGTTAGCTGGAGTGGTGGTGATGGTAGGAGAGGTATATGAGCCACCTGATTCTATACTATCCGAAGCCTTGCTGAATGTAATTACTGGGGTTACATTCGTGGTGTTAATAACTCCAGAGGGGTCGGTATAATAAATGGTGAAACCTGTGATATAGAGTTTGTCCTCATCTCCCGTACCATCTTTTGCCTCCATGGTAAAGGTTTCGCCTGTCAGATTGTCGAAGGTATAAGAAGAAACACCATTGATGTATATGTCACTTCCTCCGTTTACACTGACAGTACCGTCGGTATATCCTGCATTGGTGGTGATATCCACACGGGTGATGGTAATTGTACCCTCACTACTCTTTTGCGGTGTGATGGTGATTTTTCCATAACTTGTACCGCTCTTGCGGATATAGATACCATCGCCATTGTTGTATTTCAAGCCGTCAGCACCTTCGAAGGTAAAGGCAAAACCGCCCAATGTACGGTTAAGACCTTTGGCAGCGCTCAAACCGTCGCTATTGGCTGTCTTGCTGAAGCGCATGTCGTCAACAGTAATACTGGCGGTATGTGTTGATGCATCAACGATATTAAGAGTATATGTGCCTGATGTTGCAGCGTTGTAGAAATCATTACCGCTGAAAGCTGCAGTAATCGTAGCAACACCAGCTGAGGAGCCCGTGTCGATACCCACCTTGCCTGTTGATACATGATACTGGTTGAAAGTGGCTGCACTTCCGCTGTTAGTTACACTGGAAGCCGAAAAGTCATCAGGACGGAAATACTCTGAAGTACCTGAGATAACCACCCGTCCATCAATAGAATAGTCTGTTTGTTCAACATTTGCCGATCCTGATGCTGGAGAGAATGCCAGCGTGACGTTCTGCTTGCTCCAAGTCATAGCTGCATCGGTATATACCCATATTTCACTAATGGCAGGACGATCGGTACACGTGAGGCTGATGGTAACGCTATTGGCACCCGTTTCGTTCTGCCAGACGATCTGATCCGCATTTGTTGTTCCGTATGTGTCAGAACTTGACGGCGTTGTGTTTGTGAATGTTCCATTGCCATTTGCACCTATCAGCACGATTTGTTTTATCTTTCTGGCGCTATTGTCACTGTTTGTACTGATGGTAATCGCGTTATCGCTTAGGCTGGAACTACCAAGAAGAAGCGAATAGGTGTAAGGTGAAGAACTGGTGTTAGTATTCGACTGCCAACCACTGGTGGTAATATTAAAACCAGCAATGTTGGTACGTGAGGGGTTATAGATGTAATGGTCGAAACGCAAGTCGGCAATACTAATTGTCTGCTGGATTAGACTTGCAGCATCGGGAGTTGTTACAGTAACTGTCTTGATGGTATTACCAGAACCATTACGTCCCAAACACAGATATGTTGAACTACTGGAAATGTCACTTACTGTAAATGTAACAGAAGTACCTGAGCTAGGACGAGTTATGTCGTTGTACTCTGTGATAGTTCCTGCATTCGAAGAAATAGCGTAACGAAGGCTGGGACGATTAACTCCAGTAATAGTTACCGTGATAGAACCATTAATATTTTCCAAAGGAATGGCAACATAATAGTTGTTGACCTTCATGTTGTTGGAGAATGCCAGACCATCTGAATTGGTAATCGTAGAGCCTGCCCCTTTGAAGTAGCAACCATTTATGGTTGAACCATCGTCAATGGAACTTTGCTCTGTCCAAGAAGTAAAATCTAGCGTCTTGATTGTTGTATCTGCCCATCCAGCATGCGCCGAGACGAACATCAGCATGAACAAGGTAATACGAAGGAATACACTTCGATTCCCCCCCCCAACAAGTGGGAGTAGTTTCCGTAATGATTGGATTTTTCTCATAATGTATACGTATTTAATTTGAGTTTCGAAACTGTTATATTTGAGATGACTTCCACTAAGATACAATAATCCTATGAGCGAATAGTTGAAATACGCTTTCCGATAACTAATCATTAACGGTGTTGCATAAGTTAGTTAGACCTTACAGGCACTCTCTAATACGCTTTTGACATTACAGGAGCACCTTTGGAGCCTAAAGGAGTCCATAAAAAGCGGGTGCAAAGGTATACAGATTGAAAGACAAAAGAAACGGTTTCAATGATAATATGAAACAATTAATACCTAATTACAAATTTTTAACTACCTGATTCGGGATAAGAAAGGCTTATCGCCAGCCTTTCCACCCCCTTGTCGCCGGGATACTATCATCTGGTAAACACCATACCAAGTGCAGGTATCAACGATACCAAGTGTTGGTACCAACAATACCATACGCGGGTACTGCGAATGCCAACGTCTACGTGAGTTCGGTTTAAGATGAGTGTAGGATGACACCGTTTCGAGCGCAATCCTGCACTGTGGTGCCCCTACAGGGGAAATAAAAAATAAAATTATACATACGACACCAACTCTATAAGTCGTTATGCCATAACGATTTACGGGACTGAGGTCGCATAAAGTACTACACTTTTAGGCGAAAGTCGAACACCGACCTTCCAACTACTATGAGTTTGCAAGCCAACTACTATGTAGTTGCGTTCCAAACTCATAGTAGTTGGAACGCAAACACATAACAGTTGCAGAAAAGGGACTAAATGTTTGTATTTTCGGCTTTTGGGGGCGGTGTACGACTTGCGCTCAATTGGTGTATACCTACACACGTGCCTCTGTCACGTAAGCTGCTGTGCCTGAGCAGTCTACGAAACATGGTGTCGTATGTACAATTTTTATTAAAATTCTCCCTGTACAGAATACTTGATAGAAGAAGACCTGCAGGTGTGGAATGCCGGATATACTTCCAGCAAGTTGTGGCTGGAGTGATGATTCTTTGACAAGCAAAGCGACTTCTTCGGTTACTTGCCAGAGCAAATATGATAAAAAAGAAGCCAGTCCACATGGGCTGGCTTCTTTCATTTTATTTATTTTCTTCCTTTCTTCCTTTTATTTCAAGACCACCTTTTTGCCTTTGATGATGACGATGCCACGATAGGCAGCGGTGACAGGGCGACCATCGAGAGTATAGAGTTGAGAGTTGAGCGTTGAGAGTTGAGCGTCTGTAGCGTTGACGGAGCGGATGGCTGTATCGGAATCCTGTCCGATGAGTTCAATCTCCTGACCAGCCGTTGTGGGGATGTCGTAGAGATAGGTTTCTGGCAAGATGGTTGCGGGAATCTTCGAAGCATCGGCAACGATAGGTTCGGGCATGTTGTAGTCTTGCATCAGCTCATTACTGTTGTCTCCTGTTGCCTTCGTGAGAGCTACGCCGCTGACATTGCTTAACGGTGTGTTGCTGCGCAGGCGCAGGTTGCCGCCAATCGTTGACTTCACCTTCAAGGACTGAATCTTACCGTCGCGCCAAGTGAGCTGTGTGACCTCAAAACCGCCACGGGCTCTCAGACCCTTCACCTCGCCGTCTTTCCATGCTGAGGGCAGGGCGGGCAACACATGGACGAAACCGGCATGACTCTGCAACAGCATCTCGGCAATGCCGGCGCAGCAGCCGAAGTTACCATCAATCTGGAACGGGGCATGGGCATCGAACATGTTGGCGTAGGTGCCACCGTCGGCATCTGCCATCGTAGCGTTGGGATCCATCAGTCGCAACTGGTTCTTGATGATTTTAAGGGCATGGTCGCCATCGAGCATACGAGCCCACTGGCAGACTTTCCACCCCATAGACCATCCGCGGGCGGCATCGCCACGACCGACGAGCGACTTGTGGACTCCTTGATAGATGGTGGGGTTCATATAGGGTGATACCTGATTGCCAGGATAAGATCCCCAGAGGTGGGAGAGGTGACGGTGGGAGTTGTTTTCGCGGTCCCAGTCTTCCTGCCACTCCTGAATCTGACCGTATTTACCTATTTTATAGGGTGTCAGTTCTGCCTTCAGGTTGTCTAAGGCAGTGGCAAAGTCAGCATCGACTCCCAGTGTGCGAGCAGCTTCTGCCGTATGTTTCAGCACATCATAGACCATCTGGTTGTCCATAGCCACACCACCGAAGAGGGCGCAGTTCTGCGTCTTGCCGCTGTCGTCGGTATAGGTGGCCTGACCTGGGTGGTTCTCGGGCGAGTTGGACGGGCATACCACCATGTAACCTGTGTTGGGGTCGCGGACGAGGAAGTCTTGGAAGAACTGTGCACAACCTTTCAGAATGGGGTAGATGTCGGCAAGATAGGTCTTGTCGCCAGAGAAGAGGTATTTCTCCCACAGGTGGGAGCAGAACCAGGCATTGCAGGTAGGCCATACACCTACGGAGTTGTTATCGACAGCACCTGTGGTGCGCCAAATGTCGGTGTTGTGGTGCAGGGTCCAGCCGCGAGCGCCATACATCTGCTGTGCTGTCTCGGCTCCTGTCACGCTGACGTCTTTCACCATCTGGATGAACGGCTCGTGACACTCCGACAGGTTGGCAACCTCGGCAGGCCAGTAGTTCATTTCTACGTTGATGTTAGAGGTGTATTTGGAGTCCCATGCCGGATACTGGCGTGCATTGGGGTTCCAGATGCCTTGCAGGTTGGCGGGTTGTGTGCCAGGTTGCGACGAGGCGATGAGCAGGTAGCGTCCGAACTGGAAGTAGTTGGCTACCAGCTGCGGGTCGCTGGAGGTGGAACGGAACTCTTTGATGCGTGTCTCGGTGTCTTTCACCTCTTGTGCAGGGTTGCTGCCGAGGTCGAGGCTGACGCGGCAGAACTGTTCTTGATATTTGTCGGTGTGGTCGGCAAGGGTAGCTTCGTAGCTCTTCTCCTTGTTCAGGTAGGTACTCATATACTCCAAAGCCTTTGCCTCGGCATCGGCACTGATGTCGTCGTAGTTGACGAAGTTGGTAGCCGACGAGATGATGATGGTGGCTGCGTTGGCACCATTGACTTCAATGGTGGGAGCCTTCGGGTCGCCGGCAACGAGTCCGCCTTGCAATACGTTTTGTGTGGTGGTGTTGGTCATGGTTCCACCATCGTTGATTACCTTGATAAAGGTGAAGCAGTTCAGTTTGTTGTCAATGTTTTCCGACTGTGTCCTGCCAGGGACGAGGGAAGCTTCAATCATGCCGTCGTTGGTAATCTTGTTGATGCCGAGCTTTGCCATGTTGGTCTTGTTGGGAGCTGCAAAGCAGACGTTGAAGTTCAGTTTGCCTGCCTCTGAAGCCTCGATGCGCATCACCGTCACAGGGTCTGCCATGGAGGAGAAGACGGTACGTGTGTAGGTGACACCGTCGATGACATAGGATGTTGTTGCCGTGGCTGTCGATAAGTCGAGTGAGCGCACATAAGCTTGTGCATCGCAGGCATCATCGGTCTGTCCAGCCTCTTCGTCATCGTAGCGCTGACCGGGGAAACCTATCAGCACACAACCGGCAGCCTGATATTGTGCGCCATGCGAACCTTGCGACATCCAGTTGGGGATGGCGAGTTTCTGTGCCGATATATAGTCCTTGTTAAAGATGTATTGCTGTACCTGAGAGAGAACAGCCTTTGCATTGGCATTATAGTTGCGGTTGGGCGACTGACCCCAGAAGGTGTCTTCGTTCAGCTGAAGGGTGTCTTTGGCAACACTTCCGCTGACCATTGCTCCCAGACGACCGTTGCCTAGAGGTAATGCTTCCTCCCAGTAGGCGGCAGGACGATGATACCACAGACGGTTGTAGCTGTCGAGGACAGGCGGCGGCAATGGGCGCGTGTCGGAAGTGGTGAAGGTGATGGAGATGGGGTCGGAGAAGGCATTACCTGCCATGTCTGTCAGGGCGTTGGCGGGAAGTGTGAGCGTGTAGGAGGTGGTCAGGTCGAGTTCCTCGTAAGCAAACGATACCTTATTGATATTGACAACAGGTTGCAACGGCATGCTGGCTGATGTGGCATTGTTGGTAAGGGTAGCAACGACACCACTCTTCATGGTGACACCTTCGTCGAAGAGCAACACCACCTTGCCTGTGGGGATGACGTTGGTGGCATTGGCAGCTGGTGTGGTCTCGACCAGCTTGGGAGCCTGTGTGTCCTCTGCAAGTATGTTGACATACTTTAGGTTGTAGTTGCTGGTCTTTGTTGCCGACTGGATGAGCAGGCGGACAATGAGCTGATCTTTGTTGTCGGCATCCAAATCGTAGTTGGCATCGACGTAAGTGTTCCAGTGTGAGCCGCTGGTATAGTCGTTGAGGACGGTCCAGGTGGTGCCGCCGTCAACGGAATAGACCACGCCAAACTTGGTTGCCGAACTGGAACCATCGCCGATAGAGAAATTCAACTTGATGTTACTCAGCGACTTGGTGGGCATGGAGATTTCGAAATACTGGTCGTGCTTCGTACCGTCGGTGTAGTCACTCTTGGCAGTAAACTTGTCAATGCTGGCGGTGTTGAGGCGCAACAGGTAGTTGGGGGCAGAGCCGCTGCTCGTCACCTGCCACTTGCCGTCGCTGGTGTGGACGGTAATCTTGCAGTCTTCAGGCATCAATGCGCACTCGTTGGGCAGGAAATAGGGTTGGGTGGATTTCCATGCCGTGTTGGAAATCTGCGACCAGCCCAGTGTGTTGGGAGTGTAGGTGGCAATGGTGCCTTTCTTCTCTACATCATATCCCGTAGAGAATACCCACTTTGCCACTGCCGTCTGACTGGCAGCAGTTTTCGTTGAGAACAGCAGCAACGAAAGTAGTACTGCTGCAAAACATCGAAAGTTCGTTTTCTTTTTCATCGTTGTTTGGGTTTTAGTTATTGAATAGTTGATAATAAGTGAAATTGCTGATGCAAAGGTAAGGGGATGGCGCGAAAGGTGATGAGCAGAAAAAACGCAAATGGGGGTAAAAAAAGTGTCATTATCCTTTTCTCTCCCCTCTAAACTCTCATCTCTCCCTCTCGGTTCGCGTCCACGATTTGTATCCGGATTTTCGATGGATTCGTTGAAAAAATCGGGCTGTTGGCTGAAAGTAGAGGCGTGGGGGTTAAACTTTCCGAAGCTTTGCCAATCCAAAAAACGAAGACCGGCACAAACAATAGGTGCAATCATATATTTCATAACCTATAAAAAGAAGTTTTTCATAACCTATTAAAAAGAAAGAAGTATGAAGAAAATGTTGATAACCATGACGGCAGCTCTCTGGATGAGTAGCGCCATCGCAGTGAACTCATTGGACAGACACGTGACTCGTCACCAATTTGGAAACCGACAAGAGGTGCAGGGTATTCCTGCCAAGAAACATCGCGCACCAAGTCCGGAAATGATAACAGACAGGATGAAGGTGGACCTCGACTTGTCGAAGAAACAGACCGCGAAGGTGTTGGAACTGAACAAAGAGTATAGGGATGTCTTAGGAAAACCGGGAAAACCCTTCGGTCATCGCGGCAAGGGACCAAGAGGTGTTGACGGTAGGAAATACGGACCGAAGAAGCAGCAGGCTGATGGTCAGACCGGTGCCACACAAGTGGAAAAACCGAAAATGGACAAGCGTCCGGAACTGACTCCTGAGGAAAGGGAGAAGCGCCATGAGGCTATGGAGCGCCACATGAAGCGGAAGACTGAGTACGATGCCAAGTTGAAAGATATCCTTTCCAAGAAGCAGTTTGAGAAGTATCAGGAAATGAACCGCCACCACCGTCATCTTGGCAAAGGCGATTTCCGCAAGGGTGACTGCGAGAAGGATTGAATGTAACGAACTTCTTCTAATTCCCTCAAAAAAACAAACGGAGGCTGCACGCAGCCTCCGTTGTTTTTGTTCTTTAATTGTACCAAACCGATGGTTCGCCTACACGATACCTTTCATCGTCGTTGTACATGTTGTCCAGTTCATAATCCTCTTCATCGTAGGATTTCTTTTTACGCGTAATCATAGTTGTTCCTCCCTGTTCTTAGTTAGTTAATATAGGCTTGTTGTGTTCTTTCAATGCAAAGATAGCGACAAAAACAAGGAATGGTATGATTACGCGCAATAAATTAAATTAATTTAACGATGTAATCGTTATTTGGCGAACTCAAAACCAAGTCGAACGCCGTCGTAGTTCTTCGACAGGTCACCGACAGCCTGTACGGTAGAGTTGCCGCTGATGGCTGCAATAGTCTGGAGGATGGACAGCAGTTTCTTGGATTCGAAGAGCAGGGAGATGCCTGTGACGGAACGCTTGGTGTAGCCCTTGATAGAGAGGATGAGTCCTTTCAGGGTGATGGCACCCGTCGATTCGTCAAGCGTCCACGTGCCACTCCATGAGCGTCCTCCTATCTTGGCAGCGAACTTGCCGTCTTCAGTAAAGGTGACTGAGGTGTTGGAGGCTGTGAACCCTAAGGCGTCGAACTGGCTCTTTAGTTTCTCTTTTACTTGTACGGCTGCCATCTCACCGCCAGCCTTTGCCAGCATGTTTTCCGAGGTAAAGGCACAGCCCGGACCGGCATAGTGCCAAGCACCTACCAACCCTTTTGCGGTGACTTTGTCGAAGCCTAATACGCTGGTAATGGCGTTGCCGATGCCTTCGCCGTTGGTGATGGCACCGATGATGCCGCCGAGGACGCTGCCTGTTCCTGAACTATTACCACTATTCGTCGATGTTCCCATACCGGTACCTAGTCCGCCACATGCCGTCAACATGCTGACGGCAGTAGTAGCTAAAATCATTTTTACTTTCATAGTTTTAAGTATAATTTGTGCACAACAAAAGTACAGATTTCTTTTGGGCTGAACAAATGGCTTATCGTTAATTAACATTTTGAGGGGTAGAACATCGCTAGAAGAAGCGCATACATTTTTTGATGAAATGTTTGGCTTTTAGCGAGATTATCTCTACTTTTGCAGGCGTTATTCATTCAACAACGCAAATCATATTATTAAATACAAAAATGAACAAGTTCAACCTCAAGAAAGTTCTGGTGCTCGGTTCGGGCGCTTTGAAAATAGGACAGGCAGGAGAATTTGACTATTCTGGTTCGCAGGCATTGAAAGCCTTGCGCGAAGAGGGAATCTCCTCAGTACTTATCAATCCCAACATCGCTACAATTCAGACCAGTGAAGGCATTGCTGACAAGGTGTATTTCCAGCCGGTAACGCCTCATTTTGTTACAGAAATCATCAAGAAGGAACGCCCTGACGGCATCTTGCTGGCTTTCGGTGGACAGACAGCGCTGAACTGCGGTACGGAGTTGTGGCGCAACGGCACACTGAAGGAATATGGTGTGCAGGTGCTGGGAACGAGTGTTGAAGCTATTATGGACACGGAAGACCGTGACCTGTTTGTCAAGAAACTCGACGAGGTGGGACTGAAGACGCCTGTCTCTGAGGCAGTGGAAGACATGAAGGCTGCGTTGAATGCAGCCCGCCGCATCGGCTTCCCCATCATGATTCGTTCGGCTTATGCCCTCGGCGGACTGGGCAGTGGTATCTGTCCCGACGAGAAGAAGTTCAAGGAACTGGCTGAGAGTGCCTTCACTTTTGCTCCGCAGATTCTGGTTGAAGAGTCGCTGAAGGGTTGGAAGGAGATAGAGTTTGAATGTATCCGCGATGCCAACGACCATTGTTTCACCGTGGCATCGATGGAAAACTTTGACCCGCTGGGCATCCATACGGGTGAGAGTATCGTGGTGGCACCGACTTGCTCACTCACCGACGAGCAGGTGAAGATGTTGCAGGAAATCACCATCAAGTGTGTGCGCCATCTCGGCATCGTCGGTGAGTGCAATATTCAGTTTGCGTTCAACGCCGCGACCAACGACTATCGTATCATTGAAATCAATGCCCGCCTGTCGCGCTCCAGTGCTTTGGCGTCGAAGGCTACGGGTTATCCGCTCGCTTTCGTGGCGGCGAAGATTGCCTTAGGCTACACCCTCGACCAGATTGGCGAGATGGGGACTCCAGCATCGGCATACGTCGCTCCGCAGTTGGACTATATGATTTGTAAGATTCCGCGCTGGGACCTGACGAAGTTTGCCGGTGTGAGCCGCGAGATTGGCTCTTCGATGAAGTCTGTCGGCGAAATCATGTCTATCGGACGTTCCTTTGAGGAGATGGTGCAGAAAGGTCTGCGCATGATAGGGCAGGGTATGCACGGATTCGTCGGCAATGACCATACACGCTTTGACGATGTGGAATATGAACTTTCCCATCCTACAGACCTTCGCGTCTTTGCTATTGCTCAGGCGCTGGAAGACGGCATCAGCATCGACCGCATCGAAGAACTGACGAAGATTGACAAGTGGTTCCTCGTCAGACTGAAGCACATTGTTGATCTGAAGCACCAGCTGGAGGCGCTGAACAGTCTGGAGGAACTGACTCCGGAAATGCTCCTGGAGGTGAAGCAGGCTGGTTTCTCCGACTTCCAGATTGCACGCTTCGTGCTGAAACCTTCTACCAACATGGAGAAGGCAAACCTCGAAGTGCGCCGATACCGTAAGGAAAATGGTATTCTGCCCAGCGTGAAGCGCATCGAGACGGTTGCCAGCGAACATCCGGAACTGGCCAACTACTTGTATTTCACCTACACGCACACGCCGGCATTTGCACAGCCAAACGGCAAGCCCTATAAGGCTGCCCATGACATTGAATACTACCACAACGACAAGTCGGTGGTAGTGCTCGGATCGGGTGCCTACCGCATCGGCTCCAGCGTGGAGTTCGATTGGTGTTCGGTGAATGCCATTCAGACGGCACGCAAATTGGGATATAAGTCCATCATGATCAACTACAACCCGGAGACGGTCAGCACTGACTATGACATGTGTGACCATCTCTATTTCGACGAGCTGACCATGGAGCGTGTGCTCGATGTCATCGACCTTGAACAACCCAGCGGCGTCATCGTCAGCGTGGGCGGACAGATACCGAACAACCTTGCTATGAAACTGTATCGTCAGGGTGTTCCCGTGCTCGGAACGAGTCCTGTTGACATCGACCGTGCCGAGAACCGCGACAAGTTCTCTGCCATGCTCGACAAACTGGGTATAGACCAACCGGCTTGGCGAGCTCTGACCAGTCTTGACGACATCAAGGAGTTTGTCGGCGAGGTGGACTTCCCTGTCCTCGTGCGTCCGTCTTATGTGCTCTCTGGTGCTGCCATGAATGTATGCTACGACAATGAGGAACTGGAACGCTTCCTGCAGATGGCCACAGAGGTGTCGAAAGACTTCCCCGTCGTGGTGTCGAAGTTCATGACTGAAACGAAAGAAATAGAATTCGACGGTGTTGCCGACAAGGGTGAGGTCGTGGAATACGCCATCTCTGAACATATTGAGTATGCTGGTGTGCACTCTGGCGACGCTACGATGTGCTTCCCCGCACTCCATATCTATTATGACACCATCCGCCGTATCAAGAAGGTGGCGCGCCGCATTGCCAAGGAACTGAACATCTCCGGACCGTTCAACATACAGTTCCTCGCCAAGGACCGTACGCTGAAGGTGATAGAGTGTAACCTCCGTGCGAGCCGCTCCTTCCCGTTCGTCAGCAAGATTCTGAAGCGCAATTTCATCGAGACGGCTACGAAGATTATGCTCGGTGCACCTTATGAGTTGGCTGACAAGTCGGAGTTCGACATCGACCGCATTGGTGTCAAGGCTTCGCAGTTCTCCTTTGCTCGTCTGCAGAATGCTGACCCCGTACTCGGAGTGGATATGAGCAGTACTGGTGAGGTGGGCTGTCTGGGTGACGACTTCAACGAGGCACTGCTCAATGCCCTCATCGCTACAGGCTACCGCCTGCCAAAGCAACCTACTGCCGACAACCCCACAGGCATACTCATCAGCAGCGGACCTGCCAAAGGCAAGGTCGACATGCTGGATGCAGCACGCATGCTCGACAAGGCGGGGTATACGGTCTATGCTACAGAGGGAACGGCTCGTTTTCTCAGCGACAACGGCATCAACGTCACTCCCGTGAAGTGGCCTGACGAGGAGAGTCTCTTCAAGGGCGGCGAACTGGAATACCTGACGAAGCTGGCTGAGGAGCGCGACTACGGACAACAGCGTGTGCCCGTCATGGACCTTATAGCCAACCACAAGATAGACCTCATCGTCAACGTGCCGAAGAACCACTCTAAGCGTGAACTCACCAACGGATACCGCATCCGTCGTGCCGCCATCGACCATAATATCCCGTTGATGACAAACGTACGACTCGCCAAAGTCTTCATTGAAGCTTTCTGCACGATGAGCGAAAAGGATATCCCTATCAAGAGCTGGCAGGAGTATGATAAGTGATTGAACGGAGTTCAATTCACAATTAATAATGAAAAAAAGAGGGGGTGCTTGGTCTCACGACTTTGCACCCCCAACCTTAAAAACTAATACCATGAATTGAAGTTATACTAGATGATATTATGTCTTTATGTATAAAAAATACATTCTATCCAATTTACGCCACAAAGTTAATATAACCCCCTTGTATAGCCAAATATCTTTGCTTTTTTTAAGAAAATGAGCGAATGCTGCTGTTATCTTCTTCTGACCACTCGCCCTACCTTGGTCGCTTCGCTTGCAAAGTAACCGAAGAACTCTCATCTCTCAACTTTTAATAAAAAAACTCTCAACTCTCAACTCTCAACTCTCAACTTTTAATTACCTTTGCACCCATGAATAGCATCAAGGATTTTGAGGTGATGGCACCCGTTGGATCGCGCGAGTCGTTGGCTGCAGCTATTAAGGCGGGAGCAGATTCGGTCTATTTTGGTATTGGAAAGTTGAATATGCGGTCACACTCAGCCAATCATTTCACTATAGACGATCTGCACGAGATTGCGATGACGTGCAACGAACACGACATCAAGACTTATCTGACGGTGAACACCATTATCTATGGAGAGGATCTGCAGACGATGCGCGACATCATTGATGCGGCCAAGATTGCCGGCATCACGGCTGTCATCGCCAGTGATGTGGCTGTGATGGCGTATTGTCGGCAAAAGGATATGGAAGTGCACCTGTCAACACAGTTGAACATCTCGAACATTGAGGCTTTGAAGTTTTATGCGCAGTTTGCTGATGTCGTAGTCTTGGCTCGCGAACTGCAGTTGGAACAAGTGGCAGAAATCTATCGGCAGATACAAGAACAACAGATTACAGGTCCGAAGGGAGAACTGATTCGGATTGAGATGTTCTGTCACGGTGCGTTGTGCATGGCGGTATCGGGTAAATGCTATATGAGTCTTGCCGACAGCGGACGTTCTGCCAACCGAGGTGAATGCATCCAGATTTGCCGCCGGTCTTATATCCTTACCGATTCCGAAACGGGTAATCAGATAGAAGTAGATAACAAATACTTGATGAGTCCGAAAGACTTGAAAACCGTTCGTTTCATAGACAAAATGATGAAAGCTGGTGTTCGTGTCTTTAAAATAGAAGGACGGGCTCGCGGACCGGAATATGTCTATACGGTCGTGAAGGTCTATAAAGAGGCCATCGCAGCCGTGTTGCAGGATGCTTCTGAGTGTTCTGACCATGCCATTTCCTCCGATAAGGCTTTCTCCGAGGAAAAGAAAGACGAGTGGGATCAGCGATTGGCAACGGTCTTCAACCGAGGCTTCTGGGATGGATACTATCAAGGACAGCGTTTAGGAGAATGGAACAAGAACTATGGTTCGAATGCGACGGAGAAGAAACAACTCATTGGGAAGGTGGTAAAATACTTCTCTAAGCTCGGTGTGGCAGAAGTGGCAGTGGAAGCATCGGAGTTCGCTCTTGGCGAGCGTCTGCTCATTACCGGTCCTACTACCGGGGTTTTGTGGCTTACGGCCGAGGAGATTCATGATGATAACGGTAGTCCGGTGACCATTGCTCCCCAACATCAGCGTGTTTCCATTCCTGTGCCAGAAAAGGTACGTCCCAACGATAAACTCTTTAAGTTAATAAAGGTGTCAGAAGAATCTTAAAGTCCCTAACGACCTTAAGGACTCTAAGGACCTTAACGACCCTAAAATAATAAAAAGAAGATGCAGACCATTAACGAAATACAAGACGAGGTCATCGAGGAGTTTGAAGGCTTCGATGATTGGATGGACAAATACCAGATGCTTATCGACTTAGGCAACGACCTGGAGCCGTTGGAGGAGCAGTATAAGACAGAACAGAATCTGATAGACGGCTGTCAGAGTCGTGTATGGATTCAATGTGACTATGTCAATGGTGAATTGGTTTTCAAGGCTGAGAGCGATGCTCTTATCGTGAAAGGTATCATCGCTTTGCTCATTCGGGTGCTCAGCCATCATGCACCACATGAAATCTTGGATAGCGACCTTTATTTTATCGACCGCATCGGACTGAAAGACCACCTTTCACCGACACGCTCCAACGGACTGCTGGCGATGGTGAAGCAGATTCGCGCCTACGCCTTAGCTTATTCCCTGCGCAAATAGTGTCAATGAGGGAATGTCTAACCTTCATCATCAAGAATAGTATAACCCTTTCAATTGTCGTGTAACGTGCGAAAACTGCGTACCATAGAGATGAACCGCTTGTCGGTTGACGAGTTTAAGGCAGCAGAAAAGTTGCCGCTCATCGTTGTTCTTGACGATGTGCGCTCGTTGTATAATATAGGTTCGGTGTTTCGTACTTGTGATGCTTTCCGTGTGGAAGCCGTTTATCTTTGTGGCATTACTGCTAAGCCACCCCACCATGAGATTCACAAAACGGCATTAGGAGCAGAAGACAGCGTCAGTTGGCACTATTTCAACACCGCAGTAGAGGCTGTTGAAGAACTTCAGCGCAATGGTTATTATGTCTATGCCGTAGAGCAGGTAGAAGGAAGTACAAAGGCTCCCCTTCCACCTCTCTCCACTCTCGACTCTCGGCTCTCATCCCTCCACTCTTTCGCCGTCGTTCTGGGCAATGAGGTGAAGGGTGTCCATCAAGACGTTGTCGATTTGTGTGACGATTGTCTTGAGATTCCCCAGTTTGGTACAAAACATTCGATGAACGTTAGCGTTACTGCCGGCATTGTCATCTGGGAGTTTGCTCGTCAACTCTTGTTATAAATCTTCTATACTTTGTCGGTGAAGAAGAAAAGGACTTTTGGTGTCTTTTCTTTTGCCCTTGATGAAGAAGAAAAAATGAACGATTTTTGTTTTTCTGTGTATGCCAATATGAATTGCGCAATAACAAAGAAACAGAAATCGTTTAATCATTTTAAATCTTAGGACAAATGCGACAGAAAAGAATGGTAGTAGGCTTGGTGGGAATTTTTTTCGCACTGGGGACTATGGCGCAAACTAAAGCTCTGAAAGTGGAAAGTCCGATGGTAACGGAAAAGGACTTCATGTGGTATGTGGAACAGAAAAATGTATGGAAGGACGTTGTGCGAAGGAATCCTTTGGATGAGGTGGCTTGGCAGAACTATTATAATGCTGCACGCTATATGTCTTGGTATAATCAGGAAGATACGACTGCACGTCAGGTGGTTCGTGAGATGGAGGCAACTATTCCTGACAGTTATACCTTCAATTTCTGTGCTTATCGTGAGTCTTCGTCAGGTAAAGGTTTTGGCGATCCTAAAGTGTATGCTGAGGCAGCATTGGCACGATTGCCCGAAGAACTGCAGTTTTTCGACTATGATAACTGGGTGAGTTATCTGGCTATGCAAGGTGACGAGACGCGTATGTCGCAAATGGCTAAAAAATACTTTAACAGCGGCATCTATTCTGAAGATTTGTTACGATACAACTATAACGAATTTCAAGGTATGGACGAAGGCGGTATCGTTATTTCCAATGGTGACGTATCCATCATTCCCAAATGGCTCATCCAAGAGGGCATGGGAATGCACAAGGACAAGACCGTCGTATGTTTATCGTTTCTTGCAGTGAAAGAGTACCGTGAGTGGTTGTTTCGGAAATTGGGGATAGAACAGCCGGAACTGAAGGAACCGCAGAGCAGTGAGGACTATGACAGTAATGAACAGGCGTTGATACAAGCTATCATCGACCATTTCGGCAGCAAAGTGTATTTCTCTACTACCATGGCTGGAAAAAGCATTGAAGCATGGGATAAGAACTTGTATAATGAAGGACTGCTGCTGAAATACTCCAAGAAGCCCTACGACAACTTGGCGGTAAAGCGTCGCAATGTAGAAGAAAACTATTTGTTGGAGTATCTTCTTGTACCATTCCGTCCCGATTGGATTACCGGACAGCGGCTGACGGCAAATTATGCTATCGTGCTGACCGACCTGTTGTCTTACTACCGCAAGCACAACAAGCAACGTTACGAATGGCTGATGCGACTTCTGGTGTGCGGTGTGACCAATACATCACTTAGTGAGGAACACAAGCAAACGATCTTAAACGTGTTGGCAACAAGTTGAGAGGAGCGGACACATGTTGAAACCTTTAAAACCCATGTCGGCTCATACCGACGAACAGTTGATGCAAAGGGCGGCACGCGGCAATGATCGTGCCTTTGAAGAACTCTACAACCGCCATGCCCGGCGGTTGCAGGGGTTCTTCGTCAGAAGGTTGGGGAAAGACCGTGACCTTGCTGCCGACTTCATGCACGACACGTTTCTGCGTCTCTATGCTGTTCGTGAGAATTACCGTGAAGGGCATAACTTTCGCGCATGGCTCTATACCATCGCCTATAACCTCTGTAAAAACCATTTACGCCATCAGTTCACAGTTATTCATGACGAGGTGGAAGAAGTAACCGAAGAGGCAGGTGTAGAAGTGAACGTGGATGCTGCCATTTTGCGCGATTCCCTGCGAAGCATACTGCAGCAACTGCCTGAGCCCTATGCCATGCTTTTCTCTCTGCATTATGAGGAAGAGCTTACCATACCACAGATTGCTCAAATCGTTTCTCTGCCAGAAGGCACCGTCAAGTCGCGCCTGCATAAGACGATGAATATCATTAAAAAACAACTGAAAAGATATGGAAATCAATAATCAAGACATCATTCGTATGACTCGCCAACTGCGCGACGAGGAAAACCAGCAGTTGCATGTCCGTCCTTGGAAGCGTCGTCGCCATTTCAGTCTTCCCTCATGGCTAGTCACTATACCTGCTGCAGCCGCCGTAGGATTCTTCCTCGGCGTGTGGACAAACAGCCAATCAGAGAAGATAGAGCCCTTGACAGCCATAGTTGATACTGTTTATGTGTCGGAGGGTATTATAGATAGGGATACTGTAGCGGCTCCCAGTACGCCGGTGGTAGTTCCGCCATCGGCACCGAGGAGTAAACCCGTTAGAGCTCATTCTCGGAAAAAAACACAGAGAAGCAATACAGAAGGTCGTTCCATGATAGATGACAAAATACGCTACGACCTCTTGGTAAAGAATTAAATTTTGAAAACAGATATACAATGATTCGGCAAGAAGAAATTTTCTTAAAAACCCAAGTCCCGAAATCATATATAAACAAAAAAACCAGCCTTTCGGTTGGGTTTTGCGCTTCAGGATGGGTTTGGATTTAAGAAGATGAAATTATTAGAAATATTCGGAAATCGCAAGAAACTTATTATCAATAAGTTACAACAACATATCAAAAAGCTTTCAAAAGTTAAAATTTCACCAAATCTCAAATTTTGGCTACAAATTGGCTACAACTTTCAAGGAAAATATGTATCTTTGCACCGTCAAAAATACAATATAGCATGTCACAATTCTTTTTGAGAACCAACAAAAGTGAAGGTAAAGCTCCCCTGTATGTCAGAACCCGACGTAAGGGAATTCTATTTTGCGTGAGTACTGGTATCATGGTTGATGTAAAAGAGTGGACGAAGGCTCAGAAGAGCCTGTCGGCCATGCAACGATATGAAAGAACCGAAGAAGGTGAACGAGTCCATAATCTTCAAGTAGATGTAATGAAGGCCATTGAAGTACTATATGCTGAAAACAAGGTTCAGTCTAAGGAAGACAAGGTAGTGTTAGAACAAGCCCTGTCTCGTGTTGTCAATGGCACCGTAGAAGAAATCCAGCAGGTAGCAAAGGTTGCCACTGAGAAATCAAAGACTACGGTATTAGGCTTTTTTAATTATTTCTATGCAGGAATTTCTGACGGTTCCATTCGTCACGGCAACAATTCCGACTATTCCTCTGGTACAGTTGTCGTGTGGAAAGCATTTGGTGAGAATCTAAAGGAATATTGCAAGAAAGATATTCCCTTCGATGATATTGACAAACCTTTTGCAGACAGATTTACACTTTATCTTCTGAAGCAAGGGTATATGTCGAACACCATCAACAAAAAGGTCTCCTGTTTCCGCAAGCTCTGCAATCTTGCAGCTATGGAGGGCTATAACAAGAATGCTGTTTCCCTGAGGGTGTGGAAAGACAAAGCAGTCAAAGAGATAGACAAGCGGGCCGAGATATACCTGACTGACGAGGAAATTGATGCCATGTATGAGCTGAAACTTACAGGCGACAATGAAATCGTACGCGACATCTTTCTCCTTGGATACTTTAGTTGCCAACGCTATAGCGACTACTGCAAGTTGAGGGAAGAGAATTTCATCACCTATAATAAAAGTGGCCTGATTACTTTGACGCAGAAGAAGACTAAAAAGAAGGTTGAAGTGCCTATTTTCGATAATCGTGTCTATGAACTCTGCGAAAAGTATCACTACGATTTCCCGGAAATAGATGTCCAGAAAATGAATTTGAAGATTAAGGCGGTAGGGTATGAGCTGTCAAAAACCGTTCCCTCTTTTCGTGAAAAGTATGTAACGGTATTGACAACTGTGGAAAAACGGTCGGAGAACACCTATGAGAAGCTGTTGGAGAAGAAGAAAAAAGGCATCAAGTTTACGGAAAATGAACGTAAGTGGTTTCACAAACTAGACAAGTGGGCCAAGATTCGAAACGGCTCTCCTCTTTGGGAACGGAACAAACATGGTGAAGTTGTGCGTTCCAAATATGAACTGATATGTTCACACACCGCACGAAGGAGCGGAACCACTAACTTATATAAATTAGGTGTACTGTCAGACCTGGAACTCCGTAGCATAACAGGCCACGAGTCGCAGAAGAACTTTGAGGGCTATATCCGCATTGGTATCTCAGAACAGGCCCTAAGAGTTGGTGATAAGATTAAGGCAGCGATGGAAGCGAAAAAACAGGTTGACAAGTAGAAAAACACTAAGCGGTTTTCAACTGTCAACTAAGAGTATAATCATAGCAAAAGTTAATTGAATGAAGTTAAAAGCAGCAGATTTTTTAGAAGCGCACCAGTCTGGTGAACGTTCCTCGTTTGTTGAAGATGTAAAATGGAGGCAGGAGAATGCAGCGTGGCTAAAGAGATCCCAGCGAGTGTCCTACGTCATCATGGACTACATGCAGGCCAACCAGCTCTCTCGCAATGACATCGCTGAGAAATTGGGTGTCAGTCCTCAGTATGTGAGCAGGATTCTTTCAGGAAAAATGAACTTCACGTTCAAGACAATTTCTGCAATAGAAGAGCGTCTTCAATTTGAATTATTTCGCCATATTTGCGATTTTAATGGCTAAAAACGTGAAAATATTACGAAATTCTACAATAAAATCGACAATATTTGGATTTTAATTTTAATCAGTTGCATGAAACGAGCATCTCTAAAGGCAATTATCAACTATTCTGACATTCCTATTCCTCAGTTCGTTGATATCATATTGAGTGGTGACGACGAGGCTATGTACTATTTGCTCCACGAACGTTTGAATCACCTGTTTTATTTACGCTTCCAAGACTATAGTCACAATCTCTATGACGAATTTGATGACGTGCTGGACGACTTTTTCATCTATGTTCGTGAGAGTGGACATACACCTTATCAGGCCCTTCAGCGTATCAAGAAGAAAGACTCTTTTGAAAGTTGGCTTTTGAACACGTTCCGCAATTATCTCAATAATCGGTCTGAATTAGAGTCTCATATTCCCTTGGTGAATGATGGGGGTGAGAAGTTTCCTTTGTTAGCAGAGAAATCATCATCGGATGGAGAGGCAAAGATTCATATCGTCTCACAAGTAATAGCCTATGCGTTACAGGTGTTTTACCCACGAGGACGGTTTATTTTTCTTCGTTCGCTGCTTTCTATTCTCAATGAGCGACAAGCAGTGCCAGATAAGGAAATGGCCGGGGCTCTTGGCATGTCATACATCTCATATCGTGTTACCCTTCACCACATGAGAATGAATATAAGACGCTTCCGAGAGAGTCTGTTAAATGGTGAATCTTTGCGGCTTGACGACAGACATAAGGAATTGGCCAAACGCATAAATAATGAATTCTCAGATCTTTACCCATTACTTTTCAATAGCTATATACGATGCATTGATATGTTGAAAACCAGTTCCGCTGTTAAGGAGCTGCGTAACCGATATATGGAAGAACGTGGATTTGCCGTTCACGAAGATGCCTTCTCAGAATCTGATCACGTCGCCATTAACAGATTTTGGGTCAAATTTAATCGTTGGCTTGTGCCTGGAATGCTGACAATGTGGCAACAGTAACTTAGTCTTTACTCTATAAACTGTAGAAGTTGATCAACCAGCTGATGTACGGTGGTTGATGACTCTTCCTTTGCAGGATTACCACCGTCAAACGTCTTAAGGACATTTTTTGCATTATCTATCGCCATACGAGTTCTTGGATAGATGACATTGAATACCCTCACAGAATCGCCCTTCGTTTTGCCATATTTGAAACCGAGCAGATGAGTAAGTATCTCGGCGTAACGATTTCTATGTATAGCTCCTTGATAAAGGTTGAAATGCAATAGAAACCAGAATTCAAACGCTTGATTGCTATACGCCACATGAAACCCATTAGCCTGAGCCATCTGTATAGCACCATTGAAGTCGCTGTCAGAAAAGTCATCCTTATCGAATACGACCCAGCATTGATCATAATTCCGGTTTCTTCTCTTCTCTATGTCTCTAATGGCTATTGCTTCCTTCACTAACGATATGGTGTTCATGCCCTTACCGATAGCTTTCACATTCGCAGATGTCAGTCGGAAAGAATTGAAGTATTCAGGTTCTGTAACCTCTCCCTCACAGACAATAAGGAATGTCTGTTTCACTATTCTTAGGCTGCTCGCTCTTTTGAGCGTCCGCTCAATCTTTGGATTCTGTCTGCGTGCCATTATTCTGTCCTCCTTATAACTGACTCCAGATTCCCGATAATAGGTGTCGCCCCATATTTACCGCTCAGATAATCCCGTTCAAAAGGAGCATCACTCCTTACTTTGTAATCTGACAGGGAATAGAGTGAAGTGGCCCCGAATCGATTCTTCTGTGTGAACCAGATTTGGTCACGACGGAACAGACCAGAACTGAGGATATTGGTGTCATGCGCTGTGAATATCAATTGAGCGTTACGTGGATTGGATTCGCGAGAGTTAAACAGAGAGATAATCCGATTGGTTAGAACTGGATGCAATTTGGAGTCAAATTCGTCAATGACAAGTCTCGATCCGTTGTCAAGTGCCTTGATGATAGGGTATGCCATAGAGAAATATTTGATGGTACCCTCAGATTCCATACTCAGGAACGGGAAACTTGTTTCGCCTTTTGCAACACCATTTGCATCATACTGCAGATGTCGGCTAAGAATATGATTATCACTTTTCTCTATATCTTCAATGCCTAGGTCGGCAAACTTGGAGAACTCTACGATTCTCGACCGCATCTCTACTTCATCAAGATGGTTTACAGCCATATTCCACATTCTTTCTTCGTCAGAACACGTAAGAATGCTAGTTTCCGTAAGCCAGTTGATAATCTGGACAGCCGTAGGGTCGTTAAACTGAGCTGCGGCTGAAAGCAGAAGGGCATTATTACGAATCATCTTCCTGTTTACCAAGTCAGTAGCTATCGAGAATGACGGATGAACCTTCATTTCTTCTTTTTCACGATAAAACAACTCAACCTCTTTGGCTCTCTTACGGCAGGCTTTCCTATACAACCATTCTCCATGTACATACACTCGACTGACGTCCATACCATAGCGATACTGATACCCATCCAATATGAATATCATCTCGAAAGAACTGGGCAACTTAGCACTATCTGTATTCAGTTTGAAGGCTTCAACGCCAATCTCCTCTCCAGCCTGCAGGTTCTTAAATGAATCGATAATATAGTTCTTGAAGAATTCGAGAGCCTTAATAACATTACTCTTACCAGAAGCATTAGCACCTAAAATGACAGCACTTTTTAAGAGGCTGACATCCATTCCGTCAATGTCAAATATTACATCCTCTGTCGCAACACGAACATCTTTTAGAGGCGATGCCACTAACGACAAGGTGGCTGGCTCCATAATAGAGCGGAAATTCTCAACTGAAAACTGGATAATCATAAAGATAACTCGCTTATTTGTGAAATTTCTGCAAAAATACGAGTTTTCTTTCAAAAATCCAAAAGAAAACCTGTATTTCTGCTTTTATTTATGTTTTTTTGAGAAATATGGTCTTACTTCTCTTTCTGGGGCACATCGTATACTCGACAAATGCTGGAAGTTTCAGACGAGCCTTATTTCCCTTCCATTAATTTATTTATGTCTTGATGCTTATAAAATACCCGTCTGCCTATCTTGACTGGCACTAAGTACTTTCTTTTCTCCCAAAGCCAAAGTGTTGTTGGGCTGACATTCAGATTCTCCATAACTTCTTTCTTTGTTATCAACTCATCCTGCTTGGAAGAGTTAGCTTTTTCGATTTCTGCTTCTTCAAGTAAGACTATCCTTATCGCCTTTATTAGTTCCATTAGACCTGTACCTGTCAATGTTATTGAAATATGGTTTGGGGCTTTACGAATTTCTTCTACTAGTTGACTTGCCAAAAGCATATTTTCAAAATTCGATTCCAGGGGTGGCTCACCCTCTTGGCCACCATAATTAATTCTAGCATTTGTCATATTTTGGTGCATTGATGTGTCTATTGCTGTTAATCCCACCAATCGAAAAGTTTATACTCCCTAATCAAGTGATATAGGTGAAGTGCTTTATGTTGGCGAAGGCTGATTTTGAGATGGATCGCCCACTCGCGTCTGTCTTCAGCAAGTGATTCCTTGATAGGAGTCTTACGGAAGAATCGTCTTTCGTTTCTGACATTTACATAAACAGGGATATCAGCTAATGGTTTTCTATCATCATCAACCAACTCATAGTTCCCGTCCTCTAGTTTGCGGAATCTTAGTTTAGTTCCTGAATATGAACGGTCAAGCCAGGTCTTATATACAGGATCGTCTTCCATGAAAATGTCAATAAGACGTATACAGATTCCTATGTCCCGAACTACAAATTCGTTATTTGCCAAGTGATGTTCTTGTTTGATGCAATCTCGCATACGTTGCAACTTCTTTTTCTCTAATGCTATAAGATAGCAGTAGTCCCAGTCATAATCCTTGGCAAGCAGATGCTTATAAGCATGAATCGGATTTCTTCTTTTCTTTTTCATTATTCGTTACTTGTTAAACTTCATCTATTATGTAGGCAGAAAAGACAAATGTTACGTTCCAGAATGTGCGTTTTTGCATTTTTTATGATTTAAGGAAGTAACAATTCTTGTTTTTGCATACTACAAGGATGAGAAGTTATTAGTCATTCACAAAAATGTATTGTTATGAGTTTAGATTTGCACATTAAATCAAAGACACCAATTCTAAAGCATGGAACAGGTGTTTATGTGAGAGAGGACGGAAGGAACCGCGAACTGGAATCGTTGTCAGAGGTTAGAAAGTATTTCCCAGATGCAGACATCAGCCACATAAAGGAATTCGATTATGAGACTGATGATATGTGGCATGGTAATATCACCCATAACATGACAGAGATGGCAGACCATGTCCCAATAAGCGATTTGACTTTATACGATTATTTATGGAGACCGGAGGAACACGGGTTTAAAATTGCAACAATCGACTATATGAATGGAGTCTACGAGGGATTGTCGTATTTGAAAAGCCATAAAAGCGAACTTCTTCAGTATGAGCCAGAAGTTGATCCCGAAACGGGAAAAAGGTGGGGAGATTACAATCTCCTAGTGCGTTTTTGCGCATCGCTTATCAACTGTTTAATGGAATTGGATTTCTCTAAGAAATATAAAATTGTATCTAGCGTATGAAGGATTTGCCAGTATTAAAGTATAATGCCCTACAAGATATCATGTGCCTCGACAATGTATGTGATTTGAATGGCGTTGTGGTTGATGATAAGTCACTCGAAGTGATGCTTAGAATTGAGAAAACCATGCAGCGTTTAGAGGTGATGGGTAGTGATGACCGGCGTTGGCTATGGATAGAACTAAAGGCTCCAGCAAAACGTTATCGAGATGATGATACAGACGACAATGGTAATTACTGGTACCAGATACTTTCGGCCCATTATAAAGACTTCCATTACTTGGTACTCAGTAACCGCCATTTTAGATTCATTGATTTACGAAGTGCTCATCATGTAGGGGCGAAACGTGAGCCAGATTCAGCTTATGGCAACGTCTCAAAGGCGCTTAAGAAGATTGAGACTTATGTGACTGCTTTAGTTGACTGGATATGTGAGCAGCCAGACAATTACAATGCGTATATTGAGGAACATTTGCCCTATTCAAAACGTAACGGACGAATTAAAAGAGCTGATTTGAACCGGATTTGCCCGACATATCGCACCTTTGACGATCCTGGACATGTGATAGAAGTGGTGTCAGGCTTTAAGTCTCTTCCCCTATGGTCTTGTAAGGAGATGACCTTGCGGACTTATATGCGATTCTGGCGCATGGCCTATGAGGCTTATCGTGTCAAAGACAAAATTACGCCAACATCCAAGCATTCTTTTGAAAAACGGAGTGACGAGGAGATATTTAGAAGTCATAGTAGCAAAGGAAGAGAAACAGAAGGGCTGAATCTTGATAGCGAGCAAGACTTCTTGAAATGGGACAAGGAGAATACCCACTACCATAATATGGATGTTATCTATGCTAGAGTTCATCTCATACCTAGGAAAAAAGGAGAAGGTTGGGATGATGAGGATCTTCCTGTTCCTGACGGACATTGGTATTTTGAATTGAGATACTGTGTCTATGGATTTTCGAATGATGTGGTCAATATGCTTGAAGTATTCTGGCATGAAGGGATAGGAGTCGTATGTGACGTAACAAATCGATTACTCAGGATGGCCAAGGAGTCTGATTATGTCAGTATATCACCGATCCCTGATAAATATTGCTGCGACGACGAAGTTGGTAACGAAATTAGTTTGCCATATCAATGTGACAGCATTTCTGCTCAACAAGTGGCAGATATTATAGCAGCCGCTAAATGGGAAAAGCAACAAATAGTAAAACCACGAACATGAGTAATCAGATGAAAGAGGAACCGTTAGATTTCAAACTGATAGAAATGCTTAATACACCTATCTGCAAAATGGATGGGAAGGATTTGGTATATCTTATCAAAGCTGTCTTGTGCAATCAATTAGATAACCCTCCAGTTAATCCTAAGGAAGAAAAGAAACATTATGTTTTTGGTTTTAACGGGATTGCCCAGTTGTTTGGTTGTAGTAAATCTACCGCAGCCCGCATTAAAAACAGTGGAGTAATCAATGATGCACTAACTCAAGTTGGGAGGAAAATAGTAGTGGATGCTGATAAAGCATTAGCTTTAGTCAAGGAGAAAAATCATTCCCATGGATGAAATAATCCCCTTTAAATACACGATATTTATGTAAAGCACTGCCCGCAACTTGAAAGATGCTGAGTTGGCTTTTTTTATATGTAAAACTATGATTTGTGTTAAAAATAATCTGTTTTGGTTAGTTTTTTAGGGTTTTAGTTGACAATTTGGAATAATTTCAGTAATTTTGTCGCCAAATAAAAAACAAAAGCGATATGGAATTAAAGGAAATATTCGGTGCAAGACTAAAGAATGCACGTGTCATCAATGGCATGTCGATGGATGATCTTTGCACTAAGATGAACAACTTGGTGTCTAAGCAGACCATTTCAAAGTATGAGTCTGGCAAGATGTTGCCAAACTCCACCAATCTTATTGCGCTTGCCAACGCACTGAATGTAAAGCCAGACTATCTGTTACGCCCCTTCACTGTGTCACTTGACAAGATTGAGTTTCGCAAAAAGTCGAAGATGGGCATGAAGGAAGAGAACTCCATCAAAGAAAGAATACGTGACAAGATAGAACGATACATTGAAATAGAGGAAATATTAGGCATCAACTCCAATTTCACCAATCCTATTCCTAATAACAGTGTAATTGCTCCTTCTGATGT
>JAFRYZ010000058.1 GCA_017442825.1 Prevotella sp. | reverse complement strand
GGAAATCCCTGCCGACATCATTGCTGCTCTCCAGGATAAAATCACGGAGTGCAACAAGATTGGCAATCTAAACATTCAGCTGGTACAGAACGAGACGAAAGCATTCACAGGAATGCTGTCGTATGGTTCTTTCAGCGGAGTAAAGAACTATCTTGTGATGGTTGGTAAGAAGGCCAAAGACCTTGATGAGCGAGTGGGCTATTATGGAGAGCAAATCGTTCTTCTTGCCCAGACATTGGGACTCAACACCTGTTGGGTAGGACTCTCGTACCGTAAGGTTCCAGAGGCGTACAATGTCGGCAAAGACGAAAAGCTCGTCTGCATGATTGCGCTTGGCTATGGAGAGACACAGGGTGTCCCTCACAAGATCAAGAGTGTGGAGGATGTCAGCAATGCCAGTGACATTACGCCTTCGTGGTTCAAGAAGGGAGTTGAAGCTGCCTTGCTTGCTCCTACAGCCGTAAATCAGCAAAAGTTTTCATTTGAGTATGTCGGCATGAACAACAACCGCCATAAAGTACGAGCCAACAAAGGTTTTTCCATGATTGGTTACACCCAAATGGACTTGGGCATTGCCAAATATCACTTTGAATTAGGTGCTGGAACGGATAACTTTGATTGGGTTTAAGCGTTAGCTAAACAGATAAATCAGAATTTAGTGAATAACAGATTATCAAATATGAAGTACGGAGTATTAGGAACGGGCGATGTGGCACAGACCATCGCCACGAAATTAGTAGAGTTAGGCCATGAGGTGATGATGGGTTCACGCACGGCCAATAATGAAAAGGCCACAGCATGGGCTGCGGCAAACGGCAGGAATGCTTCCTGCGGAACCTTTGCCGATGCGGCATCGTTCGGCGAGCGGGTGTTTAACTGTGTACAAGGCATCCACGCCATTGAGGCACTGACGGCGGCGAGAGCAGACAACCTGAAGGGCAAGATACTAATCGACCAGTCGAATCCTTATATCTATAAGGACGGCCATATCACACTAAAAGCCGAATATACGGGCGACACCTGTCTTGGCGAGGAGGTGCAGAAACTACTGCCAGAGACAAAGGTGGTGAAGACGCTGAACTATCTGGGCAGTGTGATGATGACCCACCCCGATGAACTGTCAGAACCTGTCACGGGGTTCTATTGTGGCAACGATACAGAGGCAAAGGCGGTCGTTAGACAGATACTGACCGACTTCGGCTGGAAGGAGACATTTGATATGGGTGACATCAGCATGTCGCGCTACACTGAGATGCTTGGTGCTTTCTGGGTGCCTGTATTCGGTCAACTTGGACATATGAAATGGGGATTTAGACTTATAACTAAATAAGCAACTAAATTCCAATTTATCGAACAGACAGATAATGGCAAAGCGAGAGTACATACAGGCCAACAAGGATTGGCTGGAGGCAAAAGCTCAGGAAGAAGGTGTGAAAGCTCTTCCGAAGGGAATATACTATAAGGTGTTGGCTGAGGGTAATGCCCAAAGTGCCAAACCCAGTGTGAGAAGTATCGTGACGGCTCACTACACAGGAAAGACAATCAACGGCAAGACGTTCGACAGCAGCCGTGGCGGTGTGCCGTTGGCTTGCAGGCTTTGTGACCTCATAGAGGGCTGGATCATCGCCATGCAGCAGATGCACATCGGCGACAAATGGGAAGTATATATCCCTGCTGAAATGGGCTATGGCAAATTCTCCCAGCCAGGCATCCCCGGTGGTTCGACATTGATATTTGAAATTGAGCTGTTAGGCATAGCATGACTAAAGAAGACATATTGATTCGCAAGGCAGAACGGCAGGACGTAGCGCTGCTGCTGGATTTCATACGGGGGATAGCACGGTATGAAAAGATGGAGAACGAGGTGATAGCTTCGCCAGAAGTGCTGGAACGTGAAATATTCGACGAACACAGGGCGGAGGCAGTGTTTGCCGTCGTGGATGACCAAGAAGTGGGCTTCGCACTCTACTTCTACAATTTCTCGACGTTCATCGGGCACTCCGGGCTGTATCTGGAAGACCTGTTCGTATGGCCGGAAGAGCGAGGCAAGGGTTATGGAAAGGCTCTACTGCTGCATCTGGTCAGAATAGCACACGAACATCATTGCGGACGCATGGAATGGACGTGTCTCAACTGGAACCAGCCCAGCATCGACTTCTATCTCTCACTCGGAGCCGTACCCATGAATGAATGGACAATTTACCGACTTGACGCTGCTGCATTGGAGCGATTAAGCAAATAAAAAGACGGAATGAACATAGAAGACTATCGTGAGTATTGTCTTTCCTTGGGCGAAGACGTGGAAGAGAAGCTTCCTTTCACGGCTTTTCATCATGCCAGTGGCGTATTGGTATTCTACGTTCATGGCCACATGTTCTCATTTTTTGATTGTGATAACTTTGGTGTCATTACGCTCAAATGCCAACCAGACCGCATCGAAGAACTGAAAGCACAGTATAGTTTTATTGGTAAACCTTACAATGAATCGCCCAAGTACTGGATTGGCATTGATGTAAATACTGCCCCAGATGACATTCTTCGGGAATTGACACGTAATTCATACGAGATAGTAAAAGCCAAATACAAGAAGCATGGGTGAAATGTGGAATCTGTGGCATGGCTGCCATAAGAAGAGCGAGGGCTGTCTGCACTGCTATGTGTATCGACGTGATGCGGAGTTTGAGAAAGACTCCAATATCGTGACGAAGACTGCCAGCTTCAATCTCCCCATACGTCGAGACCGACAGGGGAACTGGAAGGTCCCATCCGGCTCGCTCATGTGGACATGCTTCACTTCGGATTTCTTCATCGAGGAAGCCGACGCATGGCGCGAAGACGCATGGCTGATGATCCAGCGACGGAGTGACCTTCATTTCTTCATGATTACCAAAAGACCAGAGCGTATTGCCCAATGTCTGCCAGATGACTGGGGCAATGGCTATGAAAATGTCACCATCTGCTGTACGATGGAGAATCAGCGGCGAGTAGATGAACGTTTGCCACTTTACCGTGAACTACCCATTCGCCATAAATCCATCATCTGTGAACCATTGCTGGGGGCTATTGATTTCCACGACGGACTTGGCTCTTGGTGTGAGCAAGTAACAGTTGGTGGAGAGTCAGGCCGAGATGCCCGTGTCTGTGATTATGACTGGGTGCTAAACATTCGTGAGCAATGTATCAAGTCAAATGTCCTGTTCCACTTCAAACAGACTGGAGCACATTTCCGCAAGGACGGCAGATTGTATAACATACCAAGAAACCAGCAGATGGCACAAGCCCATCGTGCAGGAATAGACATCAAACAATGAATACCAAACAGATAACAGCAACCAATGCTGATGAAAAGATAATGCAACTCTATGAAACGGCATTCCCTGAAGACGAACAAATCCCTTGGGATGACTTGATGCGCCTGATTTGGGAAATGCCGTTGGATTTCACTGCATACTACGATGGCGAAGACTTCATAGGCTTCACCATCGTCTATCCACGCCAGTCCTTCAACTGGTTCTGGTACTTTGCCGTGCGTGAGGAACTGCGAGGCAAAGGCTATGGCCAGCAGATCCTCACCCAGCTGATCGAACGATATGAGGGTCAGCCTTTCGTCCTGGATATGGAGAGTACCACCCAAGTTTGCGATAATCTGGAGGAACGTAGAAAACGTCAGGCGTTCTACTTGCGTAACGGGTTTAGGGACACAAATGTCTATCGTACCTACAACGACATCACCATGACCATCATGATGAGAGGCGAAAGGCAACGGGCAGGCGACAGAACGTCGGGAATGGGTACGTTCACCATGCAGGATTGGGATGACATCATCCACGAACTGCAACAGTTTTGGTGGCCTGATGACATCAAAGAAGGCTGACAAGATGGAATAGGGCAGTGGGATTAACTGATAATTGTAAGCAGCCCTTCGAGTCATTGAATCTCCTTTTCATCTTTTGTTTTGCAATGTTAACCAGTTAGTTTACAAATTCCAAGGATTTTGGGCAAAATCTTTCAATCCTACCCAAAATTCTTTCATATTATACTTCTATTGACAGAACTGATTGAATTTCTTCATGGCTTCAGCCTTGATTTCATCGGCTACGTCAATATAGGGTTTCATGGCCTTGTAGTCACTATGGCCAGTCCACTTCATGACGACCTGCGGGGGGATTCCCATGCCTAGGGCATTGCAAATAAATGTCCTCCTTCCCGTATGTGTTCCTATCAGTTGATATTTGGGTTTAATAACATCGATACGATCATTCCCTTTGTAATAAGTCAGGCGGATAGGCTCGTCAAAGCCGGCCAACTTGAAAAGTTCATGCAGATAGACGTTCATCTTCTGGTTACAAACAACGGGCAGTGCCATGTTGTTTGGCAGATCAAATGGCTTATATTTGTCAAGGATCCTCTTGCTAACATGGTTTAGTTCTATTTTCAGACTATCGCATGTCTTC
>JAFRYZ010000057.1 GCA_017442825.1 Prevotella sp. | reverse complement strand
TTGTCTTGAACGTGAGTTCCTTAATGAAGAGCACCACATTGCCGAAGGAACCGCCAGTCCATAACTTTGCCTTCACAGCGTTTGAGTAGGGCCAATCCTCGGTATCCTTCGCCAATGTCTTGACAAGCGTTGTAAGACGCAGCCAGCGAGTAGGATCGTAAATAGCATTCTCATCGTCATCGACTACGAGGTCGCCCTCTTCGTCATACTGGCAGAAGTCCGTAATCGTAAGCGTGTTACCATCCCAGCCATTAGCGTTCTGAGGAGTTACGTCATTGGCCGCTGTCATGTGGTAATAGTTGGCCCAGATGACCTGGTCAGGAGCGGTGTTGTTGGCCCATGCATTCACGACAATGTCTGCCTGGACAATAGCTGCTTCCGGGGTTGTCGACGGGTCGGTGTACATGTTGATCTGCATTTGGCCGAGGCCTTGCTCAGGCTGGTTTTTCACAGCACCGAGGCCAGCGGCAGCGTATGCCTCATTAAGACCTTCCATGCTTGCACCTGTGAGAGCGAGTACGTGACCTACATTACCGCCGAGGTCGACGATACAAGTAGCGTTCATACCTGCATTCACATCCGAGTTGGCATTAATCGTCACAAAGCCTCCGTTAGGTGCTTCAGCTTCAATAGCTGCGGAGCTCATGGGAGGAGTGTTCCACGTAGCATCTGCATGCTGCATGATAAGCTTCTCGCCAACTTGGCGCTGCGAGAACTTATAAGCATCAGGTGTGAAGTCCATCTGTGCATTCATTGTCACAGAGAATGCTGCCAAAGCAGTGAAAAGTAAAAATTTCTTCATAATGTTAATGTTTAAATTAGTAAAATAGTTAATAAGAAAACTCTCCTTTGATTAATGGTCATCAGTTATTTGAGTCTACTGCCTGTCACAGTGTATTCTCTGCCATTGTGCAGAATGACGAGGCGGTTGTCTCTTACCACTTTCCTGACTGCTGACTCTCGACGCTGGTCATCCTTCGTCCAAAGCCCGCCATCTTCCTCGATAGAAGCTGCTTGAGCATCTTCGACGGTTATCAGCTTCCACCATGCTGACGCCTTGCTGGTGCCTGAGGTAGAGACGATGTAGTCTTTCTTTTCATTGAGGATGAGGGCTCGGCTGCCATCGACAAAGGTGGCGGGATAGGTGTCCTTGGCATAGTCGAATGCCACTCCTTTTTCTTCATCGCGAAGAATATAATAAGGTACACCTTCTTCACCCAACGGTATGGCCTTGTTGTTGACGGATTGGCTCATCACCCACTTCTGCGACTGCGTACGGATGTATTTCTTCGTTCCTGCATCCATCGAGGGGAAGCAGAACAGGGCATCCGGGTCGGGATTCTGGAAGTCGATGTCGGTCGTGCCGACCAGCCCTTCTTCGGAAGCCGTCATGTAGTATGTTGGTTCTTCCACATTCTGGATGAAATAGTACTCGAGTTTTTCTTCCTCAGCAGGAGCTTGGAAGATGCGGACGTAATCAACCGTCATCTCGTAGGTGAAAGAAGGGTCAGGGTCTTCGTTGCCCCATCCTGAGTTGCTGCCGAGTGCCTGGTCGAGGATGATGTAGTATGCCTCGTTATAGGGGAATTGGGCATGCTCGTATTCTGGATGCTTCTGAAGATCCAGACTGCCGTCTTTTTGGTATTTGAATACCTGTTTCCCATCGCAATAAAACGTGAGACTGCTCTTCGTCCAGAGAAGCGAATAGATGTGGTAGCCGGTATCGACCCATTTGCTGCCCGACCAAGAATAGTTCTTGCCCACCTTCTGGTCGTAACGCGCTCCGAGATGCACTGTGCTATACACGGTGCTGCTCGTACCCACCTGCTCCATGATGTCTATCTCTCCACAGTTTGGCCAGCCCCCATAAGGGTTGGAAGGCATCATCCAGACGGCAGGGAAGTTCGACTTGTGGGGATTGCATTTGGCCTTTATCTCAAAGATTCCGTATTTGTAGCCCTGCTTCATCTTGATGCCTGAAGTAATGCAGTTGGTCTTGGTGCCATCAAGAGAGAGGGCGAGCAAACGGAGTTTTCCGTCTTCGCAGAGGTGAACCTTCGCACGGTCTTCATCGTTCTCTGCCATACGCATGTTCCACTTCGAAGTCTGGCGAGGACAGTAGAGCCAGTTGCGTTCGAAGTTCTCTGTGCTGAGGAAATCGCCAGTACAGCACTCCAGCTCTTCATCGGTGAGGTCCATTGCTGCGGAAGCGGCTTCCGGCGACTCCGATGAATAGACAAGATGATAACCGAACTTGTCAATCTGCGCCAATGCAGTAGCACTGGAGAGAACAAAAAATAGTAGCGATGTCAATAAAAGGCGGCGTAGTAGTATATGCATAGGCTAGTTTTTTTATATTGTTTCGCAAATATAAACATTATTCTTGAAAATATGCAAAATGTCAACCTTTTTTATGCATATTTAACAATCTACCTTAATAGTTCTCTTTATCCATTTTCTCTTATAATTGCCTTTATACTTTAATAGGGAACAAAATGATGACACACACATTTCGATTTCCTTTAGTTAGTGAAGAATTCATGTGGAAGTGTTTTTAGGTTTTGTAAATAACTGAAACACAGACAGAAATACGACACTCCCAAAATTGAACGGTACAAAAAAGTGCAATAGCGAAAAATGGGAAATCTAAGAGTTTTGCAGAGCAAAACCTGCCTTCAAAGTTATGCAAGATTTAGCAATTTGTTAAGATTATTTAACTTTTGGAATTGGGGCAATTTTGCCGTTTGCCAAGTCTGGCTGACAACAGTTGCTCTTTTTGGGGCTTTGCAGATAGCACGAAAATCAACGAAAAATAAGGTTCTTGTACCGCAGTTGTATCTCGGACGTTCTAAGTGTATGGGATTCAATGGCAGTTAATGATTCAAAGCCAACTATGGACAGAATTACTGATTGTCAATCGTACCTATGTTTATGTG
>JAFRYZ010000009.1 GCA_017442825.1 Prevotella sp. | reverse complement strand
CGCTTTTTTGAGCGAAGCGACTGCAAAGGTACGACCTTTCAGCTTACCAGCCAAAAAAATATGAAATTATTTTTAATACTATCACAACTTTTTCGACTTTCATGACAAACAACAAAATAATACACCTTATTATATTATATAGAGACAAGCAGCATGCTACACAAAAGTAGCATACTGCTCTATTTCTTATAATTTGTATAATAAGGTGGAATTTCGTGTTAGAGAAAGAGATTACAGCAGTTAACCTTCTGAGAAGGAATAATTGAATTTAAGTATTACACCCCCATCTCATCAATATGCGTGGCCGTCTTGTTGGATTTCATCACTTGTGATTTTCTTTTTGTCGATGGCTCGCCAAGCGTAAATAATGTAGGCGAGGACAAACGGAATAAGAAGCGACACCCAGAACATTGTGCGCAGTGTAAACTCACTTGAGCAGCTGTTCTTAAGGGTTAACGACGACTGCAGGTCTGCCGTTGAGGGATAATAAGCCGTGTTGTTCCATCCGGCACAAAGCAACAGTACCAAGACAACGAGAACGACACCTATGCCTGCCGGCCATATACCTTTGATATACGTTTTTGAAACCACTGTCTTGCCGACTCCATAGAGTACAAGCACGACACCAATGAGCAGGATGACGGTAAGATACCACATATCGATGAAGTTATGAAGGTATTTGTATGGCTTCATGAAGATGACGCCAGTATCGTCGTAAGCATAGCCTTCTATCAACAGCAGATGGACAAGATATGTCACGAAGAATATCAAGAAAGGTACGGCTGCACCAACAAGACGGACACTAGCACGCGAACGAATGTCTTCATTGTCCACATTATTTATAATATATAAGGTGCCCAAGACTTGCGCCAGGAACATCACAGCCAGCCCCAGAACCAAAACCCACGGATTAAGCAGGGCGTCAAGACCGTGAGAGGCATTCGCCCAACTGGAAATGATAGGAGCGCCTACCCCATCAGTGATAATGGGAGAGCTAATCAGGTTCTCTTTCGCTACAATAAAGTTGCTGCCCTCGAAGAAAGTAGCCACGGCTCCGCCCAAGAGCAGAGGACCAACAAGTCCGTTAATCACCAGAAACGTCTGGAAAGTCTTCGGTCCAAGCAGGTTGCCGATTTTGTTCTGGAACTCATAGCTAACTGCCTGTAGGACGAATGTAAACAGGATAAGCATCCACAACCAATAAGCCCCGCCGAAAGAGGTACTATAGAACAAAGGAAACGATGCGAAGAACGCTCCACCAAAAGTTACCAGAGTGGTGAAAGTAAACTCCCACTTGCGTCCTGAGGAGTTGACAATCATCCTGCGAGATTCTGCATTCCAACCTAATTGGAATATCATAGAGTTGGCACCCTGCACAAACATGAGGAATACCAATAGTGCCCCTAACAAAGAAACGAGAAGCCACCAATATTGTTGTAAGAATTCGTAACTCATCATTCGCAATTAACAATTTATCTTTGACCTGTATATTCTGGTCCACGTTTGATTTGCTTCAACATGATACTGATTTCCACTACCAACATAATGGTAAAAAGTATGAGGAAGAGGAAGAAAGTCAGTGCTACAGAACTGCTATCCAAGTCACTTACCGACGCCCATGTAGGCAGCATGTCCTGAATGGTCCACGGCTGTCGTCCGAATTCAGCAACGAGCCAACCTGCCTCGCTTGCGATATAGGCACATGGTACCAGTGCAATAGCTGCAATATAGTGCCACTTGCGTAGTGCGGTGATATCTTTCCGACAGGAAACGAAGAGGACAACAGCAAAGAAGAGGATAAACAAACACCCGAAGCCTACCATCACACGGAATGCCCAGAAGTTAACGGGAATATAGGGCACCAACTGATTGACATCCTTCACATAGCCGTAGCCGAAATACTTCATATCTGCAGAGAGAGAGGAACGGAGAGAGGTGAGAGTTTTATCACCTGCCCCTTCTTTTTTAGCTTTTCTATATGCAGCCAATGCGGCAATAGCCCGTTTTCCGCGTTTTATCTTCTCCGCATATGACGGTTCTTTCTTACCGTCAGGCGTGACATAACCGTGAATGAGGTCATTGATACCAGGCACGTAGCCATGAACATCGCGCGTTGCCATCAGCGAAAGGGCATACGGCATCGCGATGCGGGCTGGAGGTTCTTTTTCATTGACATAGTCAGGCTGTTTGAAAGGATTCACCCATGCCACCACCGTCAGGCTCTGTTCAGTGCCTCCGTTATACAGGGCTTCCATTGCTGCCAACTTCATCGGTTGGGATGCTGCCACCTGCTCACCTGAGAGATGTCCTGTAGCACCCGTCAAGAGGGCTGCAAACAATCCCACAGCCGCTCCTATCTTTATGCTCTCGGCAGCCAGCTTCGTATCGCGCTTCTTCATAAGGAACCAGCACCCAACCGCAACCGTAAAGACTGCTCCGACAATCCATGCCGACATTACAGTATGGCAGAACTTACCAACGGCAAACGGTGAGAATGCCACGTCCAGAAACGACACCATCTCGTTGCGCATGGTGTCGGGATTGAAGGTACAACCAACTGGATTCTGCATCCATGCATTCGCTACCAAAATCCACCAAGCAGAAATCGTTGCACCCAAACCTGTCAACCATGTAGAAGCCAAATGAAAACCACGCGACACTTTGTTCCATCCGAAGAACATCACAGCAACGAACGTACTTTCCATGAAAAACGCTATGATTCCCTCAATGGCTAACGGCGCACCGAAAATGTCACCCACGAACCAAGAATAGTTGCTCCAGTTGGTGCCAAATTCAAACTCCAGGATGATACCTGTAGCCACCCCCATGGCGAAATTGATACCGAAAAGGCGCTGCCAGAACTTTGCCGCATCCTTCCAGAACACTTTACCCGTTCGGTAATAAATAGTCTCCATAATGCCCATAACAACCGCCAATCCCAACGTCAGCGGTACAAATAGCCAATGATAGATAGCAGTCAACGCAAACTGTGCCCTTGCCCAATCTATCATTCCCACATCAATATTTAACAACAAATGAGTCATGTTTTTCTATGTTTTCATGTTTATATATGCCCGTCGTCAATACTCTATCAAAATTGTGCCCGTCGTATCAATTCTTCTGATACATATCCTGCCTTGTCACCATCGGAGACTTTCATTTTCAAGAAATCGGGAAAGAAGAAAACTTTTAGCACAGCAAAAATTATCAGCAATTTGACAGCAATAATCAGCCATAGCGTTCGTCCAAGACTCATCTTTCTAAAGCCATCACGATAAAGGTCATAGACACGATATAGGAACTTTGAATTGTCCATTATCTAATAATTTTCAATGTTGCAAATTTATAAAAAAGAATCGTAAGTTGCACAAATTTTCCGAAAAAAACTCTAATTTCAATAATATTGGTAATGGACAAGCGTTTAAACTTTCGTATTTTTCAAGAAATTGATGTACTTTTGCACGCAAATAAAAAAAACTATGGCAAAATGTTTTTTTCTGTGCTTGTTTGCTGGTTTCACGATAACTGCATACGGCCAGGCTCCTCTGACTTTGGAACGCTGTCGCGAGTTGGCTTTGAGCAACAACAAGCAGCTAACAGCCTCGAAACTGAGCGAGGACATCGCGCTAAATGCCCGGAAGGCAGCAAAGACAAAGTATCTGCCACATGTGAACGGTTTGGCAGGCTACGAGTTTTTCAGTCGTGAAGTTTCCGTCTTGAACAAAGATCAGAAATGGGCTTTGAGCCATCTTGGAACTAATGCGATGGGAAAAGTGAGTGGCACCGTTTCGGAAGTTCTCACGAGCATGGTGCAACAACAACTTATCACCCCAGAGATGGCACATAACATCGGGACCATCATGGAAAAGATGGGGACACCATTGGCTCAGAAAGGTAACGACATAGGTAATGCCATCCGGGACGCATTTCGCACGGACACCCGCAATATCTTTGCCGCAAGTATTATGGTGACACAGCCCTTGTATATGGGAGGCGGTATCACAGCAGCCAACGAGATGGCGCGCATCAACCAGGAACTAGCTCACAATGCCGTTGACCAAACGCGACAGAGTACGTTATACTCCATTGACAACGCCTACTGGTTGGCTGTTTCACTGAAAAACAAGGAGGTGCTTGCCAAACAATACCTCGAATTGGTTCAGAAATTGAACACAGACGTTCACAAGCTGATTCGCGAAGGCGTAGCTACTCGTGCCGACGGATTGAAAGTAGATGTTGCTGTGAACAATGCAGAAATGTCGGTTACGCAAGTCGAGGACGGAGTCTCACTTGCCAAGATGCTCCTCTGTCAGCTGTGTGGACTTCCTTTAGACAGCAATATCACCCTTGCTGATGAGCAACACCTGAACAATACTCTCTCATTGGACGATGCTGAGATGTCAGCAGACCAGTATGCAGCAAACATGAGTGACAGCCTATACAGCGACCGTCCAGAAGTGAGGTTGTTGGAGAATGCTGTTGATTTGAGTACGCAAGCCACCAAGCTCACCCGTGCACTCTATCGGCCCCATGTAGCCTTGACGGGTGGCGTATTAGTAAGTAATCCCAATACTTTCAATGGTTTCGAGCGAAAGTTCAAGGAAGTCTGGAACATCGGTGTTCTGGTACAGGTTCCTATCTGGAGCTGGCGCGAAGGGCATTATAAAATAAATGCAACAAAGACCGCCACCAGCATTGCCCAATTGGAATTACAAGACCTTCGCGAGAAAATTGCATTGCAAGTTGAGCAATACCGTTTTAAGGTGAAAGAAGCCCAAAAGAAAGCTACAATGGCACGCAAGAACATGGCTAGTGCCGAAGAAAACCTTCGTTGTGCCAATGTCGGCTTTCGCGAAGGTGTAATGACGATCACTGAAGTCATGGAGGCTCAAACTGCATGGCAAAAAGCACAGACGCAAAAGATCGATGCCGAAATTGACGTCAAGTTAAGCGAGGTAGGGTTAAGAAAAGCTTTAGGAAAACTATAACTATTAATAATTCACAATAAAAAAATGTCAGCAAAATCACAACATAACAACATTCTGCTCGCCATCATCGGCTTCGTTACCGTTGTTGTAGCAGTAGCAATTATAGGTTGGTTCACTCTTGACCGTTCGCCTGAAATCATACAAGGTGAAGTAGAAGTCAGTGAATACCGTGTTTCGTGCAAGTTACCCGGGCGCATCGTAGAGTTGCGCGTGAAAGAAGGCGACTATGTACATGTAGGCGACACGCTCGCCGTCCTGGAAATGCCAGAGGTAAACGCACAACAACAAGCCTCCGAGGCAGCCGTTGGTGTTGCCGATGCTGTGAGTGATCTTGTGAATGCTGGCGCACGTAAGGAAACTGTTGAAGGTGCCTATCAGCTCTACCAGCAGGCTGTTTCAGCCAACAGCTTGGCTGAAAGTACCTACAAGCGTATGCAACGCCTTTACGACGAAGGTGTTATGAGTGCCCAAAAGCGCGACGAAGCATTAGCAGCCTACAAAGTAACAGAGGCTCAGGTTGTCGCAGCCAAAGCCCAATGGGAGATGGCTAAGAATGGCGCACGGGAACAAGAGAAGCGTGCTGCCCGCAAGCAAACCGAAGCTGCTCGCGGAGCTGTGAACGTAATGAAGTCTATTCTCCGTGAGACCGTCCAACGTGCAACTGCAGAAGGTGAGGTGACCACTATCTATCCAAAGGTAGGCGAATTGGTGGGTATGGGATCACCCATTATGAGCATTGCTATGACCAATGACCTTTGGGGAACTTTCAACGTTCGCGAAGACCAGTTGAAAGGTATGAAAGTTGGCGAGACTTTCAAAGCTTACATTCCTGCCTTCGACAAAGAGATAGAGATGAAAGTCTATTCGCTAAAAGACGAAGGCTCTTATGCTACATGGAAAGCCACGAAGACCACAGGTCAATATGACTTGAAAACATTCGAGGTTAAAGCGCGTCCAACAAAGAAATTTGACGGTCTGCGACCAGGAATGTCGTTGATTATCAAGTAAGGTCTCACCAGCCCGTCCCGTTTCAAGAGGGAGAAGTTTTCCAAGCAAAATGAATGTAATCAGACGATTAGGGAGAATAGCATGGCGCGAATGTGGTATATTGATTCAGAATCCAATATACCTCTTTTGCATGGTGATATTCCCTGTCGTTGCCATTTTCTTTTTCACCTCCGTACTGTCAGATGGTGCTCCTACCAATCTGCCCTGCGGTTATGTTGATTTAGACAAAACGCCGACAACACGTAAGTTAATACGTACGTTAGACAGTTTTCAAGCCACTCAGGTTACAAAAGAATACCACGACATAGACGATGCGCGAAAAGCCATCCAACGTGGCGAAATCTACGCTTTCCTCTACATTCCACAAGGGACTACCGCCGACCTGCTTGCATCGCGTCAACCCGTTGTATCCTTTTACTATAGCAATGTGACGATGGTGGCAGGCAATCTGCTTTTTCGCGACCTGAAAACGGTGGGAGCCCTCGGTTCTGCAGGAATCGGTTCTGCCAAGCTTTCCGCACTGGGCAAGAGCGAGCACGAGATACGCGCCTTTCTCCAACCCATTGTCATCGACCCTCACCTCATCAATAATCCTTGGAGTAACTACAACGTCTATCTCAGTACAGTCATGATTCCTGGAGTCCTACTGCTGTTCATCTTCCTCATTACCGTCTATTCCATAGGTACAGAACTGAAGTTCGACCGTGCGAAGGAATGGATTCAGCAGGCAGGTGGCAACATCTGGGTAGCCATGATAGGGAAACTTCTCCCCCAGTTCGTCATCTTCATCACCCTATTCCTAGGCTATCTGCTGTACCAGTTCTATGTGTTAGGTTTTCCTCATCCTGGTGGATTCCTCCACATCCTTCTTCTTGGCGTACTTTCTGTTTTGGCAGCCGAAGGGTTCGGAGCCTTCATTTTCGGGTTGATGCCTTCGCTTCGCATGTCGATGAGCGTTTGTTCATTGTGGGCTGTTCTCAGTTTCTCCACTAGCGGTGCCACTTATCCCGTCTTCGCCATGAACCCTATGATAGAAGCCTTATCGTGGCTTTTTCCTCTGCGCCATTACTACATGTTCTATCAGATCAGCATTTTCAATGGTTTTCCACTTTCCGATGCCTGGATACACGTCACCTTTTTTGTTGGCTTTGCGCTATTGCCATTGCTGACCATAAGAAACATTAAAAAAGCGATGCTCGAGTATGTTTACATTCCTTAGACAAGTCAACGAAGGCATCCACGATATGTGCTATATATGGTGGATAGAGATGAAGAACATCGTCAAGGACGAGGGTGTACTCATCTTCTTCATCCTTGTGCCCCTTGCCTATCCCCTGCTCTACTCATGGATATATAATAACGAGGTGGTGCACGAAGTGCCGACAGCTATTGTCGATATGTCACACTCCAAGTCGTCTCGCGAGTTTATCCAAAAGTTCGATGCTTCCCCTGATGTCCATGCTGCCTTTTATTGCAACAATATTCCAGAAGCACGCCAACTGATTGGCAAGCAACAAGTACGCGGCATCGTTTATATCCCGTCAGATTTCGAGCAACTGATTTACCGGGGTGAACAGGCACATGTCAGCGTCTATTGCGACATGTCGCTCATGCTTACGTATAAAGCCATCTTCCAGACCGCTACAGCCGTATCGCTAGAGATGAGCAGCGCCCTGCAACGTTCAAAGTCGGGTAGCTATACCGTCCGCGATGAAGAAATTAGCACGCAACCTATGGTGGTGAAGGAAGTACCCATTTTCAACACTACAGGCGGCTACGGCAATGCCATCCTCCCCGGCGTACTCGTTCTCATTCTGCAACAGACGTTGTTACTCGGCATCGGATTGGCAGCAGGAACTGCCCGCGAGAACAACCGATTCAGCGACCTTGTGCCAGTGAGCCGCCACTACAACGGAGTCTTCCGTATTGTCCTCGGTAAAGCACTCTGCTACCTGATGATCTACTTCGTCATGGGTGCCTACGTTACCCTCTGTGTACCCAAGTTTTTCAGTTTCACGTCGCTCATCCACATGTCCGACTGGCTAGGACTGATGCTCCCCTACCTGCTGGCGTGCATCTTCTTCGGGCTGATGCTGTCGTGTCTGGTACGCTATCGCGAGAACGTCATGCTGTTGGTCGTCTTCACCTCTGTTCCGTTGCTCTTCATGACCGGCATCTCGTGGCCTCAGAGTAACATTCCGGGGTTCTGGCAGGGCATCTCCTGGCTCTTCCCTAGTACCTTCGGTGTTCGCGGATTCCTTCACCTTAGTTCTATGGGCGGCACCCTGCAAGACATCCGTACCGAATACGTTGCCCTATGGATTCAAGTCATCGTCTATTTCTTCGCCACCTGTCTTGTTTATCGCTTCCAAATCATCTGGTCGCGTCGTCATGCCTATCAACAATTCGAAATGATACAAGAGAAAGTCCGCAAAGCAAAGACTCTTCATCATTCATAATTCACAATTGATAATTCACAATTCATGCGCCGCTTTCTTTCGCTCCGTTGGTGCTCAGGCGCTTCGCGGAGGTCTCTGCAAGCGCTACGCAATTACAAAATTAATAATACATAATGCAAACTATCCAGCAACGTAGAACCATTCGCAAATACGCACAGAAAGAAGTGCCAGAAACTCTGCTCAACCGCTTGTTAGAAGAAGCTGAGCGCACACCCACAATGGGTAACCTGCAACTCTATTCGGTAGTCGTCACCCGCGACGCTGCCATGAAGAGAAAACTGGCACCAGCCCACTTCAATCAGCCCATGGTCGAGGGAGCACGAGTCGTCCTGACCATTTGTGCCGACTTCCGACGCACCTCCCTTTGGGCAGAAAACCGTCAGGCTGTACCAGGATACGACAATTTCCTGTCGTTCATGAATGCAGCCACCGATGCTCTGCTCTATACGCAGACCTTCTGCAATCTTGCAGAAGCCGAAGGTTTGGGAACTTGTTTCCTCGGCACCACCGTCTATATGCCGCAGATGATTATTGACATTCTCCAGCTGCCGAAGCTGGTCTTCCCCGTAGCCACCATCACCCTGGGATGGCCCGACGAAGAACCTCCACTCTCCGACCGGTTACCTCTCGCAGCCATCGTCCATCAGGAAAGCTACGATGATTATACACCAGAACGCATTGATGCTTTTTATACGGAAAAGGAGTCACAACCCGAAAACCAACATTTCGTAGAAATCAACCACAAAGAAACGCTGGCACAAGTCTTTACCGACATTCGCTATACCCGCAAAGACAACGAATCCATGTCCGAAGGGATGATTGAAGCACTACGCCAGCAAGGATTCCTTCGCTGACAAGTGCCACACCTGTTATTAACCCTTGTTGCCTATGAAACCATTATGGGTCCTATTCTTTCTATTTGATTGTATAACTGCTGCTGCCCAACGCGACACCATCAGTCTGAACAACGAATGGTTGTTTAGTCGCAACGAACAGATGGAGAATGCCATCGTTGTGGACTTACCACACGATTTCCAGATTTCCCAACCATGGGTAGCACCCACCAAAGACGAGCGTTCCAACAACAAGGATATTGCAGCCAACATTGCCAGCAATCTCTCTGCCCGCGGGTTCAAGGAAATGGGTTGTGGATGGTATGAGAGAAGGTTGCAGGCTGATGATTTTAGATTGAAAGACAGACGTGTGCTCCTTGATTTTGGTGGTATCATGCTCGTGGGCGATGTATGGCTCAACGGTGAGCATATCGGTTCTACGGACTATGGCTATCTGGGCTTCGAGTGCGACATAACCGACAAGTTAAAAGCTGGCGACAACATCCTCCGTGTCAAGGCCGATACCCGCAACGCCGACAACAGTAGGTGGTACACGGGCGGCGGTTTGTATCGCGATGTGCGACTCATCACCACTCCCAAGGATAAGTATTTTGTACGCCATCCCCTCTATATCACCACCCACAACAACCGCGAAGTCTGCATCCGTGCTGAGGTCTATTATGCCGACCGAAATGCCAAGACATTGAACATCCGTAGTCGCATCCTCGATGCCAACGGAAAGATTGTGGCAGAACAAACGTCTCAACCCTCCTATTTCCGTCGCCAGCGGCAAGCAGAATACCAGCTTGAGCCCATTACCCTTCCCGATGCCAAACTATGGAGTCCCGACACCCCATATCTATATACGGCAGAGGTGTCCCTTCTCGACGATGAAGGGCACGTTATCGACCGTGTCACCGACCGCTTCGGCATTCGAACCATAGACATTTCTCCCGACTCCGGTCTGAAACTCAACGGCAAGAAGTTGCTCCTCAAGGGATGGGCAAACCACCACACACTGGGCATCCTCGGCGCCGCTGCCTATCCGCGTGCCATAGAGAAACGGTTGCGGCTGTTGAAAGCCTATGGTTTCAACCATGTACGTACGGCACACAACCCCTATAGCGACGATTTCTACCGTTTGTGCGACGAGGTGGGAATCCTCGTTGTCGATGAACTCTACGACAAATGGACCACCCAGTATGCTGGCGGACGAGCCGACTGGCAAAGCTTATGGCAACGCGACATTCCCGAATGGGTGCGCCGCGACCGCAACCACCCCAGCATCATCATGTGGAGTCTGGGCAACGAACTGCAACAGCTCTCCAATCTGCCTTACAACGATTGGGGGGTGACGCCTTACAAACTCCAACGCCAACTGCTCCATCGTTACGATTCCACCCGCATGACCACAGTTGCCATGCATCCACGTTACCGTGACCTCAGTACCGACTCCTTGCCGCCACCTTTAGCCCGCGTCACCGATCTGCAAGCCTATAACTACCGCTACATGTACTTTCCTGGTGACCGCCGCCGTTTTCCCTATATGACCTTCTACCAAAGCGAGGCAAACCTTACCGGTCTGCCTGCCAACTACTATGCCATGGAGCTCGACAAAGTCATCGGTCTAGCCTATTGGGGAACCATTAGCTATTTCGGCGAGAGCCGAGGCTGGCCTTTGAAGGGTTGGGACGACAGTTTCTTCGATATCTCCTTGCGCCCCAAGCCCTTGGCAGGACTCATCCGTAGCATGTTCCTACCCGACGAACCTCTGGTACAGTTGGCTATCGTTGACCATCCTGCCAACACCACCGAATGGAATGGTATCCGTTTCAATAACGACCAAACCAGCGACCATTGGAACCGTCGTCAGGGCGAACATCTGAAAATATATACCTATACCAATGCCGACGAAGTGGAACTCGTCGTCAACGGACGGAGTCTCGGTCATCAACGAAATCCCAAGAACGACGCTCAGCAGCGCAACATCATCGTTTGGAAAGAAGTGGAATACCAACCAGGCTATGTCGAAGCGATAGCCCGCACAAATGGTAAGGTGGTCGCTCGCCAACGAGTAGAGACTACAGGTCCGGCTGTTGCCCTGAAAATGGAGACAGACAACGACCAATGGCAAGCCGACGGCATTGACCTACAACACGTTCGCATCACGGCTGTTGACCGTCGGGGACGCATCGTACCTACAGCAACCGACGATGTGTCGTTGACAATTCGAGGCGATGCTCGTCTTATAGCTGTAGGCAATGGCGACATTGCCAGCGATGCTATAGCCAACCAGCAACACATTCCCCTTTACCAAGGGGCGGCGCTGGCCATTCTGAGAGCAGGCAGACACGCCAGCAACATCCAACTGACGGCTACTGCCAACGGACTGAAAGCGTCAACACTCCACACATCAACGAAATAACAATACACAATATTCATAAAAAAACTGAAAACCTATGGAAAGAACATGGAGATGGTTCGGCAAGAAAGACAAGATTACGCTTGCCCAACTCAGACAGATTGGTGTCGAAGGTATCGTCACGGCACTCCACGATGTGCCCCTCGGCGAGGTATGGACACGTGAGAAGATACGCGACCTGCGCCTGTATATCGAGTCTTACGGCATGCGTTGGAGCGTCGTCGAGAGTCTTCCTGTGGTCGAGACCATCAAATACGGCGGTCCCGACCGCGATGAGCAGATAGAAGTCTATAAACAGTCGTTACGCAACCTGGCAGCAGAAGGCATCCATTGCATCTGCTACAACTTCATGCCCGTACTTGACTGGGCACGCACCGACCTTTTCCACGACAATCCCAACGGTGCCACCAACCTCTACTTCAACTATGCCGAGTTCGCCTATTTCGACATCTATATCCTCAAGCGTCCTGGTGCGCGCGAAGAGTGGGCTGCCTTCCGGTTCCCCGCCGGTGTAGGTGAGGGACGCGACGTGCTGGCTGAAGCCGAAGAACTGGCGAAGACCATGACACCAGAGAAAGACCACAAACTGGTAGAGAACATCGTTATCAAGACACAGGGTTTCGTCAGCGGCAACTTCTCTGAGAACGACGAGGCACCTGTTCAGAAGTTCCGCGAGTTTCTCGACCTCTACAAAGGCATCGACAAGGCACAACTGCGTGCCAACATGAAATACTTCCTCGAAGCCATCATGCCCGTCTGCGACGAGTGCGACATGAACATGTGTGTACACCCCGACGATCCCCCCATAGAGATTCTCGGTCTGCCGCGCATCGTACGCACAGAAGAAGACATCCAGTGGTTCCTTGATGCCGTACCCAACAAGCACAACGGACTTACCTTCTGTGCCGGCAGTCTGTCGGCAGGAGCCTACAACGATGTGGTAGCTTTAGCACGCCAGTTTGCCAGCCGCACCCATTTTGTCCATCTGCGTTCGTGCCATATCTTCCCCAATGGCGACTTTACCGAAGCGTCACACCTAGGCGGACGAGCAGACCTCATCGAGCTCTGCCGTATCTTCGAGCAGGAGAATCCGCAGCTGCCCATGCGTGTCGATCACGGCATGACCTTCACCGACCAGCCCAACGGCGTCTTCGACGAGTCCAGTCACGGCCACAATGCCGGCTACACCCTCCTCGGTCGCATGTTTGCCTTAGGTCAGGTACAAGGCATTCTTGCCACCGTTGACCGCGAGTTGGGAATACCCTACAAGCAACCAGGCTTCTTTGATTAAAGAAATGGCGGGATGACGTCATTTCGGAATGCCGCGAAACCGGAATACCAAAATGCAGCAAAACTGGAATGCCGGAATGCCGTAAAAAAAAAGAAAAATCTATGAAACTAACCGATATCCTCAGCGGCTCTCTCAATGCCGCAGAATGGCAGCAGAAAGGTTATCAGCTGCCTCAGTTCAACATCAAGGCCGTTCGCGAGAAGACAGCCCAGGAACCAACATGGGTTCACTTTGGCGGCGGCAACATCTTCCGTGCCTTCCCGGCAGCCATCCTCAACGATGCCTTGAACGCTGGAGAATACGACCGCGGTGTCATCGTTGCCGAAACCTTCGACTATGATGTCGTGGACAAGGCTTATACGCCCTACGACAACCTCTCGCTGCTCGTCAGCCTCCAGTCCGACGGCAATATCGAAAAGAAGGTCATCGCCAGCGTCACCGAAGCCCTCAAGGCAGACTATCAGTTTGCCGACTGGCAACGTTTGTGCGACATTTTCCGCAAACCCTCGCTCCAGATGATTTCGTTCACCATCACCGAGAAAGGCTACGCCTACAACGAGGCCGACCTCGAACGCGGCATGCAACCCGTCTTCGCGATGGGTAAGGTCACAGCCCTGCTCTACGAGCGATTCAAGGCGGGCAGGCTGCCTCTCACCGTGCAAAGCATGGACAACTGTTCACACAACGGCGGACGCGCCAAGGCCGCCGTGCTGGCTTATGCTGAGAGATGGGTCAACGACGGACTCGTGCCGGCAGCCTTTGCCGACTACCTGCGCGACAAAACCAGCATCACCTTCCCTTGGTCCATGATAGACAAGATTACGCCTCGCCCTCACGAGAAGGTGAAAGAACTGTTGGCTGCCGACGGTTTTGAAGACAACAACTATATCGAGACAGAGAAGCACACCTTCACAGCCCCCTTCGTCAATGCCGAGGAAGTGCAGTATCTCGTCATCGAAGATGACTATACCAACGGTCGTCCGCCCCTACACCTCGGCGGAGCCCTCTACACCACCCGTGAGACCGTTGACAAGGTGGAGACCATGAAGGTCACCACCTGCCTCAACCCCCTGCACACCGCCATGAGCATCTACGGCTGTCTGCTAGGCTACACCCTCATCTCTGCCGAGATGCAAGACGACGACCTCCGCTCCTTCATCCAGAAGATAGGATATATCGAGGCTATGCCCGTCGTCACCGACCCGGGCGTGCTCAACCCCTACGAGTTCATCGGCGCCGTCATCAACAAGCGGCTGCCCAATCCCTTCATGCCCGATGCGCCCCAGCGCATCGCCATGGACACCTCGCAGAAGTTGCCCATCCGCTTTGGTGAAACCATCAAGAAGTATCATGCCCGCGGACTCGACAAGTCCAACCTCTCTCTCATTCCTTTGGTGCTCGCCGGCTATGCCCGCTACCTCAAGGGCATCAAGGACGACGGCACACCCTTCCAGCCTTCACCCGACCCCATGCTCGATGAGTTGCAAGCCATCGTCGCCCCGCTCGAAGTTGGCAAAACCAACCAAGACTACTCTTGCCTGCGCCAACTCTTCAGCCGTCGCGACGTCTTTGGCGTCGATCTCTACGAGATAGGGCTTGGTGAACAAATTGAAGATATGGTGAAGGAACTCTTTGACGGAACAGGTGCCGTGCGGAAGACGTTGCACAAATACGTAAGAGAGCGGTAGAAAACAAGTGACATACGACTAACACCTAACACCTACCTTGCGTCAATCCCTGTGTTTATCTTCGTTTCAAGCATTCAGAGGTAGGTGTTAGGTGTTTTTTGCGAAAAAGTTCACTTTTTATGGTAAAAGACGAACTTTTTAATTAAAAAAACGCCCCTTTTTCAAAACCTATCCCTTTGCCGTCCAAACTCAGTCCCTTTGCCTTCCGAAACCTATCCCTTTGAAGGGCAAAACGACCTTAGTTGATTTCTGAGTTTTATATTGGTAACAAACGACATTTTAATTGGCGAAAACGACTTGTCGAATATGGCAACCAACGAAAAAGAAGCTTGCTGAAAGAATCAGTCAAGCTTCTTGCTTTTGGTCGGGATTACTGGACTCGAACCAGCGACCTCGCGCCCCCCAGACGTGTGCGCTACCAACTGCGCTAAATCCCGAAACCGTATGCAAAAGGGAAGATGAAACCCCGATTTGCGAATGCAAAGGTACGGACTTCTGACGACAGTTGCAAATTTTAGGGCATCTTTTTCTTCTATCCCGATTATATTTGGTACTTTTGCATGGTCGTGCGATGGGTTTCTTTCCGAGAAATCGCAAACACGACGAAAACAAAAACGGAAAAGACGGACATGCAATATATCTTACAAGCACCACAAAGGCTGCGGACAACGGTAAAACTGCCCGCATCGAAGAGTATCAGCAACCGAGCACTTATCATCCATGCGCTGGCAGGAGGAACGAAGACGCTTCGCAACCTTTCCGATTGCGACGACACAAGGGTGCTCATAGGGGCACTCACCGAGATGCCGGAGGTGGTCGATATCGGGGCGGCAGGAACAGCCATGCGCTTCATGGCGGCTTATCTGGCGGCAACGCCGAACTATAAATTACCAAAATCCGACGAAAGTCTCTCAACCTTTCTGCTGACGGGAACGGAACGCATGAAACATCGTCCGATAGGCGTGTTGGTAAATGCACTCCGACAGTTGGGTGCCGACATCACCTATGCCGGCGAAGATGGTTTCCCTCCGCTCCGAATCTGCGGAAAACAACTGGAGGGTGGACAGCTGGAGATGCCCGGCAACGTGAGTTCGCAATACATCTCGGCATTGCTGATGATTGGTCCGACATTGAAAAAAGGGTTGCAACTGAAGTTGACGGGCAACATCGTTTCGAGACCCTACATCGACCTGACGTTGCACGTGATGCGCCAGTTCGGGTGCAACATAGCATGGACGGACGAGAGTACGATAAGTGTGGCTCCACAAGCCTACAAGGATGTGGACTACGAGATAGAGAACGACTGGAGTGCGGCATCATACTGGTATGAGATGATGGCACTTTCGGACGACATGGAGGGAGAAGTCACCTTGCCCGGACTCTACGACAACTCGTACCAAGGCGACTCTGTGGTGCGCCAACTGTTCGAAGTACTGGGAGTGAAGACGAACGAGGAAACGGGAGAGCGGGAGAGCGAGGAAACGAGACTCACACACCACGAACGGCTGCTGACACGAATGGAATACGACTTCGTTGACCAACCGGATTTAGCTCAAACGCTGGTGGTAACGTGTTGTGCGCTGGGCGTGAAATTCCACTTCACGGGCCTGGCAAGTTTGAAGATTAAGGAGACCGACCGCATAGAGGCTCTGAAGAAGGAGTTGCGGAAGGTGGGATTCGTCATCTACGACCACAACGATGCGGAATTGATATGGGACGGCGAACGGTGCAAGCCGGAAGCAACGCCCGTCATAGACACCTACGAAGACCACCGCATGGCAATGGCTTTCGCACCCCTCGCCATTACCTTGGGCGAGATTCGCATCAACAACCCGCAGGTGGTCAGCAAGTCGTATCCGAAGTTCTGGAACGAACTGGAAGAGGCGGGGTTTGGAATAGTGAAGGGTGAATAGTCCTTGCTTGGCAAGCGCTTCGCGATTAGAGAATGAAGAGTGGAAATGGAATTTCTGATGATTACCATAGGAGCCTTGGTGGTGTTGGCGGTGATTGCCGCCATAGCATCGCGCTTCGACAAAGGGAGTGACGAGATTGTTACTGCCGGCGGATGCGATGACTGTACGGGACGAGAGGATTGCAAACTGTTGGAACTGAAGAAGCAATGCGGGAAGAAAGTTGAGAGATGAGTATGAAACAATAAAACGGGGGTTTTAACGTTATAGATAGAAGTGAAAAGACATAGACTCGGACATATTGTCGCCATATTGACGATAGCCATAGCCTTGGTTGTCGCCAGTTGTTCTACGCAGAAGAATACGTCTGGGGCGCGCTTCTGGCACTCATTCAACGCGAAATACAACACCTACTACAATGGTGCTCTTGCCTATATCGACGGAAGCATAGAGAAAGAAAAAGGCAACAAGGATAATTTCACGGAGATGATTCCGCTCTATACCGTTGGCAACAAGGGCAGCCGCGAGTTGGGAAAGAACAACTTTGACCGCGCCATAGAAAAGGCACAGAAGGCCATTCACCAGCATAGCATCAAGAAGCGTCCGGAATGGACGAAAAGCCGCAAGAAGACCGAGAAAGACATCGAATGGCTGACGCGCCGCGAATACAATCCGTTCTTGTGGAAAGCGTGGATGCTGATGGGGCGCTCACAATTCCATAAGGGAGCCTTCGACGAGGCTGCAGCCACCTTCTCGTACATGAGTCGCCTGTACCACACACAACCTGCCATTTACGGCAAGGCAAGAGCTTGGCTGGCAAAATGCTACGTGGAGCAAGACTGGCTGTACGATGCTGAGGACGTGATACGCGAGATGCAACGCGACTCGGTGGATTGGCGAGCCGTGAAGGAATGGGACTACACCCTGACAGACTACTATATCCACACGGGACAACTGGAACAGGCGGTACCCTACCTGCGCAAAGTCATCAAGCACGAGATGCGACGCAAGCAGAAAGCACGCGAATGGTACCTCATGGGACAGATACAAGCCGCCTTGGGCAACCGCACTGAAGCGTTCAAGGCGTTCAAGCACGTGGTTCGTCTGAACCCGCCCTACGAACTGGAGTTCAACGCACGCATAGCGATGACCGAGGTGATGGCAAGCGGACAAAGCAAGCAGATGATTTCGCGCCTGAAGCGCATGGCGGCATCAGACAACAACAAGGACTATCTGGACCAGGTGTATTACGCCATGGGTAACATCTATCTTGCCGAAAAAGACACGATGAACGCCATCAATGCCTACGAGAAAGGCAACGAGAAGGCAACCCGAAGCGGCATAGAAAAAGGCGTGCTGCTATTGCATTTGGGCGACCTGTACTGGGCAAAGGAGAAATATAGCGACGCCAAACGATGCTACGGAAGTGCCATCGGCATGTTGGACAAAGATCGCAAAGACTACGAACAACTGTCGCAACGTTCGAAGGTGCTCGACGAACTGGTACCCTTCACCGAGGCGGTACACTTGCAAGACTCGTTGCAAGAACTCGCACGTATGCCGGAGGCAGAGCGCAATGCCGCCATAGACCGCGTCATCACGGCGATGAAGAAGAAAGAGAAGGAGGAACGACTCAAACAACTGGAGGCTAATGCGGCATCGGGACAAAACGGCGGTATGAACATGAACATCAACAACGCTGCCAACGAGAACAACCGTCAACAACAACAGCAACAATCATCCACAAGTCTGTCAGACGGGTTGTGGTATTTCTATAACCCGATGGCGGTGAGTCAGGGTAAAGCCACATTCGAACGCCAATGGGGTAAGCGCGAGAATGCCGACAACTGGCAACGCATGAACAAGACGGTGGTGGGCGAAGCGGGCTCTAATGGTGAGATGCCAGAGCTGACGGAAGCACAACGCGACTCGATAGCAGCGGTGGAAGCCAAGCAAGACTCCCTGACACAAGCGGCAGACAGTGTCGTGAACGACCCGCACAAACGCGAATTCTATCTGGCGCAGATTCCGTTCACGGAAGACCAGTTGACAGCCAGCAACAAGATATTGGAAGACGGCTTGCACCATTCGGGTGTCATCTTCAAAGACAAGCTGGACAACCTTGCCCTGAGCGAGAAGAACCTGCGCCGGCTTACCGACAACTATCCCGACTACGAGAAGATGGACGATGTGTACTACCACTTGTTCCTGCTCTATTCGCGCAAGGGAGAACCAACCACCGCCGACTACTATGTTAGTCTGCTGAAAGAGAAATATCCCGAAAGCCAGTGGACAACCATTCTGAACGACCCCTACTTCCAAGAAAACTCGAAGTTTGGCGTACACATAGAAGACTCGCTTTATGCGGCTACCTACGAAGCGTTCAAGAAAGACCGCTACGGCGAAGTGAGCGGCAACGTTCGCATATCTGAAACGCGATTCCCCTTGGGAGCTAACCGCGACAAGTTCTTGTTCATCGGCGGTCTGAGCAAACTCAACAACGGCGATGCCAACGGGTGTATAGCCGACATGAAGACGGTCGTGGAGAAATTCCCGCAGAGTCGCATCAGCGAAATGGCGGGCATGATTGTCAACGGTGTGAATGCCGGCAAACGGCTGAGAGGAGCAAAATTCGACCTGGAAGACGTGTGGACCCGACGTTCTGCCGTACTCAACGACAGCGATAGCATACAAGCACGCAAGTTCTCCCCCGACCGCATAGCCGACTTCAAGTTCCTGCTGGTCTATCATCCCGACTCCATCAACGAGAACAAACTGTTGTTCGAGATGGCGAAGTTCAATTTCACCCATTTCATCGTGCGCAACTTCGACATAGAAATCAGCGAGATAGAAGGTTTGCACCAGATGCAACTCAGCGGATTCCGAAGCTTCGACGAGGCGTACCAGTATGCACGCGAGCTCTACAACACGCCTAGCGTGATGCAACAGATAGGAAAGCCCCACGGCATCATCATCAGCGACGCCAACCTGCAACTCATCGGCACCACCTTCACCTACAAGGACTACGAGGACTTCTACGCCAAGCACTTCTCGCCGCTGACCGTCACCAAGCGCTACCTGCTCTCCGAACCAGCTGAGGTGGCTACTCCGCGCGAACGCGACTTGCAAGAGGAGATTTCGAGCAAGGCACCCACCAAAGAGGATATCGACGCCATGCAAAACGGCGAACCGACGGAAGAATCGGGCTTCACCATTCCTGCCGAACCCGAAGCACCGCAAACTACAACCGAACCTCAAGCACCAACAGGAACGGAAGTTCAGGAAATACCGCAAGCACCGGCTGGAACGGAAACGCCGAATGGCACCAACGTGCCCGTTCAAGAAACACCGCAGACGCCTTCGATGAACGACATCATCTCGATAGACGAGCAGATGCCTACCGTATCAACGGAAGATACCTATGTGGTGCCAGACGAGAAACCAGCGAATCCATCGGCAACAGACGACAACTACATCGTACCGACGGAAGATAAGCCGACAACGATTCCGGAAAACACCTACATCGTGCCGGAAGAAAAGTCGACGAACGTGCCGGCAGAAGATTCCTACGTAGTTCCGACGGAAGAACCGAAGCCCGCCATCAAGGAACAACCGAAGACGGAAGTCAAGCAAGAACCGGCAACGACACCTACAACACCAAGTGTACTCAATCAAAAGCCGACACCTACGGTGAAAGAAACCCCGAAACCAACGACGACTACGGTGAAGCCCACCCCGAAACCAACGACGACTACGGTAGAGGATACGGGTATCGACTTCAACGACGACTTTGGCGTTCCGGCTCCCCCGCCCAGCAACAAGAAGGAGCAACCACAAAACTTCAATATCGAAGACGAATACTACGACCTTGACGGGTTCTGATTTAAGGTTGAGAGTTGATATATAAGCAACAAGAGATAATTATGAGCAACGGACTATTACTTTGGGTAGATGACGAGATAGAGCTTTTGCGCGCACATATCATCTTTCTGGAAAAGAAGGGGTACGAAGTGCGTACGGTGAGCAACGGCATTGACGCTATTGACCAATGTCGCCAACAGACGTTCGACCTCATCATGCTCGACGAGCAGATGCCTGGCTTGAGCGGACTGGAGACGTTGCAACAAATCAAGGAGATACAACCGGCAACGCCCGTCGTCATGGTGACCAAGAGCGAGGAAGAGAACATCATGAACCAAGCCATCGGAGCAAAGATAGCCGACTACCTCATCAAGCCCGTCAACCCCAACCAGATACTGTTGTCGCTCAAGAAGAACATCCACCAGAAGGAGATTGTCACCGAGGTGACACAAAGCAGCTACCAGCAGAGTTTCATGGACATTTCCATGCAGATACAGAATTGTGCTAACCTCGACGACTGGAAAGACCTCTACAAACGGCTGGTGAGATGGGAACTGGAGCTGAGTAGCACGGAAAGCAACATGACGGAGATGCTGAAGATGCAGAAGGAAGACGCCAACCTGGGCTTCGCCAAGTTCATCAAGAAGAACTACCTCCGTTGGATAGACGAGCGCGGCAAAGGCGATACGCCCCTGATGTCGCCCGACATCTTCAAGTCGAAGGTGTTCCCCCTGCTGAACCAAGGCGAGAAAGTCTTCCTCATTGTCATCGACAACTTCCGTTTCGACCAATGGCGCGTGCTCTCGCAAGAGATTGGCGACCAGTTCGACATAGACGAAGACCTATACATGAGCATCCTTCCCACAGCGACGCAATATGCGCGCAACGCTATCTTCAGCGGACTGATGCCCACCCAGATCGCCAAGATGTTTCCGGAGCTATGGGTTGACGAAGACGAGGAAGAAGGCAAGAACCTGAACGAAGCACCCTTGATTCAGACGCAGATAGAGCGCTTCCGCCGCCACGACACGTTCTCCTACCATAAAATCAACGACTCAGCCGGTGCCGAGAAGTTTCTCCAGCAATACGCCAACCTGAAGCAATACGACCTGAACGTGCTTGTGGTCAACTTCATCGACATGCTCTCCCATGCCCGCACAGAGATGAAGATGGTACGCGAATTGGCAAGCAACGAGAGCGCCTACCGAAGCATCACGCTCAGCTGGTTCCGCCACTCGGTGCTCTCCAACATCTTCCCGTTGCTGGCACAAAGCGACTACAAGATCATCATCACTACCGACCACGGTTCCATCCGTGCCACCAACCCCGTGAAGATTATCGGCGACCGCAACACCAACACCAACCTCCGCTACAAGCTGGGCAAGAACCTCAGCTACAACGACAAGGAAGTGTTCGCCATCAAGGAACCGCACAAGGCCCAGCTGCCCTCGCCCAACCTATCGACCAGCTACGTCTTTGCCACCAACGACGCGTTCTTTGCCTATCCCAACAATTACAACTACTACGTCAGCTACTATAAGGACACGTTCCAGCACGGCGGCATCTCGATGGAAGAAATGCTGATTCCACTCATCACGCTGACTCCTAGAAGGAAATAAAAGACACCCTCTGGGAAAACCAAGAAAGAAATAAAAAACGCGCTCTGGAAAACCGGAACCGTATATAGAAACAGATACACATGGAAATCAAGATAGGAAGTCTCGAAGAGATTCACGAGGCGGCAAAGACCTTTATCCAGACCATTGGCGAGCATCGCGTCTTCGCTTTCTTTGCCGACATGGGAACGGGCAAGACCACGTTTATCAAAGCCGTATGCGAAGAACTGGGCGTTGAAGACGTCGTCACCTCCCCCACCTTTGCCCTCGTCAACGAATATACGGCACGAAGTGGCAAATGGGCTGATAGTGCCATCTACCACTTCGATTTCTATCGCATCCGCAAACTCGATGAAGTTTACGACATGGGTTACGAGGAATATTTCTATAGCGGAGCCCTCTGCTTCGTGGAGTGGCCCGAGCTCATCGAATCCATCCTTCCTGCCGATGCCGTTCGCGTCAGCATGAGAAAAGAATCCGACGGTTCGCGCGTGCTCAGCTATTAGTTCGTCCTGCTTCTACAAAAGCAGGTGATATTGCCGAACCACGTTTTTCTTACCGACCTGCGCTGGGCGAAAGGTCAGTCCCACACCCTTGCTATCAGAGCAGTGCCTTGAACTTCTCGTCGAGCAGACTCTTCGGTGCAGCCCCCACGTGCTTGTCAACAATCTGTCCGTTCTTAATGAACAAGATGGTAGGAATGTTGCGCACGCCCAGTTCGGCGGCAATTTCCTCCTCCTCGTCCACGTCACACTTGCCCACGACAATCTTGCCGTCGTAATCCTGAGCCAGCTCGCTAATGACCGGTCCCACCATGCGGCATGGTCCGCACCACGGAGCCCATAAGTCCACTACCAACGGTTGTGCGCCGTTCTTCAAACTCTCGAAATTCTCACTTGTGATTTTTACTTCCATAATTCTCTTTATTTTAATGAATACTATTGTCCCTTTAACTCCCCTTTTTTAACTCCCCTTTAACTCCTTTTTAACTCCCATTTAACTCCCATTTTTAACTCCCCTTCCTAATTCACCTTATAGCGCAGATCGTTGCCGTCGAGATATTGCAGGAACTTGCGGTTCACGTCTACTCCCTGTCGGCTCACCATGAGCAGGTTGCCCTGCGTGTCGGTATGCAACTGAATGTATAGTTTGCTGCGTCCCCGATTATCCTCCACCACCGATGCCAAGTCCGTCACCAGCGTATCGTCGAGAGTAGCCTCGTCAATCATGACTGTGATTTTCTCCAGTTGTTTCTCCTTCACGTCGTAGAGCTGTTCCACACTCAGAATTTCCAGTTTCTTCAAGTTGCTGTTGCGGAATCGCGGCACACACTTGGCGCGCACGAAGATGCTGTAGTTCTCCTTCAGTTTGCCGTTCCATTTAGCCCAGTCGTCGTCGAACAGCGCCAGTTCTCCCGACGACTCAAAATCTTCTATCGTGACAAATCCGAACGGTTTTCCCGTCTTCTGCGAGAAGCGCTCCACGACACCCGTGATGATACCTCCGAAGGTGACCTCGTTGCGCTTTGCCAGCTCGTCCATGTCCGCATCGCGGTTGATTTCCGCACACTTCGTGTTGCACAAGTGGTTCAGCACCACGCTGTATTCGTCCAGCGGATGCGCCGAGAGATAGATACCGATGAGTTCACGCTCCTTGTTCAGTTTCTCTATCACCGGCCATTTCTCGGCTTGCGGCACAGGCGGATGAGCAATCTCCACATCGTTGTCGTCGCCAAAGAGCGAGTTCAGATTTTGTTGTTTCTCTTGCTGATAGAGGAATCCGTATCTCACCAGCGTGTCGAAGAATGGTTCGCCCTTGGCGTTTGGCGCAAAGAACTGTTCGCGCTGATAGCCGAAGCTGTCGAACACCCCGCTATACGCCAGGCTGTCGAACACCCTTCTGCCGACACTCTTCAGATCTACGCGTTGCACGAAGTCGTAGATGTCCTTGTACGGTCCGTTCTTCTCGCGTTCGCTGATGATAGCTTGCGCCGGTCCCTCGCCAATGCCCTTAATACCCGCCAGTCCGAAACGAATTTCGCCATGCGCGTTCACCGTGAACTTCAGGCGGCTCTCGTTCACGTCAGGTCCTAGCGTAGCAATGCCCAGCGCCTTACATTCGTCCATCAGCTTGGTGATTTCCGTTATCTGGTCCTTGCGTCGGCTCATGATGGCAGCCATGAACTCCGCAGGGTAGTTTGCCTTCATGTACGCCGTCTGGTAGGCCACCCACGAATAGCACGCCGCATGACTCTTGTTGAAGGCGTAGCTGGCAAACGACTCCCAGTCGGCCCAGATTTTCTCGAGCACTTTCGGGTCGTATCCTTTTGTCTTTCCACCCTCAATAAACTTTGGTTTCATCGCATCGACGATGTTTTTCTTCTTCTTTCCCATCGCCTTTCTCAGGGCGTCGCTCTCGCCTCGCGTGAAGTCAGCCAGCAGTCGCGATAGCAACATCACCTGCTCCTGATAGACGGTAATGCCGTACGTATCCTTGAGGTATTTTTCCATGATGGGAATGTCGTATGTGATGGGTTTGCGGCCGTGCTTACGGTCGATGAAATCGGGGATATACCCCATTGGTCCCGGTCGGTAGAGGGCGTTCATCGCTATCAAGTCTTCAAACACCGTCGGCTTCAGCTGGCGCAGGTAGTTCTGCATGCCCGACGATTCAAACTGGAACGTGCCGATGGTCTGTCCCTTCTGGTACAGTTCATACGTCTTCGGGTCGTCGATGGGAATCTTGTCCAAGTCCACCACCTTTCCCGTTGTCAGCCTGACGTTCTCCACCGCCTCCTTTAGCTCCGAGAGCGTCTTCAGTCCGAGGAAGTCCATCTTGATGAGCCCCGTCTCCTCGATTACGTGTCCGTCGTATTGCGTACAGTTCACCTTCTTTCCCTTGAAGTCGGGGTCGTCAGCCGTAGAAACGGGCACCCAGTCGCTGATGGGGTCGCGGCAGATGATGAATCCGCAGGCGTGGATACCCGTTCCGCGTATGGTACCCTCCAGCATCTTCGCATACTTGATGGTGTTGCGCAGGCGGTCGTCGTCCGACACCTCGGCATCTTGCAACAAGGGTGTGCACTTGATGGCGTTCGTCAGATTCATCTTCAGGTCCTTGCCCGTCTTCGGGTCTTTCAGTCGGTCGGGAATAGCCTTGCACAACTCATTCGACATGGCTATGGGCACCTTCTCCACTCGTGCCACATCCTTGATGGAGTTCTTCGTAGCCATCGACGCATAGGTGATGATGTGTGCACAATTCTCGTGGCCGTATTTGTCTTCCACCCATTGCAACACGCGGCCGCGCCCGTCGTCGTCGAAGTCGGTATCAATATCGGGCAGTGAGATGCGGTCGGGGTTCAGGAAACGCTCGAACAGCAGGTCGTATTTCAGCGGATTGATTTTCGTGATGCCCAGACAATACGCCACCACACTGCCCGCCGCCGAGCCACGTCCCGGTCCCACCATCACGCCCAGCTCGTTGCGCGCCGAGTTGATGAAGTCTTGCACGATGAGGAAGTAGCCCGGGAAACCCATCGTCTTCATGATGTGCAGCTCGAAGTTGATGCGCTCGTCCACCTCCTTCGGCAGGGGGTCGCCATAGAGTCGTGCAGCACCGTCGTATGCCAGTTTCTTCAGGTATTCCGCCTCGAACTTGATGCGGTACAGTTTGTCGTATCCGCCCAGGTGGTCAATCTTCTTCTGTCCCTCCTCCGGCGGCAACTGGTTTTCGCCGTTCTCGTCGCTGGTGAACTCCTTGTAGAGGTCTTCTTGCGTATATATCCTGCGTATGTCGTCCTCCGTCCCGAAGCTCTCGGGAATGGGGAAGAAGGGCATGATGGGGTCGTGGTTGATGTTGTAGAACTCCACCTTGTCCAGCACCTCCAGCGTGTTCGCCAACGCCTCGGGCACATCGGCAAACACCTCGTTCATCTCCGCTCGCGTCTTGAACCACTCCTGCTTCGAATAGAGCATGCGCGTGGGGTCGTCCAGGTCTTTTGCCGTAGCCAGGCACAACAGGTGGTCGTGCGCCTCGGCATTCTCCTTGTCCACAAAGTGTGCGTCGTTCGAACAGATGAGTTTGATGCCGTATTCGCGTGCCAGCTCTATGAGCACCTTGTTGGCTTTCTGCTGCAGGGGAAACGTCTCGCGGTTGGCGCGTATGGTGGGGTCGGTCACCTCGTGGCGTTGCAGCTCCAGGTAGTAGTCGTCGCCGAAGACGCGCCGGTGCCATTCTATCGCCTCTCGGGCTCCTGCAATGTCACCAGCCAGAATCTTGTGCGGCACCTCGCCGGCAATACAAGCCGAACAGACAATCAGTCCCTCGTGAAACTGCTCCAGATCGGTGCGGTCGGTTCGCGGACGGTTGTAGAAACCGTCCACCCACGAGCGGCTCACCAGCTTGATGAGGTTCTTGTAGCCCTGAAAGTTCTTTGCCAGTACAATCAGGTGGTAGCCGCCCAGGTCTTCCTTGTCCAGCTTGCGCATCTTGTCGCCGCCGCGCGCCACATACATCTCACATCCGAAGATGGGCTTAAACGGTTCCTTGCCCTCCTCCTTGCGCGTCTTGTTGATGTCCTTGCAATAGTCGAAAAACTCCTTGATGCCGAACATGTCGCCGTGGTCGGTAATCGCCATTCCTTTCATGTCGTCGGCAACAGCCTTGTCCACGAGTTTCTTGACGGGCGACTGCCCGTCAAGAATCGAGTAATAGGTATGAACGTGTAAATGTACAAAATCTTCCATAGGTGGGTACAAAGTTACAAATAACAGCAGAAAGAACCAAACTAAAATCCAACCTTTTTCAGCGTCTTTTTTCATACGATGGTTATCCACACCGCCGCAGGGGTGCATGAGATTTTTTAACATAATGACACACAAGACAGTGACAGTTGTTACAGGATTATGGGAGACAAAAAAATACGGCTGGGATTCGCAGACCGCAACGGGCGCGTGCTATCTTTGCACCGAGAATAGTGAGAACGGGCACGCATATACATATATATATCTACAGCGCAAAACGATAGCAGTCAGCCAGCAAAAGCATAGGTTTCGCAGAGCAGGACACATAGTACAGCGCAGGACAGGGGCGGTCAAGGCGCAGGACATATAGGACGAAAAAACGGGTAAACTCTTGTGCGAAAGGAGGCACGGTTGGGGGGGAGTTGGCTTTTAGTTTTTACGACATCTTTTACAAAATGTGGGGATTTTTGAATTTTTACATCGGATAGTTCCGATATGTCCGAGAAAATCAGTACCTTTGCCGAGAATTATAGCATAGAGAAAACTGATGGGTAGAAAAATAAAGAAACTGAAGAAAATACGCATCCACCGCGAGGGCACCAACACGCTGCTCTATGGTGGTATTTGTCTGGGAGTAGTAGCCGCCATCCTGTGGTTCTGCTTCGACACGAAGATTCCCTTCTGGGCGTTCCTGGCGGTCTTCGGAACCGTCTATGGCATCACCGCCAACTTCTACCGCTGCCCCATCCGCTTTTTCCCGCAGGAGGACACGGACAAGATAGTGGTGGCACCTGCCGACGGGCGCATCGTTGTCATAGAAGAGGTGGAGGAGAATACGTATTTCCACGACAAGCGACTGATGATCAGCATCTTCATGAGCCTGTGGAACGTGCACGCCAACTGGTTCCCCGTGGACGGAAAGGTGAAGTTGGTACACCACCAGAACGGCAACTACCACAAGGCGTGGCTGCCCAAGGCCAGCGAGGAGAACGAGCATGCCGACATCATGATAACGACGCCCGACGGCGTGGACGTGCTCTGCCGACAGATTGCCGGTGCCGTGGCGCGACGCATCGTGACCTATGCCAAGGAGGGCGAAGACTGCTACATCGACGAGCATCTGGGATTCATCAAACTGGGTTCGCGCGTTGACGTCTATCTGCCCCTGGGCACGGAGGTCTGCGTGAAGATGGGACAGGCTACCACCGGCGACCAGACGGTGATTGCGAAGATGAAATAGGCAGGAGAACCCGGATCTCCGGAGCATCCGGATACCCGGAAATTCCGGAAAAAGCCGGAAAAACCAAATAAAATGAAAAAGCACATCCCCAATACCATTACCTGCTGCAACCTGATTTCAGGGTGCGTGGCAACGGTCTTCGCCGTCAGCGGAAAGGCAGACATCGCCCTGCTGTGGATAGTCATAGGAGCCGTGTTCGACTTCTTCGACGGCATGAGTGCACGACTGCTCAAGGTGAGCTCGCCCATAGGCAAGGAACTCGACTCGCTTGCCGACGACGTGACCTTCGGCGTGGCGCCCTCGACCATCCTCTTTGCACAACTGGGCGTGATGGACTATCCCTCGTTCATGGAACCCGTGCGCCACATCGTTCCTTTCTTCGCCTACATCATGGCAGCCTTCTCGGCACTGAGGCTGGCTAAATTCAACCTCGACGAGCGCCAGACAACATCGTTCATCGGACTGCCCACACCTGCCAACGCCCTGTTCTGGGGAGCACTGGTGGTGGGAGGAAGCCTGTGGATAGAGCGGTCGCCCTGGATGGTGCCGGCGTTGCTCGTAGCCATCTGCGTGAGCTGCTGGCTGCTGGTGAGCGAGGTGCCCATGTTCGCCCTCAAGTTCAAACACTGGGGCTGGAAGGGCAACGAGGTGAAATACATCTTCGTAGGCTCCTGCATACCCCTGCTCCTCATCTTCCAGGTCCTGGGCATCGCCATCATCATTGCCTGGTACGTTCTGCTCTCCTTGTTTACGAAAGGGAGTTAAAGGGGAGTTAAAAAGGAGGTAAAGGGGAGCGGAATCTGCCGCTATGCGGCGAAGAATCTGGAACCTGAAACCTGGAACCAGAAACTTGGAACTTGAAACCTAGAACCTGACATATGGCATTCCTGAAGTTTATACTCTTCCTCTTCATAGCAGCCCTCGTCCTGCTGCTGGTCATCGCCTTCTCCTTCTACAACACCCTGCGCAAGGCTTCACGACGATTCCAGCGCGAGCAGACAAAGCGGCAGACAGAGGTGAACGGCAACGTGATTTATGACAACCGAACGCCACAACAGACGCAACAGCAAATCATTCCCGACGACGAAGGCGAATATGTAGAATACGAGGAGGAATGAATAGATTCGCGCTATGAGCGTCAGGCACATACATATTGAAAAGGTGGATTCTACCAACCGATGGTTGCACGACTACGTGCCGGCGGAGGACGAGGAGATGACTGTTGTGACCACCGACTACCAGACGTCCGGACGCGGACAAGCCGACAACCATTGGGAGAGCGAGGCACACAAGAACTTGCTCTGCTCCGTGCTCTTCCACCCTGACCACATCCCCGCCTCACGGCAATTCCTATTGTCTATGGCGGTGGCTCTGGCGGTGAGCAAGACGCTGGAACATTTTACCGACGGTATCAACATAAAATGGCCGAACGACATCTATTGGAACGACCGCAAAATATGCGGCATTCTCATAGAAAACCGACTCTCTGGGCAACGCATCAAGGACACCATCGCCGGCATCGGCATCAACATCAACCAGCGCACGTTCCATAGCGATGCTCCCAACCCCGTGTCGCTCATTCAAATCACGGGCAGGGAGACTCCGCGAGAGGAAGTGACGGAGCTGCTGACGACCCACCTGCAACAGCTCTTGGGGGAACTCCGGGAGGAAGCAGGTAACCCATCTTCAAACGGGCAAGAACGGAAGGCTTTAGACGCCCTGCGCACGAGCTACCATCAACGGCTCTACCGCCGCGAGGGATTCCACGCCTACCGCGACCGACAAGGTACGTTCGAGGCCAGAATAGACCATGTGGAAGACAACGGGACGCTCTGCCTTCAACTCCGCGGCGGAACTCTCAGGAAATATGCTTTCAAGGAAGTGGAGTTTATACTATAGACAAACATCTGGAGAAGTGGAACTTACACAATAAAAACCTATCATATTATGGCACGATTCAAGAGAATACTCCTCAAACTCAGCGGCGAGAGCCTTATGGGGAAACAAGGGTTCGGCATAGACCCCGAACGGTTGAGCGACTACGCACGGCAAATCAAGGAAATCCACGACATGGGCGTGGAAATCGGTATCGTCATCGGCGGAGGAAACATCTTCCGCGGACTCAGCGGCTCGCAAAAGGGCTTCGACCGCGTGAAGGGCGACCAGATGGGCATGTGCGCAACAGTCATCAACTCGCTGGCGCTGAGCTCGGCACTGGGAGCCATCGGCGTGAAAAACAAGGTGCTCACCGCCATTCGCATGGAACCCATCGGCGAGTTCTATACCAAGTGGAAAGCCATAGAGGCCATGCAGCAGGGCAACGTATGCATCTTCTCGGCAGGCACGGGCTCACCCTACTTCACCACCGACACAGGCTCGTCGCTCAGAGGCATAGAGATTGAGGCCGACGTCATGCTCAAGGGCACACGCGTGGACGGCATCTATACTGCCGACCCCGAGAAAGACCCCACGGCAACGAAGTTCGACGACATCACCTACAAGGAGGTGCTGGCACGAGGACTGAAGGTGATGGACCTCACCGCCATCTGCATGTGTAGCGACAACAACCTGCCCATCTACGTGTTCAACATGGACATCGTGGGCAACCTCAAACGAGTCATGGACGGAGAGGAAATCGGTACGCTGGTGCACAATTAAATTTAGGAAGCGCGATAACTCCCTTTCCTATGACCGACGAAGCATTCATGAAGAAAGCGCTGGCGGAGGCTGAACAGGCCTATCGCGAGGGCGAGATTCCCATAGGCGCCGTGGTGGTGTGCCAAGGGCGCATCATTTCGCGTGCCCACAACCTCACGGAGACGTTGCACGACGTGACGGCTCATGCGGAGATGCAAGCCATCACGGCGGCGGCTGATGCCCTGGGAGGAAAATACCTGACGGAGTGTACGCTCTACGTCACCGTAGAACCCTGCACGATGTGCGCAGGAGCCATAGGATGGGCACAGATTCCGCGCATCGTCTATGGTGCCACTGACGACAAACGGGGCTACCATCTGATAGCACCCCGTGCCTTTCACCCTAAAGCCTCAGTTACAGGCGGCATTCTCGAAGACGAATGCCGCGAACTAATGCAAAAGTTTTTTAAAGAGAAAAGGAGTTGAAAGGGAGTTAAAAAGGAGTTAAAATGGAATTAAAAGGGAGTTATCGCCCTGCGGGCTTGGACGTTAGATTTCTCATTTGCAAATACTATCGTCCTTTTAACTCCCAAGCAAAGCGATAACTCCCCTTTAACTTCCAAGCGCGAAGCGCGATAACTCTCCCAAACTTACTTCACCTGCACCACCAGATACTTGCTGGTGCTCCAGAACGTGTCGGGGTCGGTGATGCGGAGCACATACTGCCCGTTCACGTCTTTCGACAGGTTGTAGCTGTTGGAAGGATGGGCGGTCAGCAACTGGGCACTCTTCGAATAGAGTTTGATTTCCTTCTCCACGCGAATGTCTATCTTCGTGAAGTAGTTCTTGTTGAACGAACCCTGCAGCACCTTGCCGCTCTTGAGAATGTTCTGGTCCTTCAGCTCCTTCTTCGTTCCGAAGACATACCAGGCGGTGTTCAGCTGTTTGTCCTGAGTAGAGATGGTCTGCGCCTTCTGCGTGTTCTCGCTCTCCAGATGCTGCTTCTCCGTCGTCAGGTTCTCCTTCTCCGTCTTCAGCGTAGCCACGTTGGTGTTCAGGTTCTCGATGGTTTCGTCCAGTTCGGAGATGTGAATGTCCTTCTTCTCCAGTTCGGCGCGCAAAGCCTTCAGTTCCTGGTCCTTTTTTGCCAGCTGGATAATCATACCGTCGATGGTCTTGCGCATCTGGTCGCCCTTGAAACCCGTCTCGCGGAGTTGTTGCTGGAGCTTCTTGATGAGCTCGCGGTTCTCCTCCATGCGCTGGGCGATGAAACGGATGTTTTCCTTCAGCTGAGCCGTCTGGTTGGCTCCCTCGCCCGTACGGGCAAGCGTCACGCGGTCTTCAGCCTCGTTGATCTGGCGGAAGCCCTCCTGAATATCGTTCAACGTACCCATCATGTCGTTGATCTCGTTGTCGCGAGCTTCGATGATGGCACGAAGCGAATCGTTTTGTAACATGGCAGAATTCATCTTCTGCTTGTCCTGACAGCCCACGAATGCTATTGCACACAGGGCAAAAAACAATACTTTCTTCATCTCAATTTTTAAATTATCAATTATCTTTCGAGCTTGCTCGCAGAGCAATCATTATCAATTGTAAATTATCAATTGTCTAATCGCGTAGCGCTTGCAGAGCTTAAGCGGCGCAAGAATTATAAATCCCTGCCTCCTACGACAATGACGATTTCGCCCTTCGGAGGCGTTTGTTTGAAGTGGGCAACCACCTCTGCCAATGGGCCGCGGACACTCTCTTCGTGCACCTTTGAAATCTCGCGGCAAACGCTCACCTGACGGTCTTCGCCGAAGACTTCACCAAATTGCTCCAGTGTCTTCACCAACCGATAGGGCGACTCGTAGAACACCATCGTGCGCTTCTCGTCTCTCAACGACTCTAGGCGTGTCTTCCTGCCTTTCTTCTGGGGCAGGAAACCCTCGAAGGTGAAACGGTCGCAGGGCAAACCCGAGGAGACTAGCGCCGGCACGAAGGCCGTTGCTCCAGGCAACGCCGTCACTTCTGCTCCGGCGGCTATCGCCTCGCGGGCAAGCAGGAAACCGGGGTCGCTGATACCGGGCGTTCCTGCATCGCTGATGAGGGCTATCGTTGCACCAGCCTTCAAACGTTCCACAATGCCCGCACTCGTGCCGTGCTCGTTGAACTTATGGTGCGACATGAGGCGGTTCTTGATGTCGAAATGCTTCAACAGGATACCCGACGTGCGCGTATCCTCAGCCAAGACGAGGTCGGCTTCCTTCAGTATGCGGATGGCTCGCATCGTCATATCCTCCATGTTGCCCACCGGCGTGGGTACGAGATATAATGTTCCCATACAGCGTGCAAAGGTACGATTAAGCGAGGAAAGTACAAAACAAAAGTTTGTTTTTGTTTTTACTTTCGAGCGGAAGTATCTTCGCCGAAGGCAAAGATACGATTAAGTGATAAAAAAACAAAAGAACTCGTACTAAATTCAATTAAAACCTACATCATAGCCGCAAAAAAGAAAGCCTGAACTTTGCCTTGTCTATCCTTTTTCTTAACTTTGCACCTAATATCAGATTAAAACGTGAAGACCTTATGACCAATCAGCTACAGGGAGAGCACCGCCGACAGGGACGAATAGAGGTGGTCTGCGGTTCGATGTTCTCTGGGAAAACAGAGGAACTCATCCGAAGAATGAAGCGCGCTAAGTTTGCTAAGCAACGCGTAGAGATATTCAAACCCAGCATCGACGTGCGTTACTCGGAGGAGGATGTGGTAAGCCACGACCATAACACCATCACTTCGACTCCCATCGACTCGTCATCGTCCATTCTGCTGCTCTCGGCAGACATCGACGTCGTGGGAATAGACGAGGCGCAATTCCTCGACGACCACCTGCCGGAGGTGTGCAACGAACTTGCCAACCGCGGCGTACGCGTCATCGTGGCTGGACTGGATATGGACTACAAGGGTGTGCCCTTCGGACCAATGCCTGCCCTCTGCGCCATCGCCGACGAGGTGACGAAGGTGCACGCCATCTGCGTGAAATGCGGAGCTCTGGCATACGTCAGCCACCGTCTGGTGGACAACGAGAAACGCGTGCTGCTGGGCGAGACGCAAGAGTATGAACCGCTCTGCCGAGAATGTTACCAAAAAGCGCAACAAAACAAATAAGAACACCCCTAACGAGCCTCAACGACAATCAAGGGAACGAGCTTCAACAAACATAAACCCGAAAGAGAAATGCTAATAAGACAACAAATCACCTTCGACAAAGCCGCCCGATGGGCAATACTGGGTCTGATTATCTTGGCAACCTTCTTCATCGTCAAATCACTCTCCAGCGTCTTGCTGCCTTTCGCCATAGCATGGCTGCTGGCATACTTGCTCTACCCCATCGTGAAGTTTGTGCAATACAAGCTACACGTACCCACACGAGCCCTGAGCATCATCGTATCGTTCATCTTTGTTCTTGCCATCATCACAGGCGTGTTCTGGCTTATCGTACCGCCTTTCATCGAACAGGTGGACAAGCTGATTTCGTTTATCAACAAATACATACATCAAAGCGACGACGCCAACCAGATAGCAGCCTACATACAAGACTGGCTACAACAAAACCACCGCGAGATAGAACGGTTCTTCCAAAGCGAGGAGTTCATGAAGACCATGAAGTCGGCTATGCCGCAAGTCTTCAACATCGTAGGCCAAACGGCAAGAGTCGTCATCAGCATCGTGGCTTCGTTCATCACCTTATTATATATGTTCTTCATCTTGCTCGACTACGAGCACCTGACCAACAGCTGGATCAAGATTTTCCCCAAGCACAACCGACCGTTCTGGCAGGAGCTGGCGGTTGACGTAGAGCGCGAACTGAACAACTACATCCGCGGACAAGGATTGGTGGCACTCTGCATGGGCATCATGTTCTGCATCGGATTCACCATCATCGACTTCCCCATGGCGATAGGCCTGGGAATCCTCATCGGCATTCTCGACCTCGTGCCCTACCTGCACACCTTCGCACTCATCCCCACGGCGTTCCTCGCCCTGATGAAGGCTGCCGACACGGGACAAAACTTCTGGGTCATCTTCGGACTGGCGGTACTCATCTTCATCATCGTTCAAGTCATTACCGACATGGTGGTAACCCCAAAAATCATGGGAAAGGCCATGGGACTGAACCCCGCCATACTACTGCTTTCTCTCTCCATCTGGGGAGCCCTGCTCGGTTTCATCGGACTCATCATCGCCCTGCCCCTCACCACACTCATCATCGCCTACTGGCAACGATACGTCACGAGGGAACACGAAAACGACAAACATGTTCAACCCATAGCGGTTGTGGAAAACTCTACAAATGCCCAAAATGCACCCGTAAATCAACCAGGAACACCCAAAAACCGACAAGAAAGCCATAAATCCGACTAAACAATCGCCCGAAATCAAAAAGGGAACGCAAAAAACTGACGAATAATTTGCTCATATCGAAAAAACAGCATACCTTTGCACCGCATTTCGAGAAAATGCCTATTTGGGAGATCCGTTAGCTCAGCTGGTAGAGCACAACACTTTTAATGTTGGGGTCTTGGGTTCGAGCCCCAAACGGATCACAAAAAAGAGGTCACAAACGACCTCTTTTTTGTTTATCAGGGGGCTCTCACCCAAGGGTTCTTTCAGTCGCTACGCTTTATGAAAGCGTCTTTCAGACGATTACGAGCCCAAAACGGATCACAAAGAACAATCCGCAAGCATCTGAAGAACAGTTCTTGCGGATTTTCTTATATCCTAAACATAAAAATAAGAAAAAAGGCGATTTCATCGGAAGAATTCGAATATATTTATCAACATAACTAATATGTAAAAACTTTGAAACTATCCAGATAAGTCTTTCATTCTTGTTTAATACAAGAAGAGATGCAAGAATCACAATATATTTATCAATTTTCAAAGATTTCTCTTGCAGAATAGTCATAATTTTGCCACCAAATATCAAAAAGAACATTTTTTATTACACATATTATTAATCATTAAACGAATTAGAGAAAATGAAAAAGTTGTTTTTCGTGGCTGTTGCAGCCTGCGCTATGATGTTCGCTTCTTGCGGTAAGAGTATGAGTCCTGAAGCTGCTAAGGCTTGGCAAGACGTTAAAGACAAGTCAACCAACCTGCTTACTGTTGACGATGTTGACAAGTTCGAATCTACTGAAGCTTACAATGCTGCTTGCCAGGCATTCAACAATGCCGTTCAGGAAATGACCAAGTATGATGGCCAGTATCCGAAAGAGGTTGTTGATAGCTTCGCTAAAATTTCAACCCAGTTCGGGGAAACCGCTAAGAAGGTAACTGAACTGCTCCAGGCTGAGAAGGAAATGGACGAAGCTTCTGCTGCCGTTGACGAGGCTGCCGCTGAAACTGAGGGTGCTACTGAAGAAGAAGCAACAACAGAGGAATAAGCATTTTGCTAACAAAACAAGCATGAGGGTATGTTTTTCTGCATATCCTCATGTTTTTTTTATCACCGTTTAAGCATGATTCGAACCGCCTTGCGACGCTCTTCGGGCAGAACGGTGTAGTTGACCTTTCCGTCTTGCAAGGTGGCTTCTATGGTGGTGTTACGTGAAGCATGGAGTTTGAAATGCACATCCCAGTCTTCAGGCCAAGCGGGGAAGAGCAGGATGGTGTCGCCTACTTCTTGCATCAACATCTCTTGCAAACCTATCATTCCACTTCCGCCCCAGTTGTGGTCGGGAGTCCAGTCGTAACCTGGTCCCCAGAAAGCGGGAAAACGATGCGGACCGTCGGCAAGTTTCAGGGCAGTCAGCCGAGCGGCCTCGTCGGTCAATCCCAAGCATGCGGCAAAGATGTTGTCTTGCTTCCACCCTACATGCGAACGGAATTGCAAGGCGTATTCGTCGTTGAGATAGGTATTGCGGGCAATGTCCAGGCCCTCGCGCCCTACACCATAGATGCGCCAGGGGAAGACGGGGTAGAGCATCGTTGACTCCACGTTCTGTACTCTTTCCCATAGTCGGGCAGGCGCTATCATCGTCTTGCCGCCAACAGTACGAAGGGGAATCTCCGGCAAACATTGAAGAAACGCTTGACACAGGGAGTCGCCACCGAGCATCTCGTCCAACGTCTGGGTTACGGTGCGTAAGGCGGCAACGGTCGAGGCAGAATTATAGGCTCCCTTAAACGTCTCGCCGCCACTTCCGGGATAGAACACGATTTTGCCCTCACCATCTAACGTCTTTGCTCCACGCTGGCGAGCAAGATATTGGTAGTGCTCGTCGAAGAAGCGCATGCACGAACGTACGAATGCCACTTCAACAACCTGTTGCCGGGCATTGGTTTTCGGGTTAAAACGTACACCTTCATAACGCATGCGCTCTAATATCATCTGGCAAAACTCCAACACCGTGTCCCACTCGTATTCCAACCATGCGTTGCGCTCCATCCCCGGGTCGAAACCTTCAGGTCGCTTCGTGCCGTATTCGGGAAAACAGGGCAGCCCGTAGTTCTCTATCTGCTCCGTGAAGCAACCGCCTTCGTGCCCCCAATAGAGGCGCGAACGTTCTTCGGCATTTCCCAAGATGCGCAAATAGAAATCGATTTGGGCTTGCATCAGGTCGAAGTCACCACTCTTCAACATCGGCCAATAGACCAACCGCTGGTTTTGTGCCGTATGAACTCCCCCACCCCAATTACGGAAGTCGGGCGAGAGAGAATACTCATCGGGAGCGGATTTCTTCGCAACTTCCACGTATTCAGGGTCGAAGGTAAACAATCCGCCGTTGAACTTCGTTGGCCAAGAGCTTAAAGCATTGCAACCCAACATATATCGGAACAGGGTATAGTTTCTGAAGAGCAAAGCGGGTTGGTTCGTACCCAACTCGGAAGAACTTTGGTTCTCCTTTATTTCGGGGAAATGTTGATTCGTGCTCGTCCCGGAGGAGCGTTGAGGGGTCTCAATGAAGCTGCGCTTCCAGAAATCATTCCACCATTTTCGTGTAAGTTGACGGTCGCGCTTCAAAGAGATGCTTTGCTCTGTTTTGACCAAGAGATCGTGCAAATCATCGAAGACGCTGGTTTGCAAGGTGCCCAACGTAATGGTCAGGTGGTGGGAGGAACGCGGATGTTGTGAAGCATAAGTCCACCCCTCATAATTTGTAGAAGCGTAGCGCCCGGCGGTTTTCCCCTTATAGGCAAAACCCTCACCTTGCATGCGTCCACCAAAGGTCAGCCACTTCAACGGGTTGTAGAGCCGATTTTTGACAACGTCCATCTGTTGCTGGTGCACGGTGGCGTCGAAAATGGTCTGCTCGTGATTATGATGATGGAACGTCAGCACCTTCGGAGCCGCATCAACATAGTCGCAAATAGTCTTCAGGTCTTTGGGCTTGGCAAATTTATAACTGGTTTGGAAGGCTTCCCGCTTCGTCAACGTGATGTCTTTCGTACGCCACGACTCATAGGTGACTTCCACATCCGTCTTCTCTTTCTCTATCGTCACATCCACATGGACTACGGGCTTATAGACGTCTGCCCATATCTCTACAGCCTTCTGCCCGTCGGTCACCAACACGTAGCCGTCGTTCAACTTCAACACCTGACGGAAAGAGGATGCGCGGAAGGGTTGGGAGAGATGGATGCGGAAACGGCCGAGTTTCAGAAGGGTATTGTTCTCATCGAAACAACCGCTACGTGAAAGATAGAAAAGAATGTCACCCTCTTCCACCCACACGTTCATGCCTACATCGCCGCCGCCACAAGGCATGGATTCTGAAGCGTTCTTGCTCGGTGTCGTCCACGTATAGTCGGCGGGTTGAGCGAAATTCTCTACGCCCAACCACGACATGAAACACAATAACAAACACCTAAGCTTCATGATCTATTATCTTTCGAGTTTCCAGCTTGCATAGCGGCACAAATATCTTTAATCGCGAATCTCCTTCCCATTGACATAGACGCGTTTCAAATCGAGCGGTTCACTTTTCCCCGTCTTTTTCAAGGCGTCTGACGTCACACCGTCAAATCGGCTATTTGAGACATGAATGCCGCTGACATTGCACGCGTCTTCCAGTCCGATGACAAAGATGCCGTACTTGCTTCCTTTGCTATTGACGCGGTCGAGCCACACGTTGCGAACAATAGGATTATGTCCGCGCCCGTATTGCTCCTTCGGGTCGTAGTTCAGATTGATTTTCAATACACATTCGCGACACTGACCTACCTCTATATCGCGCACAAAGATATTCTCTATCACTCCACCACGACAGGAATTGGTCTTGATGCGGATGACGCGGTCAAGGTGTTTACTATCCATCTGACAATCATGCACAAACACATTGCGGGCGCCACCCGAAATCTCACTACCGAGGACTACTCCACCATGTCCGTCTTCCATCTTACAATGACGTACAATGATGTTCTGCGACTGATTTCCAGGTTGTCGGCCGTCCACATTCCTTCCACCCTTAATGGCGATGCAATCGTCACCCGTATGGAACGTGCAACCTTCTATCAACACATCTTCACAAGCTTCCGGATCACACCCGTCACCATTCGGGCCTTCGTTCCACACCTTGACGTTACGAACGGTAAGATTCTTACATTTCAACGGATGTAACACCCAGAACGGCGAACGCAAGAGAGTAACGCCTTCAACCAACACATTCTGACATTCATAAAGGTTGATGAGCTGAGGACGGAGTCCACAATCCTTACCGTAAATGCGGTCTTTAATGGGCACATTGTCGTTGCATTGTTTCAACAAACGGTCTCGAACTCCAAAACGCTGGGCTTCCATTCCTTCTTGCCAACCCCACCCTTCATAGCCGGTCATGCCCCACCACGTTTCTTTCGAACCGTTTCCGTCGATGGTTCCTTCGCCGGTGATAGCCACATCACGACATTGATAAGCATAGACCATGGGCTGGTAGTTCCAGCAATCGACACCTTCCCAACGGGTTTTCACCAATGGATACAAATCCGGTTCAAACGCAAACAACAACGTGGCTCCTTTTTCTATGACCAGATTGACTCGGCTTTGCAAGGTAAGGGCACCCGTCAACCATGTTCCCGAGGGAACGACAACGCGTCCGCCACCTGCTTGCGAGCATGTCTTGATGGCACTATTGATAGCTCGCTGGTTCTCGGCTGCCGTAGCTTGCTGAGATGCACCGAAATCAGCTATCATATACTGGCGATCGGAGAAGGTCGGCGCAACAATCCGCTTCTCTATCGAACGATACTCATTGCCCCACCCTTTTGCCGACAAAGTAACAGCAGAGAGCACGGAGCAACATAATAATACAAGAAATCGCTTCATAGTAAAAAACATAAAGGTTCTATCAGCTCTCCCAGTCTAGACAGGGAAGGGATTTTTAAGCATAATCAGCCAAGGTAGAGTTGTTAAACGGCTACAGAACGAAGCCTCAACATTCCGCGATGTACGAGATTGCGCACACTATGGTAGTTCATGTTCATCAACTGGCAAATCTCATCATACTTCCTTTCTTCCATATAATATAGCTGGAAAGCTTGGCGCTGACGCGGAGTCAACGTCTTCAGAAGGTCCTCAACATACTCATTCCGCATACTTATCATTTCAGCACGCAGATAGTCACTCTCTACATCCGTTGTCGAACGCGTGTAGTGCATATCCTCTACAGATGCTTCAATGGTGAAATTAGCATGTCTGAACTCATCCACCAAACGGTTGCGCAAAGAAATAATCAAGAACGAACCAACACGTCGAATACCTTCCACATCCTGCTTATCAAGCAACTTGACAAAAACGTCCTGAATGCAATCCTTAATCAGTTCCGTATTCGTCGTCAAGCAATGCCCGTAATTCAAGAGCATCTGAATATACATGTGATAGATTTCCGTAAAAGCTGCTCGATTACCTTCTCTGTAGGAACGCAACAATTCGACAGCCCGTCCGTCTTTTATCGTCATTTCTGGGTTCATAAGGTAGAAAGTTAGTTATTTTGTATATGGCAAAGATAAAGAGAAAATCTCTCTTCACAACATCACAAATCGTTCAATCTACCCAAAAATTTGATTTTTTAGCCTTTAAGACTATAATTTTACAATTGTTTCCGCAAACACTGTCATGCCGACATGACGGTTTTGCACATAACTGTTGCACTTTATGTTAAATCGAGAATGGACTCCACATCAAAAAAGAAGGCTCTATTCTCCTAACATGCTGGAGATGCGTTGTCGCAAGGACTCAATTTCCTCTTCTGAAAGCACGCTCCCCATCTCGTCCAGATGCAACAAAATGTATTTCGCACGCTCAATGGCTGGCTGCCAACAGGGATGTTCTTGTTCAAAGCGGTGCCATTGCTGCCGTTGACCAGCATCAGCATCTAAGACATAACGAAGAAAGTCTGCATTTTCCAGCAGACTGGTTACATTTATATCTATCGTATTTGCATCAGCCATTTCCGTTTGTTTTTCAAGAATAAGACGCACTATGCGTACGTTTGTAACGACCTGTTGATCATTATTTCAACTTTTTCAGCCAAAAAACACCGTTTCCACTGAAAGTATAAGACCGATCTATGTGCTCGCGAGCTTTCAATTCCTTGATGTTTCCCGTCAGCGGGTCTATCTGACAAAGACGATAGGTGCCGCTACTCAGATTCATAGTTGCCTCCTTGCCGTTACCATCAATGAAGACCAATGCTCCCGTCTGCGCGTCCTCCATCGTATAGACACCTCCCAGATGTCCTGAAGGATGCATCTTTGCCACATCGGTCAAGAAATCGCTATCCTTGACGGGAACGACGGCACAGGAACCGCCTGCCATCAATGCCGCCCAGCCTAACTCAGGATATTTCTGCGCCGAATACACAACAGCTTTCTCAGGAAAGCGCGTTCGGTATTCGTTCACGGCACGATAGACGTCTTCAAAGCGCGCACTACCCGTCCGTATCTTCCGCATATACTGCCGTTGCGCCATATTCACTCCTCCAGGGGGAGCATACTCACCTTTATTATGATAGAACCATTGTTCAATATCAATGATATCAACCGTCTTGGAGCGGATTGGGTCACTCAGAATGCTGTCTTGCACATCCTTGTTCACGGCTAAGTCCACCAGCACTTGCCCATTCTCACGTTCCCACTCTGCTACGACATCCAACCAGAACTGGACGAAATGCAATGGACCCGTAAATTCTTCGCCGATAGAATGGAGCACGTTTGGTTGTCCTTTGAACGCATCTAATGATTGTCGAATATATTGACGGTGCAACTCGCGCAAAGTCGGTTGCTCAATATCGTAGAAAAGCTTTGCCGTGAAGATGCGCTTGTCACCCGTGAAGTTTACGGGTTCTAAGAACGGCGTCTGATTCACATTGTTGGCTGTTCGCCACGGACAATCCACCCAATGTGCGCCCGCCTCCAGAATATTATGCTGGAAATAATGTTGGTTTTTCAGCAACAGACCAGCGTCAGCACCTTTGGCAGCAAACTGTTGCAAACGCCAATAGTACCATTTGTTCAATTTCGTCAAGTCGTACTTGCTCATCCCGTCCCAAGCCAAAGCTGCATACGACGGTGTCTTTGCATCGGCAAGACCGACACGGGCAAAGGGTTGCTCGTAGAAAGGAGCCCAAGCGTCACCATTCTTTCTTCTTATGCGCTCATGGTCATCACGCCTGCGGTCGGTCCATAAACCATAGTTCTGACTGAAGAGTAAGATATGACTCCGTTGCATGGCAACAATCACGGAGTCGATGCGGTCAGTACCACCCTGCCCCTCTTGTCCGGGAACGAAACGGGTCAGTGCAAACTTGGCTTTCGCCATCGCCGCATCGGTAGTTCGCCCGTTCCACCACGGTGTCTGGTGCTTACCCCCCACCAACAAAGCACCATCTTTTGTCAGTTTACCGCTGGTGATGGCATAAGTGGCGGTGGAGGCTTTAGGATTACTAGAATTTCTAGAAGGGCTAGATTTACTAGAGAGGCTAGAAGGGCTAGAAGGGCTAGATTTTCCAGAAAGACTAGTGTTCTCGCCATCAAGTTGTGCCTGGTCAATCCATGCCTGTAAGGTCATGCGCGGTTGCAGAGCTTCGTCTGCCATCAGCATCGCTTCCTCTATTGTCGGCGAACTGCTGGCATTGGTGTTGCGCTCCAATACGCGACAAATCTTATTCACTTCGTCGGCATGTTTCTCTCCCCTGCGCTTCAGCAGTTGGCTGGCAAAGAGCGAATAAGGCTTCACATGCTCGTTCATCTCCGTATATTCTCCACTTCCCATCACCTGTCCCCAGCAGCCACGCGAGTAGTTGCGGTTGATAGAATCAGGAGAATAGCACCACAATCCCGCTGCCGTTGACTGCCACATCGTACTGTTGGCAGTACTCCACCCCGCTCCAAACTTTTCCAATTCCCAGTTTTTGAAGACGATGTCATTACCGTCAACATTGACAATATCGAAAAGAATGCCTGGAGCCCACGACGAGATAGCCCCGCTCGGTCCGAATGATTCGAAACTCTCACATTGCACGAAGGCATTGGGACCTGGAGCCGTGTGCCCTACGGCAAAGTCGTTGATACCATGTTCTGAATAGCAACGCTGAAAAAGAGTCTTTTCACCCATGGTGAAGAAGGTTCGACGACGGAATCCACCGATTTCGGAAACGGGATGCAACGATTTACAATCTTCAACGGTAATCTGTTCTGCAGACTTCTGTATGACAACTGCCGAACCGGCAAAATGGCGGAAGTTCACCATACGCACCCAACAATTTTCTGCGTCAGCAACATACACGCCATCCCAACAATGGTCTTCATCCATGGGAAGACTGGTGTCGTAAGCCGATTCCAACGTCAGGTTTTCCACACCCGACTCGCTGACCAGCCCCCGCACATCGCAGAATATGGCTTTAGCACCACCCCATCGGCTTTCAATAGCAGAAGTGATGGGTGCATCGAGTGTTATTTCCGTACCGTTTAAGGCTACAATCCTACGGTTCCATCGCAAATCAATATCACCCGGATGCCACGCCCAATAACCCATACGCTTGCCTCCGCCAAACGACGAGCAACCCAACGAGGCTATCCATTCCGGTGTGGAAGGTCGCCAAATGATGACACGCTGAGGAGTTGACGTTAGACGAACAGAACGCTGAAGATGTATCTTCATACTTCCCGGACTTGCATCGGCTACATCAACGGTATCTTTCATGACCACATCATGCTCACCCTCAATATAGACCGCAGCCCCACGGTCGAATCCCTTTTTACGGAGAATCGTCTTATCACGACCGCTACCACGCAAGACGACCCCATTGTTTCGGATACGCAACGGTTCGCTGATGGTATAGGTCCCTTCAGCGAGCAAAACCGCACCACGAAGTCCTGTCCGCTTGTCGGGTTTCATACTGCCCACCTTGTCAAGGGCAGCCTGGATAGTCTTGCTGTCATCTCCGCCAGAGGGCTGCACACCAACCGCCACTGCCGCATAAGGTATCGGCTGTTCCGAATGGTGGTAGCCACAGTAGGAATAGTCCATCGGAACGTTTTGCGCCCATACGGAACTTCCGAACCATGAACAAAGAACCATGACGAATACTATTGCCCGACTTCTATCCATAATCAAAATCATTCTTTCTCTCTTCCTACCCTGGTAGGATTGAGGTAAGACTCCTATTTCCCTATTCTCTTATACCAGGCCTCACGTTCCTTCACCAAGTCGTAGCCTCGTGTTGAAAGCCAGTTGTTGATGCGACCTTTATATTTGCCGAACCAGCCATGCTTGCTCTTCGAATCAGGAGCATCAATGGCAAACTCGCGTGCCTCTTTCAACCAGTTCAGTATCTGGAGTTTCTCAGCATCGGTCAGCGACGGAATCATATCCAAATGTGCCTGATAAGTCTTCGGAACGACGCCATAGGTCAGTCCGTCCTTTACGGCTTCTATCTGGCTTTCGTCAAGATAGTTGCCCAAGTCGGCAGCAAACTCAAAGTGATGCTTATATAACTCCGCATTACACGAATCCGTACCTGCCTTGTACTTATCGTAGATGTCGTTCAATTTGAAATAACGGTTGGCAATGATGTTCAACACATTCTGCTTCTTCGACTCGTCTGTCAGTTTCAAACCATCGACAATCTTCTGCGAACGTCCAAGAATCGTCTGCACATACTGTTGGTCGCGTCCGTCGCTATTGAGTTTCACCTCCTGGGCAGACAGACTGACTAGATTGACTAGAAATACTAGTAATCCAAGAAAAACCTTTTTCATATTCTTCCTTTTTCTTTCTTCCCCCAACTCCCCTCCTTTTGGAGGGGTTGGGGGGTGGGTCTCTTTACATCACCTTGCCTTTCTCAGCCAAGGTATCGCGATTGTTGTTCAAGTTGCGCCAATCCACCTTCGTCTTGGTGTCGATACCGTTGATATATTTCTCAATGTTGGTATAGCCGTCACCATTGATGTCGCCGTTGGCATCGCTTGCATCGTTCGGGTTCAGTCCGTTTTCACGTTCCCACTCATCGGGCATACCGTCGCCGTCGCTGTCAACACGCGGTGTTCCTTTGTATTCCGGATAGCCCCCCATCTGGCGCGGGTCGGTGATGATACCGTCTTTGTAGCTGTCGTTCGGCAGACGACGATATTTGAAGAGGCCGTCCTTGTTCTTTGAACTCTCATGCAGTCCCCACATATCTCCATAGGGATTGTCCTTCACCTTTTTCTCGTATTTGTCAACATAGTAAGCCTTACCCGTCTTCACTTCTTCCATAATGCGCTGGTCCACGATGTCACGAGTAGGAATTGTCGCACCGGCATTCTCCAGGACAAAGTCGAACGCCTTCTGTGCACCCATAATCGTGATGAATGGCATCTCAAACGGTTCGTTAGAACGCATCACCGCCTTCTCCGTCTCGTCCATCTCACCGTCCTTGTCGGCAGTCTGCACACCACCGTTCCAGTTGTCCTTCGTGATTTCAGGATAACCTTCCATCACGTTACCCGTAGCATAGACACGTCCGAACTGCTTGAAGGGGAACAGGTTGACACTGCGACTCTCCGACTTCACGATACGATGACCTACAGGACTGTCTTTCGGGGTGAGCGGTCCGGGTTTGTAATAGTTGTTGATGAAGTTCGACATGGTGGTATATTCGCCACCGTCAGCCGTACGGTGCACCCAGTTATACACCACATTGTTCACGAAGTTGAATACGCCGCCCCAGCCAATTGACGGGTTGCGGCCCGTATTGTCTGCCCACAGGTTGCGCATGAATGTGGTGTTCTCGCCACCGATTGTTGAACCGAAAGCATGGTTCCAGGTGTCGAGAGCCTTGGCAGAGATGGTATTCTGAATGGTAACGTTCACCGTCGGCTCCTTACGCTTCGGTTTTCCATCGCCCAGGTCGAACATGTGACGATAGAACGAAATGTTCTCGTCCAGTCCCCACTCGCAAGAACAGTGGTCTATCATGATGTTGCCGACAGGGTTGCCGCCAAAGGAGTCTTCACGGTAGGTCACCTGTGTCTCACCGCGGCGGAAACGCATGTGGCGCACTATCACGTCATGGGTATCCACCTGGAACGTCTCTCCGGCAATGCAGACACCGTCGCCCGGAGCGGTCTGTCCGGCAATAGTGATATACGGAGCACGCACATAGATAGGCGACTTCAGACGGATGATACCGCTGACATTGAACACGACGATACGTGCACCGCCCTGCTCACAAGCCCAACGGAACGACCCGGGACCGTCATCGTTCAGGTTGGTCACGACAAGCACCTTGCCGCCTCGACCGCCAAAGGTGTACATTCCGCCTCCTTCAGCACCGGGAAAAGCGGGTATCTTTGCCTGCGGAAGGTCGTAAGGTCGAAAAGCCCAAGGCACGTACGGACGACCTTCTTTTGCTTCTTTAATGACAACCGGGAATGCCACAGCCCATGCAGAGTCGCTATGAGCCTCCCATTTCTTGTGCAAGTCTGCCAGTTTCTGTTTTGCTTCACCCGTCAACTGCGGGTACTGTGCATTTGCTGCCAACGGCAACAGCAATGTGGCACATAGTGCCATCACGATCTTTTTCATCTTTCTCTTTAGTTTTCTATGTTATTATATTCATTCTTCTCTATCATTTATCCATTGGCGAAGCATGCTCCACGCTTTAAAAAGACGATTGTCTTACTGACATGTAACCATAACGTAACACTATTTAATAGTACACGCGCGCATGGACAGAAACAAGCTCTAAACGTCATTCTTATAACTATTAATATGCAACAGAATGAAAACGCGACAAATCTTACTGACAACTGCATTGATGACGGCGACCGCCTTGCAGGCACAACAAATCGATTTCAACCGCTATACTGCCAACCAAAGCCAGTACAGCGAAGAGGGTTACGAGATATGGGAAGTGCCCGAAGGCGACAACAACACCAAGACGTTTAACAACGGGGTGACGCTGACGGTGGCTTGCGACCACAGCTATGCCGGCACCCACGTGATGTCCAACTGGTGGAAAGACGGCAGAAGTGAGTCGAAACTGCTCTGCGACGGTGTACTCATCTATGGCGACGACCATTCCAATGTATCTTCTGGAGCCGTGAAGATGGACCTCACCATCAGCAACCTCACGCCTGGCAAGCACTCGCTGCAGGCTTTCCACAACCAGACGGATGCCAACGTGACGTGTCCTAAGCTGGATGTCTATGTCAACGGTGTAAAGACGGTATCGAGTGTCACGCAGTCGAACCGCGTCATGTCGATTACCGAGTCGGGAAAGTCGTATGTAGAGTTCACGGCAGAGAGCGGCAAGGATGTCGTCATCTCCTATGTCACCACTCCGGAGAGCGGTGTATCCTACACCACGACGACACTCATCATCAACGGACTGCTCTTCGACGTGGCAGACAACTCGAAGACGGCACAGGAACCCTACCCCGTCAACAACGATATACACACTAATGCCGACGGCGGTAACATCACCCTGACCTGGACACCGGCAACATCGGCAAAGAAGCACCACATCTATTTCGGTACCGATGCCAACAACCTGAGCAAGATGACAACGACGACGACGGCTGCCTATACTGCCAACGGACTGCGCAGCAAGTACAACTACTACTGGCGCGTCGATGAGGAAGACGCAGCAGGCAACATCCACCAAGGAAGTGTCTGGATGTTCCGTCCACGACGCATTGCCTTCCCGGGTGCCGAGGGTTATGGCAAATATGCCATCGGCGGACGCTACGGTACCGTCTATCATGTCACCACCCTCGATGACAACGGCGACGACAGCAACCCGATACCAGGATCCTTCCGCTACGGCATCAAGAAAGTCAGCGGACCGCGCACCATCGTCTTCGATGTGGCAGGCGTCATCTCGCTGAAGAGCCGCCTGACCTGTTCCGACAAGTTCGTGACCATTGCCGGACAGACCGCACCGGGAGCTGGCATCATGCTGCGCACCTGTCCGTTCGGTATGCAGAGCGACGGCATCACCCGTTTCCTCCGCATGCGACTGGGCCATAAGAAACTCATCGACGGACAGATTCCTGGCGAACGCAACGGAAAAACCTATGGCAGCGAGGCGGGAACCAGCGAAGAGACGACACTCGGCGGACTCGACGGCATGGGCATGGCAGGCAACGACCACAGCATCATGGACCACTGTTCCGTATCATGGACCATCGACGAAGCATTCTCCTCGCGCGGAGCCTTGTCGATGACGCTGCAACGCACGTTGCTATCCGAAGCTCTCAACCAAGCCGGTCACCCCAACTACTCCAGTGGCGACAAGCACGGTTATGCTGCTACCATCGGCGGTGGTGAGATGGGCGGCATCTGCGGTTCCTACCACCACAACTTGCTGGCGCACTGCGAAGGTCGCAACTGGAGTATCTCCGGAGGACTGGACGGCGGTGGCAACTACGACGGTCACCACGACATCTATAACAATGTGGTCTACAACTACGGCGGACGCGCCACCGACGGCGGCACGCACGAGATGAACTTCTGCAACAACTTCTACAAGATGGGTGCCAACAGCACATCGACCATCATGAACCTGCAGCTGGAAGGAACGGGAACGGGCACGCAGAGTGTCTATTGCAACGGCAACATCCGGCAGGAGAAGAACAACGGAAAGCTGACCCAGGACAAGGAAGGTACGACCTATAAGTACAGCACGTCGGGCGGACAGAAGGTAGACTGGGACCCGCTGCCATCGTCGCCCTTCGCCTTCATGAACCCCGAAGGCAACATGGAAACGGCTCAGGCTGCGTTCAAAAACGTTCTCTCCGATGTGGGTTGCACACTGCCCCTCTTCGACAAGCACGACCAACGCATGGTCAGCGAGACCAAGAACGGCACCACTTCGACGAAGGGCAGCCGCTCCGGACGTGCCGGACTCATCGACTCTGAAGAGGATACGGGGTGCGAAGGTTTCGACCTCGACAAACTGGGCATCGTCACCGCAAGCCGCGATGCAGGATGGGATACCGACCAAGACGGCATTCCGAATTGGTTCGAACGTCTCACAGGAACCAATCCCGATGCAGCCAACAACAACGACGACCGCGACGACGATGACTATACCGACCTGGAGGAATACCTGAACTGGGTGGCTCTGCCCAACTTCCTCATCAGCGGAGCACAGCTGAAGGTGAAGCTGGCTGACTTTTTCGCCGGCTATACCAACCCGAAATATACCGTTGTAGAAGGAACACGAGAGGGAACCGTCAACGATGGCACGCTCCTCGTCACCCCGACGAAGAGCACCGGTCCGCTCTTCTCCGTATCGGTGAAAGCCGAGGAAGACGGCATCAGTCTCACCCGCCAGTTCAACTTTGCATCTTACTTCGAAACAACGGGCATAGAATCAATTGACAATGAACCATTGACAACTGACCATGATGCTCCTATGTTCAACCTCGCGGGGCAGAAGGTGAACGCCAACTACAAAGGCATTGCAATCAAGAAAGGCAAGAAATTTGTAGTCAAGTAAGTGAGCAACCCTATTTGTGACTAATAAGAAACTGATAGCAACTGAAATTAAAAGTAAACCAAAAGAGAGTCAACAGAAAGTATAACTAAGTATTAACCAAAGTCAACCACAACTACAAATAAGACTCAAAGTAGTCAACTAAAATCGTTAAACTACACTGGCAATTACCTTACGAAGTTTTTGGAACTTCTTTCCGGAGCCTTCGGAATAACTTTCCGGAGCCTTCGGAACAACCTTCCGAAACTTTCGGAATAACCTTCCGGAGCCTTCGGAATAACTCCGCGAAATTGTCAGAATAACTTTACGAAAACAACAGAAAAGCGGCGGTCCGTTTGGAACCGCCGCTTAACTATTTGTCGGTGATAGCCCATACGGGGCTCAACCGCTTTTTACTTCACAATCTTGAGCTTCGCTCGAGCTCGTTCCCGCTCGATAAAGCAAGAACGAGTTCTTGCTTTATTCTCACTTTATCACGACTTTACGTCCGTTCTTGATAACAACACCCTTATAGCCCTTGCCAACCTTCTGACCGGCGAGGTTGTAAGCAGGTGCATCATTGTCGGCAGCTGCATCTGCATTGATACTGTTGATGCCGGTAGCTGTGGACTTGAAGGCGGCCTTAATGGTAACATTGCCGTTAGGCATATCGAACTTGCCATCGGTAATCTCATAGATACCGTTGTCACCTTCAATCTCGTAGTACAGTGTCTCAAGCTCGTAGTCCGCAGCAGGAGTAACTGTAACCTTTATTTCTGTACCTACAGCTGCGTAAGGAGCATCAGCCGTTACGGTACCGTTCTCGATGTTCTCGTCAACAGTAATGCTGTAACTTCCTACCAAGGTGAGAGGAATCCAACGCGGGTCACCGATAGACTCAGGAGCGGACGTTGAACTCGGAGCCAGCAGGAGGGTCGGGGTAAAGTCGCCGTTGGCAGCATCGGTGAAGGTTACGATACCGGCAATAGAACCTGTTACAGGTTCAGCTTCGTCACCCGTGCTTTCTGCAGCACTCGTGTCGGCACCATCGAAGTTGAAGACGTTGCCTTCGATATCCCAGGTCGGGTTCGCACCGCTCTGGCCTTGGTTGATACCCTTCACTACCTGTCCGCTCTTGCCGACATTTAAGAATACACTATTCTTAATGGTGTAGGCAAGCCATGTCTGGTTAGCCTGACGGTGAGTGAAGAAGTTCTTAGCCTTGGCGATATTGTACAAGGTTGAGTTGGTGATAGAGAACGTCTGCATGGTTACGCCAGGAGCCTCAGTACCTCTCTGGGCACTCTGTGAAGTGTACAGTGAGTTGGTTGTTGCTGCAGGAGCATAGATGGTCGATTGGTCAATGGTGAAGTTCTTGGCCACACCACCCTTGCGGAAGTCGAAGTCATTTCCGGCTGTACCGGCAAGCTCAATCACGCAGTTCTGAATCAGGAAGTCGTTGTACAGGTAGTTCTTACCAGCACTTGCATAGAATGCCTTCGTCAGACCCTTAACGGTGACGTCCTTCACCGTGAAGTTTCCTTCCATCCACTCTGCGAGGTCACCTGTAGGTGTCGTAATCATGGCTGCATCCAATGCAGAGGCATCGATGGTTGCGCCGTTACCGTTGAGAGTGAACGAAGCGGGAGCTACGATAGATGCAGAAATCGTATAGTTGGTAGCGCCATCGAGGTTGATGGAAACATTGCCAATCTTGGCAACGCTTTCGGTCTTGGCGGCAAATGCAGCGGAGATGTTACCGTCGGTGATGTCCTCAGCATTGATGACGATGTCGGTAGGAGCAATCTCGTAGGTGTAAGCCCAACGCGGGTCGCCTGGATACTTGGCAGGAGCTTCGGCAGTCTTACCCTTGAAGATACCGTTGAAGTCGCCTGTGGCAGCATCGGTGAAGGCGAAGACACCTGCTACGCTGTTCTGTACAGGCTCTGCATCGTCGCCTGTGCTTTCTGCTGCACTGGTGTCAGCACCGTCGAAGTTGAAGGCGTTGCCGTCAACATTCCAAGTGGGATTAGAACTTGATCCACCACCATTCAGTCCCTTGATAGCCTGACCGCTCTTACCTGTGTTCACAAAGACATTGTTGCGAACATTGTAAGTCAGCCACGTCTGGCTATTCTGACGGTGAGAGCAAGTATTCCTGCTATAAGCAATGTTGTAGAAGGTATTCCGCTCAATGTTGAAGGTCTGTACAGCCAGTCCGGCTTCAGTAGCCTTTTGGCCACTCTGTGAACTGTAGAGCGCACCCGTGTTGGCAGGCTCTGCCCAGATGGTGTTCTTAGACATATCAAGAGTACCGATTACGCCACCACCATTGGTGTCGATAATGGTCTTGTTGCCACCAGCAACATGGATGTTACAGAAGTCAAGATGGAAGCAGTTCATCAGATACTTCACCTTGTTGGCATAGAACAACTGCTGTTTCAGACCTGTCACCTTCACGTTGAGGAAGCCGACATCTGCCAATGGATAGAAGCCGTTAGCATCAGCATCGACAGCCGGATCAGTACTCATCTGTACGAACGGACCGGTCAGTGCAGAAGCATCGACAACAGCCGGAGTAGCGGTTTCGTCAATCGTACTCGGATCTGTACCATACGCAGCACCCATTACAACGAAAGCAGCGGGAGCAACGATAGGCGCACTGATGGTGAAGTTCTTGCCCGGAGCCAAGTAAACGTAGATGTCCTTCACGAACTTACCTGCGGAAACAGCATTAACAGCTAAAGAAATGTCATCACCTTCGTCAGGTTCGACAATGATATCCTGTAACGAGCCATATCTCACCAGCTCGTTGTTCTTGTCCATCTCATATACGTCGTCTCCAAACTTCTTCAAGTTACCTTTTACAATAACATTTTGGCCAACCTGTATATCAGAAATATTATCAAAGGTGGTACCATTAACATTTAAACCGCCATAGATTTCGAACTGCTGACCGGTCTCTGTGCCGTCGGCAGAAATCCAATAGGTAATGGATTTGTAGATGGCATTCATTCCATCAACTTTAGAAACCACACCTTTTATATATACCTGATTGTCCTCATGTGCCAGAACGGCAGCATCTTTGCTGTCAATCAGAGCAACAGCCTCTTCTATGGTCAAAGCGGTAGCCTCGGTGTTGGCAATGCTTTCGAGTATGGTATAAGCAGCAGTAGCTACCTGACTCTTATCCTCGCCGTTGATGGCGATGGCCTTGATGGTAGCAGTCTCGATCACGCTAACTGCACCAGTGTAAGCTGTGCTCTCGGCAGTAGGTGTAGTGCCATCGGTCGTGTAATAGATAGCAGCGCCCTCAGTAGCACAAGAAATCTCTACGCTCTGAGTACCAACATAAGAACCAGGTTCGAGAGAGAAGGCAGGTTTCTCAACGGTAGTAGCAGCGGACTGGTCATGAGTAATAGCCACACTGACTACATAGATAGAGTTTGTTGTCGTATTAGCCGTGAGCGTTACTGCCCCCGATTGTGGAGTAGCATAGTCGAACTCAGCGGTGAAGTTTGCGGTTCTACCATCGGAAGCAGCATCGCTATACGCCCAGTCCTTTGTAGTCGCAGCATTGTCACCAATCTTGACAACCAATGTTCCTGCACCTGCAGCCTTATTGGTATTGTACGTCACAACGATTTTTGTAATGTTGTTGAATTCTTCCGGAGAGGTAGCATTGGCACCACTATAACTTGCATTGTTAGTAACCTGTACTCCGTTATTCATGAAACCAGCACCGTCTTTTCCTGATATCCAATTTGCAGCTTCTTCATTCAGCGTAGCATTCCATGACTTGTTGGTAAAGGTATAAGTCGATGTAACCTGTTCTGCGGCTCTAAGTGTAGTCTGCACGGCAAATGCCGCAATAGCTACAAGAGCTAACTTCAATAAGAATAATTTCTTTTTCATAAGCATATTGGTTTTTAGTTAATAATAATTGAATGGTTAAGGTTTTCCATATATTCGCTACAAAGTTAAGAGGTTTTTATGAAACTGCAAAACAAAAATGAAAAAAAAGTGGCAGAGCCTTTACGGTTCCGCCACCTCTTTTTATATGAGCCTCTTCATGGCCTCCCCCTTTAGGGGGAAGGGGGCTTTGCTTGTTTACTTCACAATCTTGAGCTTCGCTCGAGCTCGTTCCCGCTCGATAAAGCAAGAACGAGTTCTTGCTTTATTCTCACTTCATCACGACCTTGAGCTTTCAGCTCGAGCTCGTTCCCGCTCGATAAAGCAAGAACGAGTTCTTGCTTTATTCTCACTTCATCACGACCTTACGTCCGTTCTTGATGACGATGCCCTTGTAGCCCTTGCCAACCTTCTGACCGGCGAGGTTGTAAGCAGGAGCATCATTGTCAATTGTCAATTGTCCATTTTCAATTGAAGAAATGCCGGTAGCTGTGGACTTGAAGGTGGCCTTAATGGTAACATTGCCGTTAGGCATGTCGAACTTACCATCGGTAATCTCATAGATACCGTTGTCACCTTCAATCTCGTAGTACAGTGTCTCAAGCTCGTAGTCCGCAGCAGGAGTAGCCGTAACCTTAACTTCTGTACCTACAGCTGCGTAAGGAGCATCAGCCGTTACTGTACCGTTCTCGATGTTCTCGTCAACAGTAATGCTGTAACTTCCTACCAAGGTGAGAGGAATCCAACGCGGGTCACCGATAGACTCAGGAGCGGACGTTGAACTCGGATCCATCAGGAGGGTCGGGGTAAAGTCGCCGGCATCAGCATCTGCGAAGGTAATGATACCTGCTACGCTGTTCTGAATAGGTTCAGCTTCATCGCCTGTAGTTTCAGCAGCACTGGTGTCCTTACCGTCGTAGTTGAAGGCATTGCCACTGATGTTCCAAGTCGGGTTAGTACCGCCCTGACCACCGTTCATACCCTTGATGGTCTGACCGCTCTTACCACAGTTCACGAAGATATTACCCAATACATCGTAAGCCAACCATGTCTGGTTGCTCTGACGGTGAGAGAAGAAGTTCTTACCCTTGGCAAGGTTATACATCGTGTTGTTCTCGAAATGGAACGTCTGGATAGCTGCACTACTATATTCTGTTGCCTTCTGACCTCCCTGTGAGCTGTAGAACGACTTCGTTGTAGCCGTAGGAGCATAGAACGTAGAGTTCGTTACGTCAATATCAATAGCAACACTACCCTTCGTAAAGTCAATGGTAGTAGCATCGCCAGCCTGCTCGACAATACAGTTATTGATCGAGAATTCGCCTGCGTAATACTTACTGTTGCTGTAGAACAATGCTTTCTGCAAGCCCTTGACAGTTAAGCCGTCAATAGATACACTACCATTCATCCATTCAGCAGCCGCATCAATGTTCGTCCACTGAATCATGTTGACTGGCTGACCTTCACCATCTAACAAACCAGATGCATCAATCGTTGCACCATTACCATTGATGATGATATTGCCACTTGCTTCAATAGGAGCACTAACTGTATAGTTGCCTTCTTCCAGGGTAATGGTCAGGTTCTTGATAGGCGCTTCTGGTGCCAAATCAGCCTTAATTTTCTGAATGGCAGCAGTCAGGTCGCCACCTCCCGACTTGGTAACAGTGAGGTTAACAGGCTCTGGAACGAATGTCACGGTAACCGTCACTTTCTGTGCCGGCATAGTAAACTTGTAGTCTGCAACAGGAACGTCGGTTCCGTCTTCTGCCGTTACGGTGATCGTACCTAATTTATAGCCAAAATCAGGAACAATTTCGGTGAACTCAGATACCTCTCCCTCGTATCTCTTCATGCCTGTTCCAGCCTCATGACCGTCAACCTTATAAGTACCATTTACAGCTTGCTGCAAGGAAACTTGATATTCCGGGAAGAGCTGGAAAGTAGCGATAACGTTCTCTGCCGGCATCGTGAAGGTTGCAGACCTTGTTGCATCATTGATGGTAAACGGTACATCAACTCCACTCTCAGTCTTGAGGCTGACTAATGAATGCTCATTGATGTTGTTCCAACCCCATCCTTCAGCAAAAGTGACTGATGTAGGATCGATAGTTGCAGTAACCTCTTCACCTGCAGCTGCCTCGGTCACGGTAAGATTGAATGTAGCTGCGCCTTCAGGAAGAATCGTCTTGCCGATGGTGTATTTGGTTGCAGGAGCTTCACTGGCAAAGACGAAGTCCATCACTACGAAAGGCTGGTCGCCATTGCCTTGGAAGGTAAATGCCTCCCAATTGTCAACTTCGTACTCATATACTGAAGGATAGACAGAGCCTGAACCGTCGTTGGCATAGAAGATGTCGTTGCTGGTATCAACAGACTTTTCACCTCCATCGGTGAAATTGACGAGTTTGCCTGTTCCGAGACCTCCGGCAGACCAACCATAGACAATAATCTTAGTGGCTTTCTTGCCTTCGGGGAAAGTAACAGTAACAGCCTCACCCGTTGACAGTTTGATAGGCTTATAGGTCGTCTCACCCAGCGTTACACCATCCGTATTGTTGGCATAACCGAAGGTCTTACTTGCATAATTGAATGCAATACCGTCTATCGTCAATGTCTTTTTTTCATTCGAAAGCGCATCTCCATTGTAATATACTACCGTACCTTGTGCAGCATCATACTTCTTTGTCGCTCCTGTTACAGTAACTGTGTATGAGTCAGCACCGTTATTTGTCGTAAAGGTATAGATAACGTTACCACTGTCGATGGAACGGTTAACCGTTGTTGCACCAGAAGACAGGGTAACACCAAGCGTACCAATACCATTGAGGGAAGAACCGTCAATAGTAACAGCCTTGTCTGCCTTCAACGTTGCGAGGGCTGTTTCGCCGATGGAAGCACCATTCAGCGTAACATCCGTAATCTCCTGAAGGATAACTTGCTCCTGAGTGTAGTCAACATGGAACTCCATGATACCTTGAGAAGCTGTACCACCAAAAGTAAAGGTGATATTATCTCTTGCGGTTATACTGGGAATACTGATGGTTGTGGCTTCACTGGCATTCTTCTGTGCACAAGTAATTGGCATAGTTACACCTGCAGGTACAAACTCTGTACCGTCAACCTCAATTTTCTCAATCGTAAATGTTTTGCTATTGTCATTAGCAGCTGCATACGCAGTTACACCATCAATTCTGTAACCTGCATTGATAGCCATAACAACACCTGCGTCTCTTCTCACCTTGATACCTTTACCAGACATCGGCGAAATCTTGGTTCCACTACCTGCGTTGGAGGTACCAGCGATAGAGAATGACGTTCCGTTCACAGTGGCATTAGACGAGCCACCTTCAGGCGACACTTCTGAATCTGCCCATGCTCCCGCTACGAAACATAGCAGTAGCATCCAAAGTAATGATAATCTTTGTTTCATAAATAATTTAGGTTGTTAGTTAATATTGTGTTATAAATTGGTTCACACAAAAAAGAAAAAGAGCCGGGGAGGCGGGTTTGGGTACCTTTTACTCCCTGACTCTTTATAAATAGGTATTACTGGATGAACTTCTTACCGTTCTTCACAACGATGCCCTTGAAGCTCTTGCCCACCTTCTGACCTGCGAGGTTATAAACAGGAGCGTTCACATCAGCCTTGGCATCAGCTACAATGTTGTTGATGCCTGTGGTAGAGGTGAACTCAAAACCATAGAGACCAATCTGGCTCTTCGGGTTGAAAAGCCAATAACTCTTACCAGACTCAACAGGGAAAGAGATATAGCCGAGAACTGGACGATTCTGGGTTACACCGTTGGTGTGCTGCAGCACATAGTCATCAGCCTGAGCACCCTCGTTGAAATACTTCTCTGTTCCAGGAATCGTTTCGCCTGTTTCAGGATCTTTATCACCACCATAATATGCAAAGCCAGTGTTCTGATAGAAGATTCCAACTTGAACAGTTGACGGAGCAAGAGGCTGCAATGTGCTTTCGTCAACGATATAAGTTGGATTCTGGTTCTTGTTACCATAAATAGCAACCTTCAGCGTACCAGCATTTGTAACATCAAACTTCCAGTAAGCGCCCTTGGCTGGCATAGCGGTAGCACCAATCTCCCAATAGGTATCGTATGCACGGAACACCTCGTCACCATCGGTATTCAGCTCATAGAACTCCCAATGCTGGAAGCCAGGATTACCTTTCGGCATCAGATACTGAGCGAACTTCGGATTGCAATCGTCGGTAATCAAAGCGTCGTTGCCATCAACAGAACCTTTCAGTTCCCAATAGGTCTGGGTCTTGCCTTCTTCGACATCCTTCTTGCTCAGGCTGTTGGGGGTAGATAAACCCGTCAAGGTAACACTAGTTGTGCTTCCTGTAATGGTGCTGGTAACCAATTTGCCAGGGATTGACGTATCAGGAGCATCGGCGGTACCACCACCATAGATTCCTTCAGTCAACTCAGTCTCAACAGCAGTGGAAAGGTCAAACTCGGCAGCCTTCCAAACTTCCTGTGCATTAACACCTACAGCTACGAGAGCTGTTGCAACAAGCGTAAAAATTTTCTTCATAATCGTTAAGTTTTAAATTGTTAGTAATATGGTTTGTCGTTATAAGCAATAGTAATGAATCGTTGTCTGAATGTTCCACAGTATCACTTTATGACGCTACAAATATAGTGATTGTTTTACAAACCGAAAAAACTTTTCTGTGCTTTTCTTTCGTTTTTATCACTTTTTAAAGCATAAATAACAAAAAGATGGTGTTCGCCTTTAGCCATAGCGGAGAATTGACATGTGCCCAACAACAAACTCGGGTGTCCACCATGTGTGAACACCCGAGTTACCGAGCGGGGGGGTGAGGCTTCTATTCTGCCAATGGGTCGAAGGTACCCATAGCTCCACCGTTGTTGACATCTTCCCAACCAACGGTCTGGTAGATGCCTACGTTCTTCTGTGAAACGTTAGCCTTCAGACCGAGGAAGTAGTTACGCGGGTTGAAGTAGATGGTCTTCAACGAGTGGTCAGAATAACGACCGCTCTGACGCAGCTGCCAAGTGAGGTTTGCCTCATACCATGTCTTCAATGCAGCCAACTGGTCAGCCAAATCCTGTGTCAGGTTGACACCTTCGGGGCGCTCTGTTTTTGCTGCCAGTAGCGGATCCTTGTCGTACGTATCGTCAGAAGCCATGCCGTAAGCATCGTTAATCTTGTAGATGAAGCTCTCGCAACGCTGTCCGTTGAACGGCTTAAAGCCGAGCCATGTACAGGTGTTGCTGCCCCAAATACCGCTGAGTTGCCATGTGTCAGGTGCCCACGCTGGTTTCACGCCACCGTCGAAGAGCATCCAGCGACGCATGTCGTCGAAACGCTTGCCTTCGAAGGCGAACTCAATCTGGCGTTCGTAAAGGATGGCACTCATACAAGCCGCCTGATCACCTGTCAAATTACTCTGCAAACCGTAATTGTTATCAGCAGTATAGCCGGCACGTGCACGGATGCGCTGCAATTGTTCAACAGCATACGCCATATCACCGGCACCACAAGCCACCTCGGCAAGGTTCAACAGCACCTCGGCATAGCGAAGTTCCATGTATGGAGCAGCAGAGATGAACGGTACAGCATAACCGCCATTATTAGCACCCTGACCATCGGGACGGTAGTCGTAGAGCGGAGAAGAATTGATGTCGTAGTCGTCAGACTTCTTGCGAACGAGCACGCCACCCGGCTTCGACATATTGTCAGCACCACGATAGGAGTTGTTCTCCGGGTCAACAGGGTCGCCACCATAGAACCAAACATAGTTCCACAGCACGTAATCTTTACCATTGTTGTAAGACGGGTTACGGGAATCCATAGCCGTAGCATCACCATTGTCGCCTGCTGCGTAAGCCCAACGGAATCCGGGGAAGGCGAAAGTGCGATAGAAACGTGGGTCGCGGTCCATGAACGGATAGCGCTCGTCGTAGTCTTTGTCCGACTTCTCCAACTTGGTATAGGTAGAAGCTGTTGCTGGCAACTTACCGTCGGACATCGGGAAAAGGTCAACGATAGCCTTTGAAGGCTTCAAGCCGCCGCCGCCAGCATTGTCGGGACGTATGTCTCGCTCCCAGCGGTTGTTCCTAACAGCATCGGCATAACCAGAGAAGTCAACAAGCTTGTTGTACAAGGTTACGAAGACAGCTTCGGGGTTTCTGTCCTTTGTCACGAACATGTTGGCAAAGGTTGAGGCATTGGTGCCTGGATCGCCTTCTCCATAGAGGCCGTAGCCGCAAGCATCAATCTTCGCCAAGTCTTCTTTCATGATGGTATAAGCCTCTTGATAGCGAGTCTGATCACCCTTGCGGTTGAACATCGGGCTGCACCAGAGTGTCAGCACACGACCTTTCAGCGCCAATGCTGTTCCGGCTGTGATGCGACCGTAGTCCATGGTCTTGCCTTCCAACATTCTTGCCGATGTATTCAGGTCGTCGATGATAAATTCGAAACACTCCTTGGCAGACGAGCGCTGGGTGAAGGCAGCAGGTGTAGCGGGCAATACGTCCTTGACGATGGGCACACCACCATACCACTTCACGAGTTTGTAGTAGGTCCATGCACGGAAGAAGTATGCCTGTCCCAACAACTTGTCTTTCAACTCTTGACTCAAGGTACTGTTGGTGATACCTTGAATAGCATTATTGATGTTACGGATGGTTCCGAAAGTATTGCTCTGCACATTCTCCAAGTCGTCGCCGCCGAAGTAGTCCACCACAGCCGTACCGGCTGTCGTAGAACTCATCGTTACCTCTGGGTCGGTGAAACTGGTGAAACCACCATACTCCTCTGTTGATTGACCGGCGATATCCGATTTGCCAACAGAAGGATTCTTCCAATTCAGGTCGGACTGCGTTGTAGGCAGACACCAACCATAGAGGTCGTTAATACGTCCCTGTGCTCCGGCTTCATAGTTATAGATGTCCTCACCTACGGCACCATAGTTCTTCTTATCCTCCAGGAACTTGTCGCTACAGGAGGAGAGTCCGAGCGCTGTAACAAGCGCAAGACCTATATATTGATATGTTCTTTTCATTGTCTTACTGTTTAAAAGGTTAGAATGTCAGGTTCACACCAATGGTCCACTTGCGCAGGTTAGGATACCTGTCGTAAGAGGCTGACATCGGGCTGAGGAATTTGTCTGGATAAGGATTGTAGAAGTTCAGCAGGTTCTGACCCGTGATGTTGATGCGGGCACTCTGCAATCCGATAGGCTTAATCCAATTCTTCGGGATGGTGTAGCCAATAGTCAGACGGTTCAGGCTGACACGAGCTGCACTGACACGCCAGAAGTCGGAAGCACGACTGTTGATGGCGAAACCTGGGTTAGGCAGTCCACCGTTGAGGTTAGCCTTCTGAATCAGACGACCTTGTCCGTCGTAGATGTCTTCATAGACGAAGACGTCATCCGGATTCCAGAACGATGGCATGTTGACGATGTCTGACGACATGGAAAGAGCCTTGGAAGGAATGATGTCGTAAGCACCCCAGTTGGCGGCGAACTGCAAGGTAAGAGAAAGACCCTTCCACTCAGCACCAGCATTGATGGTGAAGCCGTAGATGTTGTTGCTGCGGTGGCTCAACTGAACCTGGTCGTCGTCGCTGACTTCCTGGTCGGGACCGGCATAGGTACCTGTCTCGGCATTGTAGGCACCACGAACATCCTTATAGATCAACATACCCGGACGAACTTGGTCTTTGGTCATACCCATGTACTGTCCGTACATCGGCGTACCGTCTGGGTTATAGAGCTTGTTGCCGTCGGCATCCATCTTGTGCATGTACTTGTCGAAGTACTCGTCAATGTCATGGAACGTACGGAACATACCCATGCACTGCATACCCCATGTACCAACGTCGGAACGCTCACCCGGAGAAACAGACTTGTAGAAGTCAGATGTCGCCCACTTCTGGTCAATCACCTTGTTGTCGCTATAACCTGTATTGAGACCTACATGATACTTGAAGTCCTTGCCAATCTTGTCGCGCCAGGTCAGAGAGAGCTCATACCCCCAGTTGTTCATAGAACCATAGTTGAATGGGGCACTCTTGTTACCTACGACAGCAGGAACGGAGGCTACATCCAGCAAGATGTCGCGGTTGCGCTCCTTATAGGCTTCGAAGGTGACACCGAGACGCTGCTTGAGGAAGCGCATGTCGATACCGAAGTTCAATTTGTAGGACTTGCTCCAGTGTACGTCGGGGTTGTAAGCGGCGTTCTCCTTATTCATGGTGATACGTCCGCCAGTGGGATTGTCGGTACCTTCGCCAAAGACTGAACCCTTATTGGCATCGAGACTATACTGTGCCAGCCACTGCCATGCAGCAATGTTATCACGACCAGTGACACCATAGGATGCACGGAGTTTCAAGAAGTCAATCCACTTGAGCCACTTGGCATCGCGGAACCAAGACTCTTCGCTGGCAACCCAACCCAAGCTGAAGGTCGGGAAGGTACCCCAGTAATTCTTCGGTGCAAACTTGGTGGAAGCATCTGAACGGATGAGGAATTCAACGAGGTAACGGTCTGCGTATGCGTAGTTGATACGACCGATGTAAGACATCATACCGCTTTCTGAGCGGTTGAAGTTTACTGTAGGTTTCGTCTTATCCTTATTTACACCGGTGTACTGGTAATTGGTAAATTCATAAGGTTCTGTAGCATTGCTGAAGTTAAATTCACTCTCAGCCTCAGACTTCTCGATGGAGAAGAGGGCGCTGACATCGTGCTTACCAAACTTGCGGGCATAGTTGACGGTGAAGTTCATCTGATAGTTGTCGGTTCGGATCATCTGGCGACTCAAGAAGTTGCCGTTGCTCTGCGGTCTGACAATGAGGTTGTCGCCAACTTTCAGATAGTCGAAACCTTCTGTTTCCTCACCTGTCGGAGCATAGACATGCTGGGCACTACCATAGCGATAGTTCATTTCATAGATGTCGTAAAGTGAACCATACTGGTTGGTCTTGCTGGTATTGATACTCTTCGAATAGCTGAAACTCAGTTTCAAACCTTTCAGGTACTTGTTCCATCCGAAGTCGTAACTCAAGCCGGCATTGATGGCAGTATTGGAGGTCATATTCTTGGTGAAGTCACCATGATTCTGCAAAACGTCATAGTGGTAAGGAACATCTGATCCTGAAATACCATAAGGATACAAAGCCACGCCACCGAGATATTCGGGCATATAGCGCGGACGGCTCAACAGACGATAGAAGTCTTCCGTGCCTGAACCACCGATAGAGATATAGGGACTGTTCTTCTTACCATAGTCACCGCTGACATTCAAGTTGGCACTGAGCCACTTGCTGATCTTCACATCAATACCTGCACGGTAGTTCCAACGGTTGTAATCAAGGTTGCCGAGGTTACCGTCCTGGTCGAAGTAGCTGACACCAGCGAAGTAGTTGACAGTCTCGGTAGCACCGCTGATGTTGACACTGTGCTTCTGGGTAAAACCAGTTTCCCAATACTTGTCAATCAAATCGTAGTTGGTTTTCTTCATGGACTCCAACTCATCAAACTGGAAGAGATTGTACTTGGTGTCCAAGGTGTTGTTCTTCGGGTCGCGAGCCTGTACAATATTATACAGACGACCGAAGTTGTAAGAGTCGAGCATAGTAGGAATGTTCACGGCATTGGTAATACCGAAAGAACCGCTATAGCTGATGCGCGGGGTTCCCATCTTACCTTTCTTGGTGGTGACGAGGATAACACCGTTAGCACCACGAGAACCGTAAACGGCTGCGGCAGCGTCCTTCAAGACGGAGATGCTCTCCACCTCTGAGGGATCGAGGTTGTTGAACGCCTCGGCACCAAGGTTCTGCGATTCGTTACCTGTACCTACGCGGACGTCATTCGGATAGATGTATCCGTCGATAACATACAATGGTGTAGGAGCGATACTGGTAGTTGTATTGGTACCAGCCAGACTGCTCAGTGACTTCGCATCACGCACATAGAGTTGTGCTGCCTCACCAGGACGACTGTCACCACCGCTGACAGAAAGACCGTTGACCAGACCGCTCAGCGTAGAACCGAGTGAGCTGGCAGAGAGGTCTTGCAGGTCGTCCATAGGCACTGTACCTACAGAACCGGTCAAGTGGGCTTTCTTCTGCACACCGTAACCAACGACAACGACTTCTTCGAGGTCGGTGTCTGCCTGCTTGAGCTGTACACGTCCACCCTTGGTGACGACATCCTTGTAGCCGATATACGACACGGAGATGTTGCTGCCTGCGGGGGCGTCAATCTTATAGTTACCATCGAGGTCGGTAATCGTGGCGATGTTGGTTCCCGGCACACGTACCGTAGCTCCGATAACCGGCTCGCCTGTTTCGTCGACGATGGTACCGGTCACGACCTTATTCTGAGCCATGGCAGGCACCGCAAGGAACAGTGACAAGCCAAGGGCTAACGTCTTTATATGTTTGATATTCATAGTTGTTTCTACTTATAGGTTAGTAATTAGTTCTCGGGAAGCCAACGTGGGTCACCCGTGCCAAGAGACACCTGCTTGGCACCGCTGATGTGGAAGTCAGCATTGGCAGGATCGGCAAACTTCGGGTCTTCCTGGATGTCGGTACCACTTAAATCATATTTTCCAGTATCTGTGTTTGGAGTGTCAAAGGTACCGTCTTTCTTCATATAGGTGTTGTTCAGGAACGTTGCCGTCTCCTGGTTCTGCCTGCCAGCGAGGAAGCGACGGGCAACACCAGAAGAAGAGCAATTCCAGAAAATACAATTGGTCATCGTCCAATAAGAAGTTTTCTTTCCTGCTACACCGTTGTAGTTACCCCACTGACCGGCGGGACATACGTTGTAGAAAGTACAGTTGCTATAGGTAATCTGGTTGTCAGCCCATCCCAGCTGGGTATATGGATCCTTCACCTGGTCGTTGCCGAAGCCACCATACTGTACGAAATACTTCGACTCGGCAGCTCCAGTGTTATAAATGGTGGAGTTGTTGATGGTCAGGCTGCGAATGAAACCACTACCCTTGTTGGTCCAGATATAACCACCACCGATGCAGTCCTTGGCTTCGAGTGAAGTGGTCAGATGCAAGATGCTGTTGTCTATCAGCACCGTCGTCGGGAACCATACCTGCACTTTGTTGTCCCAGAAGATGAAGGAGTTGATGCCTTCCACCTTGCAGTTCAGCACGGCTATAGGATCCTTGGCGCAATAGAAGTTATAGTCAGCCCCCCATGCGTTGACGATGACAGGAGTAACTGTCGGTGTCTTGCTCATGGCGATGAAGGCTCCCAAAGACTGGCTGCAATCGATGTTCAGGTTCTTCAGCGTCAGACCGGCAGAGGTCTCGAAGCTGGAAGCAGTACCAGAGAAGATGACCTTAGCGGGATTTTCCTTGTCCTTGCAACGGAGGGTCAAGGTCTGGGCACCGAAGTCAAGCATATCAGACAAGTAATAGGTCTTACCCGGCTTCAGGTCGAAGGCTACATCCTTTCCGATGTTCTCGGATGGGATGGGGTTCTCGTCGAAGTACTGTTTCAAGTCTGTACCATCTTCCAACGTAGCGAATGTCGGCGTAAAGGTAGAGAAAGGATAGACTGTTGTCTTACCATCAGATTTGTTGCCTTCAGGCTCATTGTCCAGAACGCTTAGCTGGAAGATGTAGTCTGTCTCTTCCTCACGTGGGAAAGTTACAGAATTAACCTTCACAGTACGACCGCGCTCAATGACTTCTGAAACAATTTGGTCACCGTCCTCAATAGTTCCCTTGTATAGAGAAATAAAGTACTTACCGGCACCACTAACAGCTGGCCAAGAAATGGTTTGGGTCTTTTTGTCAGCACTCGGTGTTACCGTAATCTCAGAAACACCTGGAGTGATCAAGTCCGTTGAACCATACGTTCCAACGAACGACTCATCCTTGAAACCATCCACAGCGCACGATGCCAAGAGTGTTGTTGCTCCCAACAGGGCAACTGCACATAGCTTAGGCAGTGTCATTAAATGATTCTTTTTCATGTTTGTTAGGTTTTTAATTAGACTTATGTTTAGTTACAGTTTTCAATAATTCATTTTCTATTGATTTTGCTCTTGCACTTTATTATCCTCTTTCGTTCTAAGGTATTCCGAACACTTCTTTCAGGTAGGCTACATTGCGTCCGAAGTTATAACGGACATCACGCACACGATTGGCATCGCGACTGCGCTCAACAACCAACCAACCATTCCAGCCCATTTCATCGAGGGTTTTCTTAATTTTCGGAAGGTCGATTTCGGGGTCTTCACGCAAGTTCACGCTGTCTGTATTCGAAGCATGAATCTGGATGATGCGGTCACGACCAAGTTGTTTCAACTCCTTGACGATACACCGATGGTTATCGGCAGCGTCTTGGAAATTGTAATAGACTTTGACGGCAGGACTACCGATGTCCTTCAGGAGACGGAGCGTCTCTTTGGCAGGCAACTGCGTACGAATGCCGATAGTGACTCCTTGCGCCTGCGCCATTGTTCCTGCTACGCGCAGACGGCTGACGAGGGTGTCGCGCGGCGCTCCTTTTTGTTTCCACTCATGACCACTGCCGCCTAAAGGCAGGAAAATGACCTTCGAGCCGAATCGCCGCGCTGTCTCTAATCCATCGCTGACAAGGTCACGATAGTTATCACGAGACATGAAATTTTGGGCGAAGAAACCGCTCATCGCTATGGACGGCACTTCGATGCCGAGTGAGTCGGCAACATGCTTGAACTTCGAGGCTTGCGCTTCATCGCGCAACTTGTTTTCAAAAAGGACGCGCTTTCCCAGCGGACCCATATCCAACTCTACACCGTCGGCACCAATTTCTTTTGCCAAAGCAAAAGCACCAAGCTTCTGACGCTTTAGCATCATCCAATCGCACGCTGCCACACGGTAGCGCACAGGAACGTCCTGAGCATCAAGTGGGAGTGCCTGTACACACAACAACATACCCAGCAGAGCGGTTCTTAGCATCCTCGAAGTCATAATAAATTTAGGTCCTAAATAGGTAATAAAGTTAACTTTTGCTGTTTTATAGACGCATTAAACTAAGGATTGTCGCCACAAAATTAAAAAATATTTTTTAATCACCAACAAATTAAACAACTTTTTGTAGCGCTATTGAGCGCAATTCTTCGGGATTGTCCCCTACTGGGGATGAAAAAGATTCAAATTAAACGTGCGACGCAGATTTTATAAGTCGTTAATAATTAGCGACATACGGAGTTGAGGTCGCATAAAGAACTACGCATTCGAGCGAAAGTCGAGCACTGGAGGTTCCAACTACATAGAGTTTGCACGCCAAACTCTATGTAGTTGCGTTGCAAACTCATAATAGTTGGAAGGTAAACACATAACAGTTGCAAGACAAGGACTTTATGTTTGTTTTTTCGGACCTGTGTACTTAATGGATGTTAACGGGAGAGTGCGCTCGACTTGCGCTCAATTAGCGTACATCTACACAGCGACCTCAGTCCTGTAAGTCACTATAAAATAGTGACATACGGGACATAGCGTCGCATGTTCGATTATATATTGAAAACGCATAGGGAAGAGAGGTTACTGCCCTATGCCGAAGTCAGCCTGCTGATCCTGTACCTCTTTCAAGAGGCGAGCCTTCTCTTCGTTGGAGAGGGTGCCTTTACCGACTTCCGACGATGAGGATGCTTGACTGCCATTACCGGCAGCACCACCCACCTTTCCGCTCTCTTCAGGGGAGGACGAATCGACAATTCCTTCACAAAACTGACCTGGGTAGGGGACGCTTTCCAACTCGATGTCGGCAGGTGTGGGAGCATGGGTACCGGGGAACTGCACCTCGGCATGAACCTTGATCTTTCCTGCCTTGCGGGTAGAACGGATGAGGACGGGGGCACTACCCCACTCTACAGCCCGTGGGTTGGCGTTGATAGCAGCATCACCAATCATCTCGCCCTCCCCCTCCACGGTGAAGACAATGTTCTCTTTAGCCAAACGACGAACGTTGCTGTTGTCATCGGTGACCTCACAGACAACGACAACAAAGTCGCTGCCATCGGCAACGAGAGGGGGAGCGAAGGAAAGCCCCCCAGCCCCCTGAAGGGGGTGCGCCGTGAAGAGCGAGGGGTTATCAACATAAAGGCGAAGCTTGGTTGAGCGGCGCGACGGCATCTTACGGACGGAACAGACGACCTTACCGTCGACTATTCCTTCTGCTAACATATTCACCTTCTGCCAGTTACGCTGGGTATAGCTGAACTCGCGAGCTTCCCAGAAGTTCCAGACGCGCTGGAAACAGACAGGGAGGTGGAGGGATGAGGGGTGAGGGTTGAAGGATGAAGGTTGAGGGATGGGGGGTGAGGGTACGGGGAGCGTCCAGGACTTCTCGCCGTCGTAGAGGGAGAGGCGTACGCTGTCGCAATTGCTGAAGACAACAACATTACTGTCAGAGAACTGGGTCATCTCATGGGCAATATAGACGAAAGGAGCGGCTTTAGGTTGGGTCAGCGCTGCCGTAAACATCGGTTGCGCATACTTGGGCTGACGGAAGGCATCGTAGATGCCACCCCAATAAGGGTCGGGATGGTAGCCGCGCTGGTGGTCGAAAGGATGCCACTGTGCACCACCGATAAACTGGTCGCCAGTGTTCACCAACTCCTGCATCGTCTTCGCTAAGGATTGAGCCTGTGTCAGCTGCGCCTTCTCCCCCCACGAACGACTGGCACGATTGAGGTTGTTGTGGGCATACCAGTCATCGACATACTCACCAAACTCACGCGTGAAAATGCACTGGTCGGGACGGTCGGCTTTCTTCTCGTCACCAGGCCAGCCGTAGACGACATCGTAGTTTTCCCGCACACCTGCCGAGTGCATGTCGGCAGCAGCCACTGGTCGGTAGGGATAGGGATACTCGTCCTTGGTAATCTGCAGCGACTTCAACGAGAAGTCCAACGGGAAGCGGGTCTCGTTGAGAATCGGTTCCCACATGAGCACAGAAGGATGATTACGATCGCGGCGGATAATCTCACGTGTATTTTGTAAAACGCGCTGTTCAAATTCTGGATTTTTCTTGTTCCAATACTGCCATCCTGGAGTGGCGACAATGATAAAAATGCCGATTTCATCGCAAGCATCCATAAAAGAAGGATCTTGTGGATAATGGGCTGTACGGATGATATTAAAGCCTGCATTCTTCAGTCGGACGACATCACGCCACTGCTGTGAGTTGGGAACGGCATTACCAACGTAGGCAAAGTCTTGATGACGGTTGGCACCGATGAATTTCCGATAACGCTTACCATTCAACCAGAAGCCATCCTTCCCCTTAAACTCAAACGAACGGATGCCTATACGAGTCTCGCCACCATCAAGGATGCGATTACCTGCTTTGACGCGTGTTACCACTCTATATAAATAAGGTGTCTCCGGCGACCACAAATGCGGCGACTTCACCGTCAGCTTCTGTCGTGCTGTAGTCGTTCCCTCCGATGGAATCGTTACTTTTTTTGAGACTTTCTTCAATGTTTTTCCCGTTTTATCGAGAAGAGTCTGCTCTACGGTTACCGTCTGTTGGCGTCCTACATTACGCAAGTCTGTATCAACAAAGACATCGGCACTGCGCTCAGAGATATTGTCGTAATGGACAAAGATACCGCCCCCCGCTTGTTTGTTGGCTACAACAGGGTCGGTAATAGAAACTTCATTCTTGCCAATAAGCCACACATCACGATAGATGCCCCCGTGATAAGCGAAGTCGAGGGTGTATTGCGGTTTTCCTGGCGGATAGCTGTTGTCGTTGGAATTGTCAACCATGACGGCAACAACACAAGAGTCTCCTTTTGTCAAACCAAACTGAGTCAAGTCGATAGATACAGGAAGGTAACCACCTAAATGTTCTTGTGCCAATTTTCCATTGACATAAAACCGCTGCTTTCCCATTACGGCTTCAAAATGTAGTTCAGCTCGTTCTTCAGGTACTATAAAATGCTTTCTATACCATGCCACACCTTGATAGTTGCGACAACCGGAAGCCTCTGCCGGCTCCAGTTTTACAGAGTGAGGGGTAGAAACGCGCTCCCAACTGCTATCATCAAATGCTATCTGTTCGGCACCAGAAGCATCTCCCAGATGGAACAGCCAATCGGGATTGAAGTTCCAAACTTGCCTGCCTTGGTTTTCGATGGGGAAAAGACCCGCAACCGAGGGAAGGGCTTCTATTCCCTGACCAAGGGAGGAGAATGCAGGCCAAAACGCGATGGTAAAGACTATTGAAAGCAGAATGCCGGTATGCTTGTTGCTCATGAATAGAATATGCTTAATGGATTAAATACTAAAAAAGATAATACCCTCCCTTGCGAGAGGGTTTGCAGTAGGTTTTACCAATTGTCGGTACGGAAAGAACTGACAGGAAGTCCGTCGTGCATCAGATCGCCCTCTGCCCAATCGTGGAAAGCATAGCGGACAGCTATCGGTTGTTTGACGGCATCACACAGGAGATATACCCTATTGCGCGAAATCCATACCTTGGTGGCGGGATGGAACACACGATCATTGCCGGCGACTTCAAAGTTCTTGCTGGTCGTTCCGTGTTCAAAATAGACCCATTCCTTGGAACGGTCGAAAGCCACCACTGCTGTATCACCACGAAACTCCACACTACTATATTTAGCATATTCAGGCAATCCCTTCACATGATAGGTATTCGACAAGGCCAACATCGCCAAACGCTCACCAACCTCACGTTTTTTCCGAGGATGAATGCCATACTCCAAACCAGCATCCATCAGCACTGCCATACGGGCATTGGGAATTATTTCTTCAGCCTTTTGTTGCTGTTCACGCAAATATTGACTATCTTTCCAATTGACAATACTATAGTCATAGGGAGCTATCTGACAGAAATAGAAGGGGAATTCACCTTGATTCCACTCCGAACGCCAGCCCTCAACCATACGCTTCAACAATTCAGCATAGTAACTATATCGGGGGACGTTGTCCTCACCTTGATACCATAGGACTCCGCGCATGGTGTAACCAATGAGCGGAAACAGCTGACCATTATAAAGAGCAGTGGGGCAACGCTGGTTCAGTTTCTTGACATCATCTTCGGTAATGGTCTGCTGCACTTGTGGGAACGCACGCAGCCAGTCTGCTTTCATCCACGCCTCACAAGCGGAACCGCCAAAGGCGGTACAAATCAAGCCGACAGGAATACCTAACGTACGGCGCAAGGCGCGCCCGAAATAATAAGCAGTTGCCGAGAAATCACGTACCGAAGCTGCATCGGCGACTTTCCAAGTACCGTCTTTAATGTCGGATTGCGGTTTAAACTGTGCCGTCCGCTTGACATAGAGAAGTCGCAGATTGCTGTCGCCACATTGCAACAGCTCTTCGTTGGCACCCTCAACGGGTTGCGCCTTGAAGCCTTTCATTTGCATCTCCATATTCGACTGACCGCTACAAATCCACACTTCGCCAATCAGAACGTTCTTCAAAACGGTCTCCTTGCCGTCGTTAAAGGAAATGTCGTATGGTCCGCCTGCCTGTGGAGTCCGTACCTGCACCTTCCAAGAACCATCTTCGGCAGCCTGTACCTTGTACGTCTGCTTATCCCAAGAAGTCGTTACCTTGACGGTTTTGTTCGCAGCAGCTGTACCCCAAAGGTTGCAGACAGTCTGTTGCTGTAGCACCATATTGTCACTGAATATCTTCGGCAACTTCACTTCTGCATTTGCTGTAATACAACAAAAAGCAGCAATAATGGTCATGAGTCTTTTCATATTGTGTTTCTTTTGATGATTCTACCACTTGAATTGCACAGGACCGAAGAGACCGGCAGGCAGCAGACTGTCACCCTTTGTCCGATAACGGGCATTCGTCCATATTCCATCGAATGGCGGTGTTCCGGCATCGAGTCCTTTCAAGGCATTGTGCCATGTATTTACTACGTCTATGCGCAAATTGTTCTTGCCTTCTTTAATGGCTTTGGTAACATCAACCTCGTAGGGGGAAGTCCAAGCGATACCGCAATCAACATCATTCAGATAGACATGGGCAAGGTCATGTACCTCACCAAGGTTGAGTACTACCCTACCCGATGGACTCTCCTTATAATTAAAGGAAGTCCGATAAATGGCTGTTCCACTGTAAAAACGAATAGCGGAAGAATTATCCTGCGACCAGTCATGGGGCAGCTGTACTTGCTTCTTGACATGATTCTCCACAAATTCCACCTGCCAAGGCTGTTGGAGGGTCAGGTTGTGGGGCACATGCGGAACCTGTTGTTTGTCAACAATGCCATTAAACAATTCTACAAACACAGACCCGTAAGCGGGCAAGGAGAGTTGTATCTCCGAACGACCGGTACTATTCAACGGCATATTATATAAGGTTCTCCGACCTATCACAGCATCAATCAGAGCATAACACGATGTCTTTTCACGGAACGACACCGTAAAAGTGCGTTCCCGATTCTCTTGATTGGACAAGAAATAAATATGCGTATCATAACCTTTCCGGACATGTGTATAAGCGATGTTTTCGGGGAGAACGATATCACGCTCCATACCATAACGTGAGAAATCTTCCTCTTGATAGGGTCGGTCAATAACGATTACCCCTGCTTTTCTAAAGGCATCAATCTGGTTCAACACTTCTTTAGAATATGTCGCCGGAATAGGCTGTGTCGGATTAGACTGAGGATTATATTGGGGAACAACCAACACCCTGTACTTTGCTCCATTGGGAAGGAACACATAACCATCCAACGCCATCGCTGAAAGCAAAACATCCTTGTTCACCGAATCATAATGATATCCTCGTAAAGGATTCACCCAGTCTTTCGTATCAACGATGCCGGCAGAATGCCAAACTCCGACAGGACTCTCCGCCATGGGTTGCTCTATATTAGCAAGGCGTTGTTGCTCAGCTTTCACACGCTCATTACCGAAAAGACCTGGAAGCATCGGGAGTAAACGCTCTGGTAGCACAGCACGACTGGGCATCTCTTCACCCGTAAAGACTGCTATATCCACAACAGGTTTACCACTTTGCAGGATGTCCTGACAACGGGTGATATAGTCAACAAATCCTTTTGCCTCTCGATACCATGTATTATCACGTTGGAAGAAAAGTCCGATTCCATCGAGGGTCATGCCTGGCTTCCTATCCATCCACGGATTATGTGCGGTAACATGGAAAAATAATTTGTTCATTCCCAAAGCAAAGTTACGATCGAGCAACGGCTTCACCATAGCCGGTGTTTCATTCCATACACCACGCACTTCCGTGAAGCCTTCGGCCTGAACTATCGGTTTCCCGTAGATATGTGCACCACTAATAGCATCCAACATATCATTCGGTTTGTCATGGGTAGGAGAATTGAGCCAATATTCGCCCATAGGCAGGTCGGCATACTGATAATGCGCCAATCCATCGCTAACCATGGTAGGTGCAATGCTCTCAGAAGAGAACTGCAGCCCCATCTGATGAGCGCGGTCGCGCACCGTTACAAAGAAATTGTCGTTCAACAGTTCATTGATGGTCAGGCGCACATCCCGCAGCACCTGTTCGCTCTTCGCAGCCGACTCGACAGGAAATCCTGCCATCACCGGCAAATAAGGGATGAGATCGTAGCCACGGCGAGTCTTAAACTCAGAGGCAAAGTTGTCACTCCAGTTTTGGCAGCCACATTCCCATGAATCTACATGGAGGTATTTCAGGGGGGCTACTGATGACGAACGGGCCAACGAATCGAAACGGGAAAACCAATGGTCAATTTGTTTATTGACGATAGTTGAAGAGAATTTATCGCATTCCAAACCTTTACCTCCTCCTGCCGTAGCATTGGTGTAGCCCGTAGAGGTATGACCCATACGGAGAATGAGATATGTAGTGGCAGAATGACTAGATAATCTAGATTTACTAGAACTACTAGATAATCTAGATTTACTAGAACTACTAGATAATCTAGAATTTCTAGAAAAACTTTTCTGATTGGAATGAGCAGAGATTCCGACAACTTGATTTCCTTGCAGTTGTAAAGGAATCATCGCATCCGGCTGTACACAATCAGCATCGGACAGTTCCGCTTTTGTCGTCTCATCAGCAATACGCCACACGAGCCCCGCCTTTCCTTCCCAGCTACCGATGCGCGGCAGATTGGTGAATACCGCATCCTTCAGTCCAAGACGAGGCCTCCACTTGGCTGCATCCAAGTCTTCACTACCCGGTTCTGTACTTTCCGGTGTCCAGGATAGTCGCCAATAACGAGCGGTTGTTTGCGGAAAAGCGAAAGTAGTAGCGTAATCATAGTTCTGCCAACCTTGGCGTGGCGGAACGAGTTGCTTTACCTTACGGAACGATATTCCGTCGTCCGACACTTCCACCTTCATACGCTGCGCCTGTATGTTCGTTCCATTAGCTGCTATTTCAACGTTTCTAAACGTTTGTGGCATTTGAAAATCATATTGAATCCATGCCGGTTCAGAAGCCGCGAAGATGCCTTTGGCATTTCGTGTCATCGTGGGCGACATCGTCAATGCAGCATCGCCGACAACCGCAAGCAATGAAAAAGAAATTGGTATTTTCTGAAGATTCGGAATATTCTGAGTACTCTGAATCGTTTCGCCGGTCCTCAAAGGGATGGCAAACGTGGCAATATCTTCATAATAGCCTTGATTAGCAGCCGGACGCGGCAATGTGAGTCCGTACTTCCGGTTAAAGAGTTGCTTGGGATTTCCCGTGACAATGGTATCGGAAAACACCATTTTCTGCATCGACTCTGCGGGAGTTATCCACGGACCGCCAGCCAAAGCAAAGCCATCACAGATATGAATACCCATCTCCAGACCAAGCGAGTCTGCCTGTTGCATGGCATAACGCACCATCTCCCAAAACTCTGGCGACAGTTGTTCTGCCTTTCCTTTATATTCTGGTTTCTCTGCAGAACTGCGTATCGGCATGAGATAGCAGCCTCCTAGTCCCACGTCTTTCATCGCCTGCAAATCAGCTTTTATTCCCTCTTTGGACACAGCACCATACATCCAATACCAAAACGTCCAAGGTTTGGAATGGGGAGAGGATTGCGCTGCTGACGCAACATAAATAAACAAGAGGAGGATGGTGAATCTTTTCATATTGATAAGATGGTGATTCTTTTCATATTGATGAACGAATGACGGTTACTCAAACTTTAGGTTCACAAACAATGTTCTCGGTGATTCTGTCCAATCAGAATAATCTGCGGTACAATAAGGTTGTGCTGACGGACCGTTCAAATCAGTCGTGTTCACCTTGTTGCGAACGGCAGGAATCACTTGCAATACCGATAGTCCAGTCTGTGGAAGGTCATAAAGCAGTTGGTCACGTCCGTCTCTTGGCTGATAAACACCTACATACATCGGCTCTAAATCAGGTAAAAGACCTATATGGTCAACACTAATTTTCCCTTCTTTCGTTTGCAATTGCATCCATTTCACATCGGCAAAATAGCCCTTGAATTCGGGATAATCCCAACTTTCGCCAGGTATCGGATCATTATACGCATTGTGCCAGTAGCCCATTTGAGGACCTTCCAATCGGTTTTGCCATACACGATATGGTCCTTTGCCCACCCAAGACTTGCTCTGGACCAACTGTTCTGGATAATCGAAACAAATACCCATGAGGTCAACAATGCCATTGAAAGCATAAGAAATCGTCAATCCTACAGTACCATCTTCAGCAAAAGACCACTGTACTTCTTGGAGACTGCCGTGTTGGTAGGTGGCAATCAATCGGTCTGTCTTGGGTTCGTGGCGGAATGTAAAACCGGCAAAATGCCCTTGGTCGGCATACTCGGTATATTGTGTTTTCTTATTGAAAGCATCCTTGTCATCGTGATTATAGAAGCCATCCTGCGAACGGTCGCTACGCTTGGCGGCAACAAAACGCGGACCATTACCGAAAGAGACGGTTCGGTTGTCCACTTTCACATATTTCAAGCGACCGTCAGTCTTAGAGAACACATAAGTATTCTTGCCCGACTTTGCGGTCAACACGCTATCCGTCTCGCTGATAACCACCTTTTTGTCCCATTCCACTTTTTTACCCGATGAGGGAAGCAATCGGTTATAGAAACTCCAAGTGTTGATTTCACGTCCGAAGGGGTCCGTTCCTGTCACCTGTAACACTTCGTTCGGATTGAGTGGAGCAGGTAAGTCTATCGTGGACTTCCATGCCTTCACATCAAAAACACCTTCTTTCTTCGTTTTCACATCAGACATTCCAGGCTCTGGCATCTGCAAGTATTTATATGTAAACTTGCACTTGTCCATCGTTGTAAAGTCGTATTTGTTTGTGAAATCTAGATAGGCACTCTTATGATTGTTGTCCTCTTTGTAGGTTATCTGTATCGGACTCCAGATGTCTTTGATGGTATAGAACGAACCTTCTTTCTCCATGTGCGGTCCGACAATACCGTCAGCACCGAAATTACCCATACAATCGACGATGTTGTCACGGTCGGTACGAACCACTCCTTGGTCCATCAGGTCCCAAAGGAAACCACCTACGCACCGCGGATTCGACATCATCAGTTGCCAATAGTCCTTCAGTCCAGCACCGTGGCCACCGTCATAGAGTCCGTGAAGGAACTCAGTCGGCATGAACAATTCCTTCTGACGCATGTATTCCGCCGTCTCACCCCACGAACGGTAGTGCTTGGTCTCGAATCCGTTACGGTTTGCCCAAGGATAGAGCACCACGCGGTTCTGAGGATCCCAGCGTCCGAACTCTCCATCCAATTCGTAATTGAAACCACCCTCGTTGCCATTGCTCCAGAAGATGACCGAAGGATGATTGACATCGCGTGTCACCATCTCCTTCACCAGCTGCTGTCCGATGACGGTTTCGTGCGCCCAATGCCATCCTGGAAGTTCATTTTCGACATAAAGACCTAACGAGTCGCAAGCATCGAGGAACTCCGGGTCGGCAGGATAGTGAGACAAACGCACAGCATTCATGTTCATCGACTTGATCAGGAGCACATCCTCAATGTTTTTTGCTTTGGAAAGGGTGCGTCCGGTCTCAGGACGGAACGAGTGACGGTTGGCACCCTTGATGATGACTTTCTTCCCGTTGATGAACAATCCATCCTCTTTTGCTCCTTGCACATGTAGATATTTTAAATCCTCTCCAGTGAAAGTATGGCGGTATTCTATTGTTCTGAAACCGAATTTCTGACGTTCCCGATGAAGCACCTGACCGTTCTTATCCTTCAACGTGAACACCGCCGTATAGAGATTCGGCGTCTCTGCCGTCCACAGACGAGGCTGACTGACGGAGAAATCTACTTTCGTCCTATCGCTATCAATCGTTGTTGACGGACCAGAAGCCACTTTTTTTCCTTTATCGTCGAGGATTTCAACCTCTATAGCGCCCGCGACAGCTCGACTGAGATATACATCTGCACGGAATCGGCCGTGCATATCAGCGTTGACAGCTACGCGGTCGATATTCTGAACCGGTTTAGCAACAATGAAGACAGGGCGCCAGATACCACCGAAATTCCAGTAGTCGGCACGGCGTTCCGCCATGTTTACCTGACTGTTGGCACTCTCTTTCGCCACTTCCACCTCCAGTTTGTTCTTCTTAGTCCCAAAGAAAATGCGGTCGGAGACATCGAAGACGAAACGGGTGAAGCCCCCTTGATGGAGTCCACTGCCCGCCTTTCGACCATTGATAGTCACCTTTGCATCGGTAAAGACCGCCTCAAAGACCAGCTCTATCTGCCGTCCTTCCCATGCTTTCGGAAGCGTAAACTCATATTTATAAAAACCTTTCTCGTCGGCAATGCCCTCTGGCGTCGGCTTACCATAGAACCGCATGCCGTACTGATAGGTACCAAAGCCTTGCAATTCCCAACACGATGGGACACCTATTTTCGTCCATTTGCCGGCATTCCTGCCGTCCGAACACTTGAAATCCCATTGCACCATGTCGTCGCAACCACGACCCGACAGATACTGACGATGTGTTTCCACAGCCTCCTGTGCCGCCATGAGCGTGCACGAAAGCAAAAATGCCAAACTGATAACGATTCTTTTCATCATAATGAAAAGACGTACCAGTTGGCAATTTGTCTATACTTTCTCGGCAAAGGTTGAGTTTATTCCTTAGAAAGTCGTATGCGAAGAATGTAGTTTTTACCCTTGTCTATGCTATACTTCTTCAGTACACCAGGACCGCATGAGCTGTTTCCGAGTCCCAAAACGGCACAGTCGATACTCAGGTAAGTGGCATCAGCCTCTTTCAACTCGTCATCATGGTTGGCAGCGGCAATGTCTTTTGCAGAATAATGCAAGGCACTGAAACTGAAAGGAGCATCCACCGCCTCGATGCGAATCCGCTTTCCCTTGCCCTGTCCGAGGACAACTACCGAGCAATCCTCGTGGTTTCCGCAGTCTTGCGGACGCGGATAGTGTACGTATTGATCCGTTACCGTTGACTTCCACCATCCGATATGTGCACTCTCCTTGCGGTCTGGGTAGTTTTCCCACGGTCCTCTGCCATACCATTCCAATTGTTCAAACGTTTTGGGAAACGTCAGACGCAGACCCAGACGCGGCAGTTCGGGCAGATCACCTCTACAGGAATAAGTCTGTTCAATAAGGACAGAGCCGTCATCCAACCTTTTCATTGCCGTCCGCACTTCAATAAACCCACCACCTTCAAAAAGATATTCCTCTGCACTTACGCCCCTTGGCGTTCCGTTCAGTCCCATTACCTGCGGTTCATCCAGCTTGCATTGCTTCCAATCCTTTGCCAACCAGTTGCCGAAACCCGTGTCGTTGTCTGTCGGAGCGCGGTAGAACTGCGGTTCGACACCATCGATTTCGGGTAGCGGATGGTCATGGATAACGTTCACTACCGACTCGTCCACATCGTAATCGCTACCGACACGCATCTTCTGAGGCTTCTCTTCGATAATGATCTTGCCGTCAGCAGTCTTCTTGATGAGCCTCGCTTCCGGCTCTTTCTTTTTCAATTTAGCCACTCTGCGCGGCTCGGTAATTTCTCCGGGCTTTGGCAATTCCAACTGTTTTCCGTTGTTCAGCAACGCCAGCAGATTATCGTTCAGAGCAAACTGGTCACTCACCACCATCTCCTTGGCACCATTCTGTACCGTCAGCAGCAAACGAACATCTTTAGCTTTGTCAATTCTATAATCCGACAAACGTGTAACGACAGCACTATCACCAGGAAAAATCGATGGAATGGGCAATTTTCCACGCTTAACCTCTTTTCCGTTTGCCGTCTGACTGTACGTCAACACATAACCGGACAGGTCGATATGATGGTGGCGGTTGATGATAAATATATCGTTTCCGTGCTGCACAAACTGTATCGGAGCATAAACATGGCGCACCTCCTCCAGCTTAGGTGTCCACTCGCGGTTGCTCCTGACCACACCATTCAGGCAGAAAGCCTTCAGGTTGGGCTTGTCGCCGAAGTCGCCACCATAACGGACAGGGCTGCCAATTCCCTGGTCAACCCAATCCCAGATGAAGCCGCCCAACATTCGTTTGTTCGAGTATATCTCGTCCCAATATTCCTTCAGGTTGCCCAACGCGTTGCCCATGCAATGCGCATATTCGCTGGTCATGACGGGACGCGTATCGTTCTTCCTTTCAGCAATAGAGAGTAAGTGTTCCCAACGGGCATTCTCGGCACGTTCCTTGTCACTACCTTCGGCTACTCCGGGGTTCAGATATTCCTGTTTCACTCGCGGATAGAAACGGCTGATGACATCGACGGTCTTCGGATCAGTCTGCGGGAAATCCTCTTCCGACGTACTTCCAGGTTGGTAGGGTGTCTGTGCGCCCTCGTAATGGACAAACCTTGTCGGATCGAACGCATGCAACCACGATGCCATCATGGCATGGTTCATGCCGTAACCGCTTTCGTTTCCGAGGCTCCAGAACACCACGCAGGGATAGTTCTTGTCACGTTCTGCCATGCGGACGGCTCGGTCGAGAAAGGCATCTCCCCACTCGCTACTCGATGCCAATGTTCCCCTCAGTCCGTGAGTTTCGGCATCTGCCTCGTCCATCACGTAGATTCCGGCGCTGTCGCACAACTCATACCAGCGCGGCACATTGGGATAATGCGACAAGCGCACGGCGTTGATGTTGGCTTGTTTCATCATCCTGATGTCCTGTTGCATGCGTTCTTCCGTCATCACCCTCGCCGTGAAGGGGTCGTGCTCATGACGGTTGACGCCGCGGAAGCGCACTGGTTTACCATTGACCAGGAACTCGCCGTCGCGTATCTCCAGCCATCTGAAACCTATCTTCTGCGTTGCCTGCTCGCAGATATGTCCCAAAGAGTCGCGCAAAGCTATGGTAAGCGTATATAAATAAGGTGTCTCTGCCGTCCAAGGATGCGGTTTTTCTACTACCGTTTCCATGCGGGCAAACTTCCGTTCGCCACGTTGCGGGAACCATTCGTTCATGAGTTTGGCTTTATGACTGAGGTCTAACACCGTTTCGGCATCAGTCTCCAGCGTTGCCACCTGTCGTCCGTCAGCATCGGAAAGGGTCGCAGCAATTCGGTAACCGGCACCATCTTGTGCTCCAAAAACCTGCAACTTAGGATTGATTTGCAGGCGGAAGTCGCCCATCGTGCCTTCTGGTAACGTGCGAACGGCATAGTCTGCCAGTCGGACATCGGGTGTATGGTAAAGCAAAACATCACGATGGATACCGCCGAAACGCCAGAAATCCTGGTCTTCCAAATAGCTGCCGTCGCTGTATTTGTACACTTCCACAGCAATCTGGTTCGTTCCCTGATGCACCAGACGGCTGACATTGAATTCGCTCGGTTCCATACTGCCCTGCGAATAGCCCGCCAACTGACCGTTCACCCATACGTAGAAAGCACTCTGCACGCCCTCGAACCGCAGGAAAGTCTGTCCCTGCCGCCATCCGGCAGGCAGCGTAAAGGTGCGCCGATACTGTCCGGTGGGGTTCCGTTCGTCGTAGGTGGTCCACTCTTTCTTGGGCTCCGATGTCACGCGTGGCGGGTCGATGCGGAACGGATAGCCTGCAGAAACGTAGATAGGCGTACCATATCCGTTCACTTCCCAGTTTGCCGGCACCGCCAACTTCGCCCATTCCCCATCGTTGAAGTCTGTTCGGTAGAAGTCGTTGACACGCTCTTCGGGCGTCTTCGTCCATCGGAATGCCCACAAACCGTTCAAAGATAGCTGGCGGTCGCCTTTCTTTTCACCGAAAGGAATAAAATAGGCGCGCGCCGGTTCACGCATCTTCTGCAACACATGGTTGTCTTCCCAGTCGCGGTTCTGTCCCATCATCGGCAGCGCCAGTATGAGTGTCAGGGCTGATAATAGTGCTTTCATCGGTTGTTTATTTTGTTCTTTTGACGTCTATGTATTGTTCTCATCAAGTAAAATATAATGTTTTGCAAAGTAAAACATAATGTTTTACCGACCAAAATATAATGTTTTACTAAGTAAAATATAATGTTTTACTTTATGACATACCATCTTTTATTGGTTTAGAGGGTTACACTCGGGATATTATTGTATCTCCAATTCTTTGATTTCAACGCCTTCCGCCTCGATGCGCACGGTATATGTACCGGCATTGATTTGTGTTCCGGTGGTCGTTGATAGCATCTTGAACTTCGGAGGCGTAGGCGGGAAGTTGACAAAGCGGTCAACCAGTACGGCACGCTTACTGTCGGTGACCGTAAGTCGGGCACGCACCGGGTTGCCTGTGACATTCTTGTATTTGAAACGCAGGGCATATTCCTGTCCCAGTCCGGGTTTGATTTGGAAACTATAACCCTGTCCTGCCTTCAAAGGTGTGGGTGTATAGACCGTAGCTGGACGTGCTTCCGTGTCCTTCGGCAACAGTTCTTTCGGCAACTTAGCAATGGTATCGGCATCGAGGGAGTGCCAGAAAGAGGGATGAGAGTTGAGAGATGAGAGTTGAGAGTTGAGGGATGAGGGATTGGAAAGGGAGGCGATGGAGATGGCACAGACAATGGCTTGACCTGCTTTCACCTCAGGGAAGGAGACACGGAGGTTGCCGCCGGTGACGTGACAGGTGCCCGTCAACTTCACAGCTCCTCTGTATCCGGCTTCCGCCCACGGGTCAACATCGTTGGCAATAACCGTTCCATTGACGGCAACATCGAAAATGCGCATGCCCTCATAGTCGTCTTTCTCTCCGCCACCCTTGCCGTGCCAAGGTTCAAACGTATAGACCTCCACGCGATAATCGCCGTCGGGAACGGGGAAATCATACCATAGGCGGTGTCTTCCGAAGCGGAAAAACTGGAACAACTCGGCGTTGGCTGTGCCGCGGACAGGCTCCGCCGAATGGCGTTGACTAGCCTGATAGGGGTTGATGTCTTCGAAATCTTGACCCCAAGAGTGACTAAACAGCGTGTCGTCGGCCAACCATAGGTTGCCAAACGTATCGGTATAGGCGTCACCTCCGCAGTTGATGCGGTAGAGATAGGTCTCATTTCCACCTTCAAGAATCTCTCCATTACCCTTCGGAGAGGGAGCAAGCGGACGGGAATCAGTTTTGTTAGCGAAATTTCTGTACATATAATACCCCTGGGTGGGTTCCTCCCAGATGGTAGTCAGACCCTTGTAGTTGACGGGACCGATTTTGTCGATGCGGCGATAGGCACCATCTGGTTGCACACGACCAGGATTGTCGTGCGACGAAAAGAGCCACTGGAAGTGACCGCAGACGCTATCTTGCGCACTCCATGCCAAGCGTTGCTTCGTCTCTAACAGTTTCGTCGATGACTCTTCGCTGTACTTCTCAGCACCATGCAGGTCGAGCGTACGCCACGCACCGTACTCCCCGTTGAGCAGTTGGTCGTCTTGTTTCAGTTCTTTGTCATAGTTGTCAGCAGTTCCGCCGTATGTTCCGCTCCAGTTCTGGATAACGTTCCAGTCCGTACCTTCACCACCATTGCAGGTCGTGATGGCACGCTGGTCACGGCAAGTGGGGTCAAGTTGGCGGATGAGTTCACTGCACTCCTCGGCAAAGTCTTTGGGAAGGATACTCTCGTTTTGCAGTCCCCAGAGGATGATACTGGGCGAATTGCGCCGCTCTTTCACCCAACGGGTGAGCAGACGTTTGAAGTTTTCGCGGAAAGCAGGTGTATCATACCAGATATGTGCAGAGAACTGACTCCAGAACAACATACCTTGTTCGTCGAAAAGTTGCTGATAAAGGAGGTTATGGGGTTGGTGGGCTTCACGGAAAGCGTTGAAGCCGGCATTGCGAATCTGCTTCACCCGCGACCGAATCTGCTCGTCGCTGAAGGCGTGACTTCCACCCAACAGGTGCTCGTACTCACAGGTTCCGTTGATGAAGAGGGGTTTGTCGTTCAAGAAGAAGCGACGGTCGCCAGCTGCAGGTTGCACCTTTTGGCGGAGCACCGGCCATGAGACGGAGCGCACACCTACGGGGGTTGCCACCTCGTCGGTGGTCTTCCCTCCGCGCTTAACCATCGTGGTCAGGGTGTAGAGATAAGGATTCTCCACGCTCCAACGGGTGGGATAGTCGAGTTTTTCAGCATGACGAAGCACGCGAACCTCACCAGCCTGCAACGTCAGGGGGACACTATGGCGGAACACCTGCTTGCCGCTTGCAAGGGCAAACTTATTGACCAATTCTACTTGCTGCGGTTCATCGGTGTAGTTATGTACCTCTGCCTCAACGAACAGGGAGTCGCAAGCAGCGTTGTTCCATACATGCACTCCGAAAGGTTCTATGCGAACACCGTCGGTTTCAATCAAGGAAACGGGACGGAAGATGCCAAACGGTTGACTACCCTCTGAGAATCCCCACTCGGAAGAACAGCCGCCACAAACCCAAGGCGATGCCGTCTGCATGGCAGGATGATCGACCTCCACCTGCAACTGGTTGTCGCCATTGTGCAAAGCATCGGTTACATCGAGGGTGAAAACGGTGCGACCGACCAATTCTTTGGGATATCTGACACCATTCAGGGTGATGGTGGCATAGGTACCGACGCCCTCCAACTGGAGGAAATAGCGCTTGCCGTGTTGCTTCTGTGCCTGGAACACCTTATTATATATAGCACTCCCGTGCAGATTTCCATGTCGCAACTGACGATAACCATAATAGTCATCGAAGTTATGTGGCAGGTTTACGCGCATGGGAAGGGTGTCGCGCCCCACCGAACAGCGTGCCGTCCAGTCGTCGTTGAGTAGTGTTATGGTGCGCTTCCCTTTCTTTTCTGGCATAGGGAATGCCACTTTCGAACGCCCCATAGGTACGCTTGTGGCAACGGCAATACCACGTTGACCGGCTTTGTTTACGGCACAATAGAAGTGATACACCACCCCATCGTGCTTCAGCACATAGCTTTTATGAGCAAACAGGTTGTCATACGACTTGGAAGGGGTAATCAAATCCTCGCCGTCCCAGTCCTGCCAATGAATCAAGTCGCGACTCACCGAAAATGTATTGTAGGCATCATACTTGCGCGAAGGATTGTAGGCAGAGAAATAGAACATCACATACAGCGGCTCGGGCAGGAGCATCTTGACAATCTGAGCATCACCAGTGATGATGCCAGGCGCCTCATGGGAGAAGACAGGATTTCCCTGATAGCGGCTCCAATGGAGCATATCGTCAGACAAGGCAATACCTATTCGTTCGGCTTTCAGTTTTGTTTCGGGATGAACACCGCCTGCATTGTAGAACATCACAAAGCGTTTGCCTAGTGTTTTCTTTGTATCTGAATAGATAGAACTCTTATATTCCGTCAGTTTTTCCCACCATTGGGCAGAGGAATCCTGACAGGAAAGGAGCGGATGGTCGGCATTCGACTCCCATTCGTGTGCCTGGGTAATGTCATTCTTCGTCCATGCCAGACCGATATGTAATGGTTCGCGTACGGCTTCATAGCCCGTTCCGTGTCCGCCGATATAGGTCATCCAGTGTTTTCCCTTGTATTTCTGCATCTGATAGGTGCCGTTCCATGTCCAATCTATCAGCGCAGGAAAACCACCACGTTGGTTGCCGTCCCACAAGGTAGTGTCGTTACGGAAGGAAAGGATACGACCTTCTGTCGTCCACTCTAAGAGATTGTCCGACGAAGCCAGCCATGTTTCGTATCCACGGCCATCTAATCCGTCCTTTCCGTTATAGACCACATAGGTCATGTACCAGCAGTTGCCTTCGCGGAAAACCGTCGGACAGTCTATCTTGTGGTAGTTGTCAGAAGGGGCAACCACCATACCATATTTATAAGGTGTGCGCACTTCCTCGTAGATACGTTGCATCTCGTCCTTGCCGATGCCCCATACCGCTTGCGCAATACAGCACATCCAGACCATCACGACAGCTATTCTTCTTTGATCCGTCATATCTTTCTTTCTCAAATTACAAATCAGTGACGTCGCCTTAGCGTTGGAAAAGCCAATCCACCTCATTGTCGGCACTGTTTAATCCCACATCGCGCGGTTCGATATCCGATGTCGTAAAACCGAGAACCATGATGATTCCCTTCGGTAGATTCAACGTGTGGTGACCGACAGGAAGCTGGTATTGGTGTACGTTCACCTTCGGCATCTGGCGCAGACTGATGGCACTGGTGAGCACAGGCTCTGCCTGTCCGTATTCGTTGCCTGTGGCATCGACTTCCAACTTCGGCGGTTTTGCCCACTTGGGGTCGTCGTCTTGGAAGAAACCCACCAACATCTTCACGGGCTGTTCAGTATTGAACTCGACGGAAGTACCCTTGATGCGCGTGGTATCACGATTCAAAACCAATGCTTGCAAGCCCTTCAACTCGGGTGCAAGGTCGGTTACACGGGTGTCGGCACGCTTCTCAAAGAGTACTGCTCCTTTGTGTAAGGTTACCGAAGTCACGGGATGAAAGAGTTCAACCGTAGCAGGTTCGGCTGGAAGAATCTCTACGTTGGTATGCTTAACAGGATGTTTCAGCTTGGCTATATTGAACTTTAGTGCCTCCAACTCTTCTTGATAAACGGTCAGCAGCTCGCCCCACGTCTTCATCTTTCCATGGTCTCCCCCTACGGGAATACGACGCTGGGCGGTCTGCATGGAGTTGGCGTAGAGATAAGTTCGGTCAGCCAATGCTGTCAACTGACGCCAATAGTCGAGACTTTGTTCAAAGAACGGGATGGCAGCATCCAGATAATGAAGATCTTGATACCACTTATAATTCAGTACCTGCAAGGCACCCAGCACCTTATAGCGGAACGACAAGGCGAAAAGACGGTAACACTCCATGTCGTTCTGCACCCGTTCCAGTTCATCACGATGGCGGGTTGCGGCGTCAACAACCCCCTTCATCGCCTCTACAGCCTGCTCGCCATGTGCCACACACTGTTCCACAATATCGACAGGTAGTTCACCTTCATGCGGCTGGTTGCGGTATTCCCGTTCTGCATAATCGATGAGTTTCTCACCTTTCGGACCACAACTTTCATAGAAACCAGGATAGACGGTAAACTTATAGGGGTTCACCAACTGTGCAGCCTTCATGCCCAAGAGCAGCGTCTGACGATTGCCTTCAGTGATACCGAAGCGTCGGAGCAACTTAGGGGCTATCTCTCCAGCCTCATCATAAGCTTTTAATAGACGACGGGCATGCAGGGAATCCAAACCGTAATGGTTGGAAAGGACAGCTATCCAATAGGAGGTTTCGCCATCGTCCTTACTCCAATAGGAAGCGGGAGCAGGATAGTTTTCCTGCGGTTCAGTCGGTTCCACAGCCGACAAGGAACCTTGGGTTCCCCAAGAATAGCGTCCCCAAGCTTTATACCACATCCAGTCACGGTTCAATTGCTTCATCCTACTGCCGTCAGTCATACGGTCGGCGGTATAGGGCCAGTCCCAATAGGATGCCTGCGGATAGAGATGGAGGCCTTTGGAATGGTGTATGTCGTGCATGGCACACACTGCTTTCTGCACAAAGTCGGGAGATGACCAGCGCCAAGGTTCGAGGTTGGCAAGGATATGGACGTTGTCGATATGGACGGGAGCCGCTGCAGCCAGCTGACGGTGTGTCTCTCCCCACGGTCCTCCAGGCTGATAGGTGGTCAGAGACTCACCTGTATATTTCGACATGGTGTAGATATTGGGATAAAGAGGCAACGATTCTTTCAGCACCAATGGTCCGTCGGTGTCGTGGGAACGCAAGACAATGGGCGGAGTGTCGGTTCGCCCACTGGCAGCCAAGCCATCCTTGATACCTGGAATGATGGTTTCTTTCATCCATGTGACATCATCGTCGATAGTTGCCATCGCCTCACCGAGGCACACGAGAAAGCCAACGTTGGGATATTTCTCCACGAAAGCCGCGATTGATTTGCGCGTATAGTCGCTGATCAGGGGGGATATAGGTCGGTTACGGTCTTGCGTCTTCAATCCGTAATGGTCAGCAAAAGGTTTGGAAAGAATGATATTATAAAACATCTGGATAATGCAGATACCGCGCTTGTCGGCTTCCTGTGTCAGGAACGAAAACATGTCCTCGTTCTTGCGGAAAGTTTCTTCATCCACTTCCAGGGCAAAAGGATAATCTTTCAGCTTCACCAACGAGGCAAAGGGGTGACCATTCCAAAGATAAAGGGAATTGAAACGGTTATCCACCATCATATCCAAATAGTCTATCCACTGTTCTTTGTCGTAGAACCACGGAAAGTTTTCAGGGGTATAAGGGTACTCATACACCGTATGACCAGGCAGATACTCGGTTTTCTGCATGCCGATACAAGTACCACGCATCACCATCTGCGGGTTGCTGGTAATCGTACCGAAACCCGTCAGTTTACCACTATTCTTGGCACGGTCAGCCAATTCCACCGCACCGTATATGACTCCAGCGCCATCTCTGCCCTCAATGACGACGGATTTTTTCTTTCCGATGAGACGGAAGCCCTCCTTTGACAGTCCGGTCGTATCACGGGCGATGGACAAGGTAATCTTGTATTTGCCTCTTTTCGGCGTAACCTCATAACCTAACTCTGTGAGTTTCTGCCGCAAATAGTCTGCAGCATACTGCTCACGAGCAGATGTTTGTTTCTGTGTTACGATTCTTACACGCTGTGCCGTCGTCGTTGCTACGGTCAGGAACAGCCCTACAAACAGGGCAATGTATCGTTGGTTCTTCTTCATTGCTTTATCTATTCTTTCTCATATCTAAGGTTGTAAGCGACTAAGGTCTATCTGCTTATATGCCATCCGCTGTCGTCTCCAGGTGTAGAGACAATGCAATGTGCCGTCTTTTCCTTCAATGATGGCAGGATAACTATACTGGCTGATGGGTGAATCTTCCAGAGTCAGCACATGATGCCAATGGCTTCCATCGTTGGAAAGAGCTATACTGACGGGCGTGCGTGGTCCTTTCTTCGTGCCAGGCAGCGTCTCGAAGTCGTTGTAAATCAACGCATGTCTGCCGTCACGGAGCGTAACAGCATCCGTACCACTTTGGTTGTTGGGCACGTCGGTGAGTGTTACAGGTGTCCAAGAGTCGCCATTGTCACTGCTGAAGGAGGTTGCCAACTTACCGTTACGGGTACGCATGAGCACCTGCAGTCGTCCGTCTTTCAGTTTCAGAATACTCGGTTGAATGCAGTCAATAGGATGTTTGCCGCTGGCATCAGCCACTCCACCGGCATCAGGAGCTTCTATATCCTCTACCCTAGTTGCCGTTCCTGCTTTCATGTCTTCTGTCCGCATGGCTGGAACAGCAGCAACCGGACCGACATACTTCCATTGTTTCGTGGTCAAATCATAGATTTCCATGTGGAATTTCCAACCATTTCCTTCTGTACTCGATCCACAAAGGAGTCTGTTGTCAATGATTTCCGGTTTGTTCTTCACAGGTCCGATAAACCCTTCGGGCAATGGTTCACGCTGACTCCACGTTCGTCCGCCATCTTTCGACTTCACCAGCCACCCCGTCCAGTCTGCCACTTTCAGTCCTATCTTATAGAAAAGCCACAGCTCGCCATCGGGCATCACTGTAAGAACGGGGTTCCAACATGCCTTACGACGCAACCGACTAATAGGAAAGTTCGTGTCGAACGACTTGATAGGACCCGCCTCTGCCACCGTACTCTCCTCCGTTATACCTGCCAAACGGGCATCGGCAGTACCAAGTTCAAATACACCGTCGCCGGCAAGGATGGGCAGACTCCACTCCTTAGAACCTTTCTTCTTGATGCTCACCCAGATACAGACGTCGGGGTTACGCTCATGTTTGCCACCGAAATAGGAGGCAACCAAGTCTCCATTCTTCAGTTCTACAATAGTGCCGGCATGACATTGGGGGAAGGATACACGCTCATAGAGAAACTCATCCTTCACAATGGCAGGATGAGTAGTCGGTATATCGCACTTGAAATGGTAGGCACCAGAACCAATCTCCTGTTTCGTACCGTCGGACAAACATACCACAGCCTTCGTATTGGCTGGTATCTCTACATCCCATTCCATCTGTTGAAGCGTTTTCTTCCATCTGCTCACCACCTTTCCGTAAGGAGTTTCATAATCGGCATTCACCCATTCGCAGTCTGGAATATCAAAAGCGGGTTTCAAAACGAGTGTTTGATAGGCTATATTATCGGTACAGTTTTCTGAACTGGAAACATGGTTTAATGGACAATCCTGTCTGATACCGGCAAGATACTGGTAGCACCACGTCAGCAAGTCGCCCAACAACATGACGTGATTGCCGCTGTTCATCGCCGGATTAGCCTTGTCACCATTCCACAACTCCCATATCGTCGTTGCCCCGTTTTCAGCCATATAGCCCCAAGAAGGATAACTTTTATTCGTGGCCAACAGGTAGGCAACGTCGGAAAAACCGTTATCCGATAGACCGCGCAACAACCACGAGATTCCGATGACACCACAGGTGACATGTCCGTTGCCTGTTGTCATGATGTTAGTGACCAGGTTTTTCACCACTTCCTCTTTACAGTCGTCGGGAACAATACCGAAAGCCAACGGCAGCAAATTGGCTGTTGCGGTGTTGTTGCCGTAGAAGACGCTGTCGGGATAGAGCACATGACCGGGCCTTACAGATGTTCCTCGCTTTACAGTCAGGAAGTGCTTGTTGAACGCTTCCTTCATGAACAATGCCTGACGGCTATATTCCAAAGCTTCCGCCTCCAGATTCTGCATAGCTGCAAACTGCTGCATCAACTGGGCGATACGAATCATGTAGGCGGTGGAAATCAGCGAACCGTCGGTCTGACGTGCAGGATCCTGACTATGAATCAGTTCCAGTTTCTCCGGCGGCACACACCAATCACCGTATTTGTCTTTGGTGACAATGCCTTCCGCGTTGCGATATTCGTCAACTACATGGGCAAACCATCGTTTCAAATAGGGATAGCTGTCTATAATGGGCTGTCGGTTGCCAAACTGGCGATACAACATCTCGCAACCGAAAGGCAAGGCGGCAGGCCAGGTGACATCATCATTATAGTAGTTCCAGAAAGCAGGAGCCACATCGCAGAAGACGCCATCACGCTGCGATTCACAGATGTCACGCATCCACTTCGTATATAATCGTTCGTTGTTGAAAAGGAACGACTCACCCAAAGAACCCACCGTGCGATCGCCAAGCCACGGTTGCCGCTCGTTGCGCTGGGGACAATCAACTGGCATTCCCTTGTAGTTGGACTTGATACCCCACCATGCATTTTTCACGATGCGGTTCAACATGGTGTCGGCACATTCGAAATGTCCTATGGTTTTCATCTTGTCACTGACGACAAGGGCTTCAAAATCATCCTTTGTAGCATTTTTCAATCCCGTAACTTCTATAAAGCGGAAACCATGATAGGCAAAACGACCATGCCACTCTTTGTGGGCTTCCTTTCCATTGCAGACATAGATGTCACGGGAAAAAGCGTTGCGCAGATTGGCAGTATAAAGCGTGTCAGGCGAAACGAGTTTCTCAGCATAACGAATACGAATCGTGTCACCAGCAGCTCCACGTACCTTCATCGCCACGAAGCCTGCTGTATTTTGTCCGAAATCAACGATATAGCGTCCGTCTGGTGTCCGATGACCACTTACGGGTTTTACGCGCTGTTCTTCAACCATGCCTTCGGTCATCTGACCACGCAGCACCCCATCAGGGAAAGCCACACGTTGCACGTTCTGCCAAGAGGAGTCGTCGAAGCCTACGCAGTTCCATCCTTGAAGTTCCTTGCGTGCATCATACTCTTCACCGTCGTATTCATTACTCGAACGTATCGGACCATCGGTCGTCAACTTCCATTTGCTGTCCGTTGCCCACGTTTCCTGCCTGCCGTCAGCATATTCCACTATGATGTTGATTCTGCACTTTGGATAGCCGAAAACAGGTGATTTATAAGCTTTCTCCTGACGCATGGGGAAGAAACGACCACTAGCGAGCGTGATACCGATGGCATTCTGTCCTTCTTTCAACAGACGGGTGACGTCGAACGTGTTGTAGTAAACGGTTTTCCGATAATCAGAAGGAACAGGCGACAGCATCTGCTTGCCTCCCAGGCGTTCACCATTGACATAACATTCATACAACCCCAATCCGGCTATGTATGCCGTTGCACGACGAATCTGCGCATCAGCCTTGAACTCCCGCCGAAGGTATCGGGCAGCCAAACGCGTATGCAACCCCGCCTGTTCGCCTTGCTGCAAGCCGTCGAGACCAATCCATTGTCCTCGCCACTGCGGCTCCGTCAGCAGTCCGATTCCGAACTCCTGCGGCTCACTCCATTCGCTTTTGCCACGATTGGTTGTGATGCGCACCTTCCAGAAAGCACGCTGGTTGCTTTTCAACCGAGCACCTTGGTAACTAATCCACAACTGATTGTTGCTGACCACCTCGCCACTATTCCATAAATCACCGTCATTCCGCTGCAACTTCTCCATGGACGATGCCACCAGAATCTGATAACTCTTTTGAACAACATTGCGTTTGTCACTCTCTATCTTCCACGAAAAGCGAGGAACCTGTGTGTCCAGCCCTAACGGGGCATGCAGATTCTCCACACGCCAGTCGTAAGTACTCACCTTCGCCATGATGGTCATGGGTAACAGCAAGCACACTATCAACAGTTGTTTGAAACTCCAGTGCATCATTATTCGTTCAAGTTACGCGCCTTACCAGCCAACGTATGGTCGGAAATCTCCGTCTGTTCCTTGGTCAGATAGTCCTTCGACGCATCCACGGCTATCAGCACCCCATCGTTGGGAATACCATGATGCGGATTCTGCTGACTGAAGGTGGTGGGTTTGTTGTCGAATTCACCGATATACGACAACCTGCCCGTGGCAGCATCAAACCACCATACGTTTTTCTTGTCACCCGACACTTTCGTCAAGTCTATCTTCATGGGTACGGAGTTATAGTTATACACTAAGATATAATCATTGCCTCGTGTTGCCAACAAACGGTTATATTTCACACCATTCTTGCCGGCAATAACACTTTGGTCGGGCACGCGCTCAAAGTATGGAAACGACAGCATGAGGTTTTTCAAGTGCTTCATCTGGTTGAAACCTGGATCGTTCAACGCCTGGTACCATGATTTCTCTGCACCGTCTGAGCCATAGGAAGTAGGATAGCCAGGCTTCAACATCTGCATAATGGCATTATGTCCGTAGCTATGACCGCAGGAACCTGCGAACACCGACCAATAGGCATAGCGACGAACATCATAGTCCTGCCAGCGAGCCTCGTTCGCGTCATGCAGTCCTTTGGGAATGTCTTCATAGCTGGGTTCGTCATCCAACACGGGTTTCATCGGTTTGTAAGCCCATGTGGAATCAACATACATCCAGTTGTCTTCTTCCGTATCATCGGGTATGGGATAATCCTTGTTGCCCATACGCTGACCATACTTGCGGTGCCCACTTTGGAACATGTGGAAATCCATCCACGAAGCCTTGCTCCACCACTTTGCCGACGTGTAGCGTCCACGCGGATGGAAGGTCATCAGGTGGTTCTTGTCAATAGACTTAATGGTGGTTGCCAGCGCCTCCCACACCTCTGGCCGGATGTCACCCTGAATGTCGCCACCCATCATCCAGATGATGTTAGGACGATTCTTGTAACGCTCAGCAAGAAACCTGCCGTATGCTTTGGCACCCTTCACGTCGATGAGGCCGTCCTTCACCAGTCCACCCCAAATCGCCACCATGCCTACATAGATGCCGTTCTGCTCTGCCAGCGAGATGATATAGTCCATGTGGTCCCAATAACCATAGACTCCTTTCTGGTTGATCTTCTCAAAATTCCAGCCATCGACCAGCGAAGGATGTCCGTAGATGTTATAGGCAGGAACGCCATCCATGACCTGTACCTGTACCATGTTGTAACCAGCAGCCCTGCACTTCTGCAAGTAGTATTGTGCTTCTGCACGGTCCAAGCGTTCGGGTAACAGCCAGCCCGTCTCACCCAACCAGAAGAACGGTTTTCCGTTTTCAAACTGCAGATAACGTTGGTTGTCCGATACTTTCAACCTTCCGTTGTCCCAAGGTTTCTGTGCCATCGACAACTGGCAGGCAGCGACGGCCAGCAAAAAGATCAAAGATAGTTTTTTCATAATATCCGATATGTTTTGTTTGCTTTGGTTTTCAATTCTCTTTTCTTTCCGTTGTAACGCAGCGACATGACGTTACCCGCATCAGACTTCACCGTCAGGCGCACCACCCTGCCGTCTTTCCATGCCATATCGGCAATCTCAAAGCCTCCACGCACCCGCAAGCCTTTCACCTCACCGTCTTTCCACACGTCGGGAAGGGCAGGCAACAGCTCTATATATCCTTCATGACTCTGTACCAACATTTCGGCAATACCTGCCGTACAACCAAAATTGCCGTCAATCTGGAACGGAGGATGGGCATCGAAAAAATTACGGTAGGTGCCGCCCCGCTTTTTGGTGGTCCCGTAGGCAAGGAAACGGTCGTCGGTCAGCGTCAGCTGGTCGCGAATGAGGCGATAGGCATGGTTTCCGTCATGCAGGCGCGCCCATAGACAAACCTTCCACCCCATCGACCACCCCGTAGAGGGATCACCCCGATGAATCAACGAAGTCTTAGCCGCCTCATACAACTTCGGCGTCTTATCTTTGGTAATCAGACTACTGGGGTAAAGCCCGTACAAATGACTCACATGGCGGTGCACGTCGTCAGGGTCGTCCCAGTCATACAACCATTCCTGCAACTGTCCCCATCGTCCAATCTGCATGGGCGGCAGCTGTTTCATACGCTCCGTATAGTGCTTGGCAAGGTCGGCATCCACACCCAGTATGCCGGCAGCCTGCGCCACTTCCGAAAAAAGGTCGTTCAGCAACTGGTTGTCCATCGTTGTCCCTGCCGTCAGGGCATTCTTCTTTCCGTCAGGCGTAGGATGGACATTCTCTGGCGATACCGCTGGGGCTATAACCATATACCCCGTCTTGGGTTCTTTCACCAACATTTCGTCGAGGAATTGTGCTGCCCCTTTCATCGTCGGATAAACTTTCCGTAGGAACTCCTTGTCACCGGTATAGAGATAATGCTGCCACAAATGCTGGCACACCCACGCACCACCCGTCATCCACATCCCACTCGGCGATCGGTCGATACCCCCCGTGACACGCCAGATGTCGGTATTGTGGTGCAACACCCATCCGTTCTTGCCATACTGTTCACGAGCCGTAACGCTACCCGTCTGTTCCACCTCGTCAATTAACCTGAACAACGGCTCATTCAGTTCACTAAGATTAGTTACCTCAGCCGGCCAGTAGTTCATCTCCATGTTAATATTCGTCGTGTATTTCGAGTCCCATGACGGGAAAAGCTTGTCGTTCCAGATGCCTTGCAGGTTGGCAGCCTGACCACCTGGCTGCGACGAACAAATCAACAGGTAACGCCCAAACTGAAAATAGGTAGCCACCAAATGATTGTCATCACGCTCACTGAAGCGTATCAGGCGTTCGTCTGTAGGCTCATCGCCATACCTGTCTTCACCCAGGTTCATACTCACGCGGTTCATCAACGACTGGAAACGGGCAACATGCTTCGCGCGGCTCTGCCGGTAATCGTTTGCCATAGCCCTGTGGAGATACTGCTCCGACAACGCTGCCTCGTCACCCGAAATATCTTTGTAGTTCTTGAAATTCGTTGCTATCGAGATATAGAGCGTTGCCTCGTCAGCCCCCGACACACTCAGCACACCATCCTTCGACACCTGTCTGCCCCCTTGCTGGCGCACAGCCATGCGTCCCATGAAGCGCACCTTACCCTTCAACCCTTCATGCTTGGAGCTGACGCCCAGCAAAGTGGCTTCGTCTCCCTCCGAACGGATGATGACATCTTCATGCGGAGTGGCAAAGTGCGTTTGGAACGAGATGGCGCCACGACGGTCAGCAGTCATGCGAACCGTCACCACCTGATCCACAAAAGAGGTGATGACCTCACGCCGATAATTCACCCCATCCGCCTTGAATGTCGTCACGCAGACAGCAGAGTCCAACGACAGTTCGCGCCGATAGTCGGTATAGTCGCCCACACCCGCCTGAGCGATATGCACACTACCGAAAGTCTGGTAGGGCATGCCCCAGTTTTTGGCAGACATGACATGGGCTGTCGCTGCCTCCTGCGCCTCCGCATACCTTTCGTCCCAAACCATCTGCTGTATTATCGGCAACCATATCTTGGCTTCAGGATTATGATTGGCATTGGGTTGTCCTGCCCATATCGTTTCTTCATTCAGTTGTATGCGTTCAGCCGCAGGAATGCCATAGACCATAGCTCCCAACCTGCCGTTACCCAAAGGCAGGGCATCCGTCCACACCCGTGCCGGTTCAGCATACCACAACAGGTGTTGCTGGGCACCCGCCATGACGACAGACAGCATCGCCACCATTCCTATTATCGTTCTCTTCATCATCTCCTGTCCCATAAAAAGCTTTGCTTGATATAAAATATGACGGACAAACGCGCGTTTTGTCGCCAAATGAGGACAAACAGTAACAGGAAACGTCATTTATGAAAAAAGATGAAAAGACTAACCATCCTTTCAACTCTATTGTTGACCCTTTTGACAAGCCTGTCAGCAGGCGATATCTATGTCTCTCCCAACGGCAACGACCGAGGCGATGGCACGCAGACGACCCCCCTTAAAACCATCCATCAGGCACTCCGACAGGCTCGTGAATGGCGACGACTGGGCGACAACAGGGTGACGAACGGCATCAATATCATCCTGCTTGCAGGAAGCTACAAAATGGACGAACCCCTGTTCATTCGTCCAGAAGACAGCGGAACGGAGGATGCTCCTACCATCATCCGCAGCAAGGAGGGCGAAATGGCGGTGCTTTGCGGTGACCCCATGCAACACCATCAGCAACTTTATCCTGCAACGGGTATGGAACGCATGACGGACTTCGACAAAGAAAATCGCACCATTACTATTCCCAAGAAAGCTGTTTCTGCACTGAAAGAGTTCCTTCTCAGTACCAAGGGCAACAAACTTATGACGCCAGCAGAACCATTAGAGATGGTTGTCCACCAACGATGGGCTATCGCCATCCTGCGTATCAAGGATATTCAGGTGAAAGGAAAACTCGCCATGGTCTCTTTCCTGGAACCAGAGAGTCGTCTGGAGTTTGAACACCCGTGGCCTCAGCCTATTATCAACGGTGAAAAAGGAAGTTCTTCGTTTCTCATCCGTAAAACAGAACAACGTGACGGTATTGAACAACTGGTCATCATCCAAGGCACGGAACAACAACCGGTGGAATATATCCATTTTGAGGATGTTGTCTTCGAGAACACATGTTGGAATCGTCCGTTACACAAAGGTCACGTCACGCTGCAAGGCGGATTCCCCATCATCGATGCCTACAAACTGGCACAAGAGGGACTTCCTTGGGCTGCCACCTTGGAGAATCAGGCATGGATAGAACGTCCTGTAGCTGCCGTCAGCGTAACGAATGCTCGACATGTCGATTTCTCTGGTTGTCGGTTCCGCAACCTGGCAAGCACAGCTCTCGACTACGTTACAGGCATCAGCGACTGCTCCATCATCTATAATCAGTTTGAACATATTGGAGGAACAGCCATCCTTGCTGGTTCTTTTGCCGAGAGTCCTCGTGAGGTACATTGCCCTTACACCGACCTCGCCCGACAATGTCAGCGACTGCTCATCCACCAAAACACCGTGATTGATGCTTCCTTTGAAGACTGGGGAGCTGTCGCCATTGGAGCCGGCTATGTCTGCAACACGAGCATCACGGACAACATAATCAACCACGTCAACTATTCCGGCATCTGTGTAGGATGGGGATGGACTCCCAAAAATACGGGGATGCACCACAACATCATCGCTGGCAATAAGGTAACAGACTTTGCACGGCAGCTGTATGATGCCGGAGGTATTTACACCCTCTCCAACCAACCCAACTCCGTTATTGAGAATAATGTCATAGACAGTCTCGGTATAGCACCATACGCCACCAACGACCGTGGCTTCTACATCTATCTCGATGCTGAGACCAACGGATATACGATCCGCAATAACTGGTGTCCGGAACAGAAATTTGGCGACAACCATCCTGGAGAAGCTGTCATATGGGAAAATAACGGACCGGAAGTAGAAAAGCTCATTCCATAACCCATTCCCATTCAGTCTATCCCTCCCCCGCTTATAAACAATAATAATATGAAGCAAACGAATTATCATCTTTTCGATTTCATGGACTTCTCGCCTTTCGAGCGTTCAAAGAACGATGACGACCTTTCATGGCAGAAGGAAGAAACGCTTTGGAAAGCATACGCACCGACAAAGGTCAGCCAACAAGACGGTGACATTTTGGTGACGCTACCTTTCCAACAACAGCTACGACAAGAAGATATGGCACCAGACAACCTGGTACCCCAACAGACATATACGCTCATTATCCGTGCTTATCAGCCTGACATCATCCGACTGTTCATCAGTATGAATGGAGATGAGATACAAGAGACCTCGATGATGCTCGACAAGCACGACGATGTCCGGCATGAGCCATTAGATATCAAGGAGGAGGAAGCACAACTGTTCACCATTATCGACAGTGAAGGACGCATTCGTGCTGTCATCGACAATCGTCCCTACCCAATGGATCATTGGAGTGATTTGCTGCCGACACCTCAACCGGCACCCTTTATCACCCTCTATCCCGATGGAGATAGCCATAAACCTGTTGCACTCAGCGACGACCATTTCTCACCGCCACGTTATGATGCGCTCCCCATCGGCTATGTCAGCTGCAAGGCAGCCGCAGAGAATAAGACAGCAAGCAACGAGCGCGCTACCATCTCTTTCCGTTGCACCCCTGACGAGTGCTTCGTAGGCACGGGAGAACGTTTCCGCAAGATGGACCTGAGTGGGCAAACTTTCCAACTGAAAAATCAAGACGGTCAAGGAGTAAACAATCGGCGTTGCTATAAAAACATCCCGTTCTATCTCTCCAGCCGTATGTATGGGGCATTCTACCATACTTATGACTACTGCAAACTGTCATTGGCTGACCATTCCACACGATCCGTACAATTTCTCTGCGACCGTGCCACCCTCGACGTATTCCTCATCGGTGGAAAGACGCCCGAACGCATCCTCCGCACCTATCGCATGCTGACGGGATTCCCGCCCATGCTTCCCCTTTGGAGTTTCGGCATCTGGATGAGTCGCATGACCTATTTCTCTGCCGAGGAGGTGAACGACATCTGCGACCGTCTCCGTAGGGAACACTATCCCTGTGATGTCATCCATCTAGACACAGGATGGTTCCGCACGGACTGGCTTTGCGAGTGGCAGTTCAACCCCGAACGATTCCCTCATCCCAAAGAATTCATCCAAGACTTATTGAAAAAAGGATTTAAGGTCAGCTTATGGCAACTGCCCTATGTGGCTGCTGGTGCCGAACAAATCGACGAAGCTAAGCAAAACAAATTCATCAGTCAGCCGGCAATAGAAAAAGACAGTTCAACAGGCGGTGCAAGCAACTTCTCAACGCTCGACTATGCCGGCACTATCGACTTCACTTACCCGCAAGCGGCAAAATGGTATAAGGAGAAACTACTGAAGCCACTATTGGAGATGGGGGTAAAATGTATTAAGACTGACTTTGGAGAAAACATCCATATGGACCATGTCTATCATGCTATGACACCCGAACAACTGAACAACATCTACGCCCTACTCTATCAGAAAGCCGCTTTCGAGGTGACCAAAGATACTACTGGCGACGGTATTGTATGGGCACGTGCAGCGTGGGCTGGCTGCCAACGCTATCCGTTGCATTGGGGCGGCGACTCTCAAAGCTCATGGGACGGCATGGCGGGTTCTTTGAAAGGCGGACTGCATCTCGGACTCTCTGGCTTTGCATTCTGGAGTCACGATGTGCCAGGATTTCACTCCACACCAGACTTCATGAACTCTCCGCTCGATGAACAGGTATATGTACGTTGGACTCAGTTCGGCGTCTTCTCTTCCCATATACGTTACCACGGTACCTGCAAACGCGAGCCATGGCATTATCCAGCCATAGCCCCCATTGTGAAGAAATGGTGGAAACTGCGTTACCATCTACTGCCTTACATCATGGAACAGGCAGAAAAATCAACACACACGGGTTGGCCGATGGTGCGCGCCCTACTCATGCACCATCCCAACGACCGTACATGCTGGCATATTGATGACGAATACTACTTTGGCGACTCGTTCTTGGTATGTCCCGTCATGAACAGCAACAACCGACGCGACATCTACCTTCCGAAAGGCATGTGGATAGATTTCTTCACAGGCGAGCGATTCGATGGCGGGAAATGGTATTACGATGTAGAAGTTCCCCTTGAACGCATGCCAGTCTTCGTCCGTCAAGGCGAGCACATCCGCCTTTATCCAGAAGAAGTGGAGAGTACTGACGACATAGACCTTTCCAAGAGCATCATCCTCGACGTCAGCCTTGAATTCCGAGGATTGAACCATTCCGACATCACGGCATTCCGACAAAACTAAAAAACAACAACCACCATGAATACTCACTATATGCAAGGGCTCGACTGGGCAATCTTAGCAGTCTATTTTATCATCCTCATCGCCATCGGTGTATGGGCAAGTTCAAAACGCAAGAAGGAAGGCAGTCTTTTCCTTGCTGAACACTCATTGCGATGGCATCACATCGGTTTCTCCATGTGGGGAACAAATGTCGGACCTTCTATGCTGATAGCATCAGCTTCAGCAGGTTTCACGACAGGCATCGTGTCGGGCAACTACGCTTGGTACGCCTTTGTCTTCATTGCCTTGCTAGCCTTTGTCTTCGCACCACGCTACCTGGGGGCGAAAGTGCATACACTGCCGGAGTTCATGGGCTTGCGTTTTGGACAATCCACACGCAACATCCTTGCCTGGTACACCATTGTCACCATCATCATCTCATGGCTGGCACTGACGCTCTTTGCCGGAGGCATCCTTATCCGTCAGGTCTTCGATATCCCGATGTGGATGTCTGCACTCATTCTGCTTCTCATCTCTGCCTTCTTTACGATGATGGGCGGACTGAAAGCCGTAGCCTATACCAATGTCTATCAGATGATTCTGCTTATCGTGGTCTCTGCTGTTCTCGTTATCGTAGGACTTCACCGTGTTGGAGGTATTAGTGAACTGGCAAGTAAAGTTCCTTCAGACTATTGGGTCATGTTCAAGCCCAACAGCGATGAAGCTTTCCCGTGGCTACCTATCCTCCTGGGATATCCAGTCATGGGCGTTTGGTTCTGGTGCACCGACCAAAGCATGGTACAACCTGTTCTTGCTGCCCGCACCCTGCGCGAAGGACAACTCGGCACCAACTTCACCGGATGGCTGAAGATTCTCGATGTAGTTCTCTACATCCTGCCTGGTGTCATCTGCTTCGCCCTCTTCCCCAACTTGAAGAATCCCGACGAAGCCTACCTGACCATGGTAGAGAACCTGTTTCCGGTAGGTATGGTCGGACTGGTCTTCGCCGTACTGACCGCCTGCCTTGTATCAACTATCGGCTCTGCCCTCAACGCCTTGAGCACAGTCTTCACCATGGACATCTATGTCAAGAAGTTTAATCCTGAGGCATCGCAGCGACAAATCAATTATGTGGGGCGTGTTGTCACGGCGGTTGGTGCGTGCCTTGCCATCATCCTCACTGTAGCCATCGACAGCATCAAAGGTCTGAACCTCTTCAATGTGTTCCAAAGTGTATTGGGATTCATCGCACCACCGATGGCTGCCGTCTTTTTGTTGGGTGTATTCTGGAAACGGACGACGACACGAGCTGCCAACCTGGCGCTGACCGTCGGCACTGCATTCTGTCTCCTCGTAGGTGTACTGTATCTATGGCCTCCATCATGGCTCACATTCCAGTGGCCTCACTTCATGCTGCTCTCTTTCTATCTCTTTGTCATTCTTGCAGCCGGCATGGCGGTAGTGAGTCTCTGCGAACGCGATGCTGGGCGGGCAACCATCTCCTATGCTAAGAATACAAGCGATGGCGGTGGCAAACTCGTCACGGCTCTGTGGACGGCTCTTGCCCTCGTCATGATAGGACTTTATATCTTCTTTAACTAAAGACCTATGCTCTCCAACACTTCACGCGGTTCTATCGTCACCTTCGACTCATCAAGTTGAGAGCGGTCGAGGTGGAAGACGCGGATGAAGAAGTCGTAGTTCGCCATGCGTTTGTTGGGTCCGTAGTCGTGACGTTCCTTCGGCAGATGCACATTCTCCACCTTGTCTTGGGCATCATAGAAATTCCAGATGCGCTGTAGATAGGGATATTCCAATGTGGGCACACTGGCTGTCCAGTCGCCGCCGTCACTGACCACCTGCACGGGATGAGGCGCAAACATAGCCAACAGCTCAGGGTTACAAGTTCCTCCGGCAGCACGTTGAATGGGTTTTCCACTCTCGCAGGGGCAACCTCCATCGAAGTGCGAGGCAAGGTTGACGGTGGGTGCGGCTGCCGTAAACCGGTTGTCGATGGCTGTCAGCAGGATGGTGTGCGAACCTCCGCCACTGCCGCCATTGACTCCTACGCGTGTCTTATCCACGTCCTTACGGTTGTCCCACATATAGTCGAGAAGGACGAGTGCGTTCAGCACCTGCATGACATGAGCACGGTCGGTACGATGAAGACTTTCACCACTGAATGGGGCGGATGGGTTTGCCTTTTGTGCTTTGGCACGTATCTCAGCCTCACTCTGTCCGTAGGCATAAAGGTCAAAATCGACACAGATAGCTCCCATGCGTGCCAGTGTTGCCAATCGCTTCTGCTCGTTGGCACGGCTGCGCGTCACCCAATGACCGTCGGGACAGATAATGAGTGGGTGCTTGCCTTTTGTTGCTGGCGTATAGATAGAACCGAAGACGTGTTCACCTGGAAGCGTCTCTATACAGATGTTCTGTACGGTGTAACCATCGTATTTTCGTACTTTCGACAAGACGGGCTTGCCGTGGACAAGGGAGTCGAGGTAGCAGTCTATCTCTAATAGCTGGCGGACTTCACGCCGCAGGCTGTCCCTGCGCTGTTCCCACGCTCTGCGGTCGGCATAGAGCGAACTGAGATACTGGAGCATCTTCTCACCCTCTTCCGTATGGCGACGCGGATATTCATAGGGTTTTATTTTATATAAGTTGCCGCTCTGCTTCCACCAGTTCCAATCGAAGTATTTGCAAATGTTCGTCAGAGTTTCCTCCAACGAGTAGGGACGAATGCGCCAGTCGGCATACGGCAATTTCACCCCTGCCGTATCTACATTATACTTGAAACGCACACCAAAACGTTGCTCCACATCGTGCATCAGGTCGGACACGGAACGGGTGTATTGACCAGCATAGTTGTTCTGCGCAGAGCTGACGGCTGAAACAACTCCCATCAACAGGATTACTATCAGTTTTTTCATCTTTCTATCGTTTATTTCATTTAACTCTCATCTCTAAACTCTAGTCTCTCGACTCTCATCTCTAGACTCTCGTCTCTCGTTCGAGCTTGCTCGCTTTCTTCGACTAGCGAAGCGGCAGAGCCGATTACACAAAGCGAAGCGACTGAAAGAACTCTAGTCTCTAAACTCTCATCTCTAGACTCTCATCTCTTCCAAACTTCCACATACTGATGGTGTCCGGGCGTGGTCACCTCGATACGTTTACCTGAAGGCAACCTAAGAAGAACGGGGTTAGGAACGTCGATGTCGATGATGAACTTGCCGTCTTCCACCTTCCAACTGACGGCTACACGCCTACCGTTCACCTCGGTAGCTCCGCGTGCCCAGGTCATGTCGCCCAATACATGCGGACGAATCACGGCAACCTTACCTTTGATGATGTCAATGCCTACGATGTGGGGTATCAGATGGTTGTTGACATGTGCCATCATGAAGTGGTTTTGCGAAGCACCATGTTCTGGATTCCATTGTTCGGTAAGCGTCGTGGCTCCTTTCTTAATCTGATAGCCGTAGCCGGGCACATCGTAGTGGTTCAGTATTTTATAAAAGAGTTCGCCTTGATGGTTTTTCCATAGAGCATCGAACAGGTAGCGCGTACCGACATCGCCTGTCGTCAAACGGTCGCCATGGGCATGGATATCTGCCACCAGCTGAGCCAAAACGGAGTCTTTCAATTCCTTCGGAACGAAACCTAAGGAAAGGGGAATGGCATTGGAAGCCTGACTGCCTGTACCATATTGATGGGTGTCGGGATGATAGAACTCCTTGTTGAAGGCATCAATAATCTTCCTGGTGCGGGCTTTCAACGTTTCCACATCCCCAGCCTTGCCCAACTGTTCTGCGGCAAAAGCCGTGTAGTAGGTCCACAGGGCATAGTGGGCTGTTGCCACCAAAGTCACGGGTGTATTCTTGGAAAAGCCAGCCTTCCCTTCACCGTAGTCATACCAGTCGCCGAGTCCTTGGTTCAGGATATAGCAGGAGTCCTGCGTATGAAGGTAATCGACATACCGTTTCATGTGGTCGTAGTAGCGCTGTATCAGCTTGTCGTCACCGTAATAGCTCCTGTAGAGCATGGGAAGTGCCACCAAGGCACCGCCCCACTCCGGCGACTCCAAAAATGGTTTCGCCCACGAACCTTCGAAAACGGTATATTCGGGCGCTATCTCTGGCATACTGCCGTCGGCATGCTGGGCATCGGCAACGACCTGCATGGTCTGTTCTATCATCCTACGGCAGTCGTAGTTGTAGATGAGACCCTCCCCGTTCAGCCAGTCTTGTTCCAGCCACCCCAACTTCTCACGGTGCGGACAATCGGTCCATACGCCCTGCCAATTGCTGCGGATGGCACGGTCGATGATGCGGTAGGTCTCATTGAAAAGCGGATTGGAACATTCAAATTCTCCTATTTTACGGGCACTGTTATATACAAAACAAGATTTCAAATCCAGCAACTGTGGCAACTGCTGGTCTGTCTGCTTTCCACCCAAGACAGAACAATCGGCACCTTCTACCTCAATATAACGAAAACCGTAATAGGAGAAATGTGGATGCCATGTTTCCACACCCTCTCCCTTCAACGTATAGACATAATAATGTGGACGACCTGTCTGTCGTTGGTTCACATGCCCGTCGGCTGTCAACGTCTCGCCAACCATGAGCTTCACCGTCTGTCCAGCCTTCCCATTGACGGTAATCTCTGGAAAACCTGCCAGGTTCTGCCCCATGTCGAAAACTACAAAAGGCGCTTTCCTTCCTACCTTCTTCGTCCAGTTGGTTGCGATTGCGTCCCCATCTTGCTTTTGTGTCCCGTTTGTTGCGATTGTATCGCAACATACTAAACGAACAACCCCGAACCGCTCCATGATTTTCACGGGCTCGGCAATCTGTTCGCGAAGTACTCCTTTCGGTCCTTCTTGCACCACTACCGGTTGCCAGTTGCCTGTTCCTTCTAGCCGTGCATCGTAGTCCTCGCCACCATAGATGCTGTTGAAGGTAATCGGACTGGACCTATACGCCCACGAGCCGTCACTGACAATATGTTCGGTAGTACCGTTTTGATACGTCACCGTCATATCCAACCAAAGAGTGGGCGGACCGAAAGAGATGCGCATCTTGGCATACCTTCCGCCCTGCTCGTTATAGAAGCCGTTGCCCAACAGCACGGCAAGGCTGTTCTTCCCTTTCTTCAACTGTTTCGTTACGTCGTAGGTGTTATACCATACTGTCTTGTCGTAGTCGCTCCACAAAGGGGCAAACACAGACTCGCCTACCTTCTCTCCATTGATGGTAAACTCATAGAAACCCAATCCACAGATCTTCGCCTCTGCTTTCCGCACAACGCCTTGTGCCTTGAAGGTCTTGGCAACGACGATACTGCGCCGCGACAAACTGTCAACACCCTCCCATAACAGCTTTGCCTGCCCTTTCAACTTCCCGCCGGAGAAGGAACGACCGTCCGGGATGTGGGCATCTGCCTTTGTGATGGCACCTATCCATTGCTGCGCCTCAACAGGAAGAGCTATACCAGACAGGACAAAAAACAGAAAAAGGCTCTTTATAGTTCGCATGACAGCCAGTTTAAGATTTCACGATGGGCTTTCTTTTCTCCATCGACAAAGATGAAAAATCCCTTGCCCACATGGTAACGGGAACCGTCCTTGTCCCAAAGGATAGTGATGTCATGACCGTGATAGCGTACACGATCCAAACAGAACCAGTCCCATTTCCCCTGAGGAATCAATGGACACACCTGCAACTTGTTACCTGCTTGCGGGCGCAGACCGACGAGTCCGCTGATGACAAGGTCGCAAAAAGTGGAATGATTATAATAACGTGAGCGTTCTTGGTCTCCTTTCAACCAAAAACCTGTGGTTTCATCGAGATATTCGCCGATATAGGGTTTACCGCGCATGTGCTGACTCTGCACATATTTCTCCATTTCATCGAAAAAGACGGAATCCATCTGGACAACTTGGTTCAACTTCGGATAAATCTGGTTGCTACGCCGTTCGTAAAGGTAGTTGGCAAGGGCTGTGAGCGTCTGACTGGTGGCAAAAGGCCAAACGGCACCGTCCCATTCACATTTTCCTACACCATGCGAACGAAATTGCGGATGACGCCTTTCTGCCGTTGTCAACCCATACGGGGCACTGAAACCTTCCACATCTGCCAACTGGAGCCAGGCATTCTCATAACGCACATCACGACTGGGCAGGTTGAAATACCAAGGCAGAAAACCGATAGCCTCACGCACATTCGACGAGGAGTCTTTACGGAGGGTCTCGAAAAACTGCTGTTTTCCGTTCCACAGGCGACGCTCCACCAACGTCTTGATGGTGTCGGCATGTTGGTTGTAGGTCTGTGCCAAGGCTTCATCACCTTTCAAGGCTGCGATATGGGCTATCGCACGGGCATTGCCGTACATATAGCTGTTGATGCTCGGACGGGCATACTGCTTTTTCCTGCCGCCACTGATGGTTTCCTCCATCGCGTCCTGTACGTCGGCTTGCCAGAAGAGGGTTCGTTGTCCATCCTCTATCCACCGATGGGTGGTATCCCAATGCTGGTATTCACGTTCCAAGTCGGGAAGCATACCGATAATCCAGTCTTTGCGACCATCCACGAGATAACGGTCCCACAACGAAGCGGGCATCCACGAACTGTAGTTCCAAATCTTCTTCATCGGCTGTCCGCCGTTACCGCGATACCACGTTTCCATCACCTCATCGAGATACTTCGGATTGCGCAACCATCGAGCCTCATGGATATGATGCCCTACTCCCGAGGCAATGAGATTGTATTTGTCCGCATAGCTGCGGTTGACGAGAAACTCCGTCATGGCATACTTGCCGTCATCGGTCTTGCGCAGATGCTTGCGCAAGGTCCACCAACGAAACCAATAGATTTCTTCAAAGTTTTTTTGCGAACATTCAAACAGCGGCACATTCTCCTTCATCCACTCCCAAGCCTTACCGTTGGGTATCGCCTGGACGATGCCTTCGGGCTCCATCGTGTTGAAGTCATCGACATAATGCTTGAAGTCTTCGTATTTCAGAAAAGCAGCACCGACATTCTCGTCTGTTGAAACGGTCTTCACGTGAGCGATGCGGAAGACGGCTTTGGGGGCATGCTCACCGGCATGGTCCAAGATGCCATCCCAGTCTGCCGGTGTATCCACATCGGGGAAAGTACGCTGACTGCCTGTACGGAACATGATGCGCTCGATGGCTTTCACAGGAGCATAGAACATACGCTGACCGGCTTTTTTACCGTCCACAAAGAAAGTGGCAGTACGTTTGCTTACCGATAACTCCACCTCAATATGATAGACCTTGCCTGCCTCGTACTTGCCCAGTCCGCCATAACGAGCTCCACCCTTTGCCTGCATGATGCCTTCGGCAGTCAGTTCTATGCGCGAACAGGCGGTTCCTGCCTCGTCCAAGAACTCTATCTGCAACAATCCCTGGTCGTCTTGTGCTGCCTGCAGGTCGAAGGATACCTTCAACTCACTCGTAGCTGGTATCTTCCGCTCCACACGGGCATAGTCAAACGGGTCTTCATCTGCCAGCACCAGCCATTGTCCATCAAGACTGACGGGTGCCCACTTCGGTGAATAGATGTTCCATTGTGAGAGTTCTGCTATTCGTCCTATTTTACTGAAGTCATCGGCAGCATGGGCATGGGCAGTTGTCCGTACGGGAACAGGGATGTGCGATACCCACATATCCTCCTTGTTCATCGACCAGGTCACCCACAGATCGCTGTCTTTTGGCATACCGTTGCCTTCCAAGATGCCGCGCACATACTGCGGACCGTAACTCTTGTAGTTGCCGCCATAGCGCATCGGCGGCACCTCACCGCAAACGAGGTTCAACGTCGTATAGTCCAGTCCGTCTTCCGACAGGGAAATGCCTAACGGCCAACGGAACTCGGAAGGATTATAGATGGTGGCATACGAGCCGTCACTCAACCGCTGTCCCCATATCTTCGCATTGCTGTTGACAAATCCAGGTGCACGCTCAACAGGCTCCGACCATGTCTTTCCGCCATCACTGCTGATGCTGGTCAGCGCATGTTTCCACAAAGCAACCAGCCTTCCGTCAGGAAGAGTATAGTCGCAATAGGCTTTATAGGGTTTCTGCAAGGGTATCAGGGGTTCGTTGCGGTCGGCTTCCTCTACCCATCCCATCAGCATGCGGGGATTGGAAAGAATTTCTTCACAAGCTTTACGCAGGTATTTGTCACCTTTCTTATAATAGGGGAAATCGGTATTTTTTTCGTTGAAATCGTGGTTATAGTAGATGAAATAGATTTTTCCTAACGACCCGTCACGCTTAATCTCACGGATAACGCGCCCTATGCCGTTACCGTCGTTGTTGTGGTCTTTCTTGTTCAGGCAGACACCATAACCTCCTAACGCATAGAGGTGGTTGTCTTTCGATACGTAAAAACCTTGTCGCTGGTGCATCACCGCTTTCAAGTTGTGGGCTTCACCCTCAACGCCAGCTTTTTTAAACCCTTCCGGCACGTCGTATTCGGGAAAAAGAATCTCAGGCGTCGTCCATGTATAGCCATCGGCACTCGACAAGAGAAGCGTGCGTGATGGCGGAACCTGCTCGTCTTTCGGGTCACTGAGGTAGTGCAACCAGAACCGTCCGTTCCAATATGCCATCATCGGCTGGTGGTTATACGTCCACCCACCGCCATTCTCTGCTGCCGGATGTTCCCGGTTGGCACGCATCACCTGAATGTTGTGCACACCAACTACAGGCGACAAGCCTCCGTCATGCCGGTTGGGATTACTCAACTGGCTACCGCTATAGTGTACTTGTGCCGTTGCAGATACAGCAACTATCAGCGTAATAAGAACACATAAAAAAGGTCTATTCATACGTTATAATCATTGTGTTTCAATTATCAATTATTCAAGTTTCGCTTATTGCTCAACTTTGGAGTGGAAAGGAATGGAAGGGGAGTTAGCAGCTTCGCTGCTGGAGTGAAAGGGACGATACTTTTCTTTATTTGGAGGTTCTGATGTCCATTTAACTCCTTTTTAACTCCTTTTTAACTCCCTTTTAACTTCCGAAAGTTGAATCAATTATGAATTAAATCATCTACGATGATTCGTTTCGCCTTGAAGATAGTTCCATGCTTGTGCAAGGGAGGAATGCTGACCTTCTTCGACCAATCTTCAAAAGATTTGAAGTCTTTTGTGAAAACAGCTCCAAAATCTTTGTTGCCGTAGCGGTCGTAGTAAATCACCCACCCTTCTTTCACCCGTACTGTCGCCGGTCCTTCGGTCAGTTTCTCCGTAAAAGCAGGACCGGCAGCACTCCACGGGCCACGCGGATCTCGTGCCGTAGCAATCTTCAGGTCACGCTCAGGGCGGGTGTTGTCTTTCAACACCATCACATAGTCACGCTCACCGCGCTTCACCAACGTAGCATCGATGCTACTGAAACCGGGGTCTATCAGCAACTGTGCCGGAGCAAAGGTCTTGAAATCCCTGGTGGTCGTGTAATACAGACGGTGGTTGTTCTTCTCGTCCTCAATGCCACGGGCAAATTTCCCCGGAATGCAACTTGCCCAAATCACCATCATCTCCTTTCGGGTATCATCCCAGAACAGCTCTGGTGCCCACACATTGACGGTCGTCGTATCGGTCATCACGGGAATAAACTCTTCTTTCGTCCAGTGCTTCAGGTCTTTCGACGAGGCATAGCCGAAACCCAGGTCTCCTCTCCAACTGGAAGTCCACACCAGATGGAAAGTGCCGTCGGGGGTGGACTGTATGCTGGGGTCACGCATCACACGCTGCTTTCCCACTGCCGGCGTCAGCCATGTGCCGGGTATCGAATCCCAGTGTATGCCGTCCTTACTGGTCAGGAAGCGCAGGCCGTCGGTGGCTGGCTCGTGAAAGGAGGAATAAACAAAAACCTCACTCTTGCAGGCACACATCAGTAAACCCACGAAGACTAAATATAATAAGGTATGCTTCTTCATCTCACTTTAATAATGATAGGTTGTCTTTCCTTGAATGTCTATTCGTTGTCCGTCAGGGGCAATCAAGATGCCCTTGCCGCCATCAGCCTCCACGGTGATGGTGTCGGTGGTCATCTTCACATGTATCAAGCCAAAGGGTGTTGGTACGGCGCCCTCCATCCATTGCAGGTCACCCAAAACAGGGCGCACCTCATATTCCGCATAACCAGGTGCCAGCGGACTGACACCCAGATAGTACCTGCCCAAGAGATACACCGGACTGGCTCCCCACGCATGACAGAGACTCTTACCGTATGGTCTGCCGTACATCGCCAGATGCTCTGTTCCCTTCTCTCCAGGGTTGTATTTCTCCCAAAACGTGGTGGCTCCTTCCGCTAACATACCGCCCCAGTAATCGCGTATTTCCTTCAACACCTCTTGCTGCCGTCCCATCCTGCAGAGTGCCTCCAACTCATAGAAGCGCATGTAGGGCGTTGTGATAGCGTCCACCTGCGGGTTCAACATCACCCGCTCCATGATCTGCCGTTGTTCTTCCTCACTGGCAAAGCCGTAAATCATGGCAAACATATTCGGGAACTTCGTCACTTGCTCATTCATCTTCCCGTCTTCAACAGCGTGCATAAAAGTCTTCTTTTCCTTGTCCCAGAAAAGGTTTTTCACCTTGATCCACAACTGTTCTGCCAACTCCCGATAGCGTTCGGCATCAGCTGCATAAGCCTCATCGGTGATACTACCCTGCGGGGCTTGCTCCAGCGGATGGCTCCGCAATTCCTCCGCACACCGTTGCATGGTCTCCAAAGCCTTGCAGAAGAGTATCTGCTCGAAACAGAGAACCCCTCGCTTGTGCATCGGGAAATCCACCCAATCCACAAAAATCCAGTCGTCGGCTTGTCCCTCTGCCATACCATCGTCGTTGGTCCGCCCCAGCACATAGTCCATCAGCGTCTGCATCTTCGGGTATATCTCCCGCACAAAGTCAATGTCTCCCGTGTAGAGATAGTAGTCCAGCACCGACTTAAACCAATAGAACGTATAGTCCATGATCGTGTTGACGTGTGCCGTCACGGGGTCTTTACCGCGCAACTGACGTATGGTACGCTTCACACACTCCGTATCGAAACGCAGATAGTAGTTCATCAGATACGACTGTATGGCATCACCGCTCCATGTCCATCGGTCACGCTTGATGCCGTCCATAAAGAACTCGCGCGTCGTCAGGTCCATGGTGTAGGCTCCTACCTCCCATATCTGGTTCAACAGTCCATCGCTGCAACAAAACGAACCACTCTTGTCAACATCAAAAGGTGCATACTCATATTCCATATACACCTCGTCATAACGACTCCCCTCTTCCGTTTCTATATATACATAGCGGAACGCCTTACTGCCCAGCTGTCCGTCGTCGTTCGTCACCTCCCCTGCTGTCCCGTTCGGTGCCTCCCTTACTGTCCCGTTTCTTTTCGTTCCGTTTGTTGCGACTTTGTCGCAACCCGCCATCACGTCCAGCGTTTCGCAGTGCTCTTTGTCCAGCGCCTCTTCACGGCTCTCACCATAATAGATACGTATCCTTCCTTTCAGCCCTTTCACCCTCAAGTAGCCGAAAGTCTCTTTCCCAAAGTCATAAAGCCTGCCTGTCCCGTTTGTTGCAACGGTGCTTCTTGCCTCCCTTGCCGACCCGTTTGTTGCAAATTTGTCGCAGCCCGTTACCCCCTCCGTCCCGTTTGTTGCGATTTCATCGCAACCCACCGGCCGTTGCACCTTTCTTTCCAGTTGGTAGTTGGAAGGCGGTGTTTCCATCTTGTCGAAGTTCCACGAAGCTGCAGGCACATAGATGCCCGACCCGTGGGCAACACCATTCTCGTCAATCCATATCTTGTCCTCGTAGGTTGCCAGCCACGTGCTGTCGGTCTTCACGGTCTTCCCGTCAATAAACAATGCTGGCGGAGAGGTCTGGTTCCACACCTTCAAGTTCAGTTTGTGCTCTCCGGCAGGAATGGTGAAGGTATTGCGCCCAGCCAGGAACTGCAACTTCCCGTCCAACATCAGGTTGTACCGTCCCTCACAACCAATGGCAATGTCCTCCGCCTCCTCCAGCGTAAAAGCTTTCGAAAACTCCACCGTCACCCAATGACTGTCCTGCTTCCAGAAAGGAGGAAACATCGCCCCCCTCTCCGTCCGCCTGTTGTTAAACCGGTTACCTAACCATACTTCAAAGTCTCCGGGATACCATATCCATGTTGCCATCAATTATCAATTATTTAAGTTTCGGGAGTTTGCCGCTACGCGGCTGGAGTTAAAAGGAAGTTATGCCGCTATGCGGCGAAGTTAAAAGGACGATAGTATCTTCAAACAAGGAAATCTAACGTCCAAGCCCCGAAGGGGCGATAACTCCTTTTTAACTTCCAAGCGGTCAAAGACCGCGATAACTTCCAAGCGGCTTTAGTCGCGGTAACTTCCGAAAGTTGAGTCAATTATCAATTGTCTTTCGGCTTTGCCGCTCCTTCGAGCGTCAGCGAGTCTGGAGAATTATCAACCAAGACTCCCATATCTTTCTCTCGTAATCTGTTCCAGCGACTTCCCGCGCGTCTTCGGAGCGAGAGCCACACCTACAATCAGCGAAATCAGCAGTAGGGCAATCATGCAGTAGGCGGCAATCGTAAAGCCCTCACCATTCTCGCCGTAGATATAGGTGAACACCAGTCCCCACAAAGCCGACAAGCCGCGGACGATGAAGAACATCAGTCCTTGTGCACCGGCGCGGAATTTGGCAGGGAACAGCTCCGATCCCCACAGGGCATAGAAGATCTGAGGCGAAGCACCGCCTTGAATACCCCAGAGGATAGCGAAAGCCCACAAGCCCGCCGGTCCGTTCACACCGATGGTGACGATGACGAGCCAGGCACTCAGTGCTGCCACCAGTCCGAAGATGTAGATACCCTTATGACTGGTCTTGTCGATGAGCCGCGACGTGATAAGAGTCACTCCCACGATAATCGCCCACTGGATAAAGTTCATCCAGTTTGCCTGTTCGTTGCTCACCCCTCCTGCCGTCTCGTAGATATGGGGCTGGAAGAAACCCATCACCGAAGCCACGAGGTTCCATGTCAGGTAGATGGTAGCGAGGAAGCAAACCGTCTTCACGGCGATATGGTTCTGGAAGAGCACCTTGATGTTATCCACCAGTCCTGCTTTCTTCTCCTCACTCTTCTGCGCCTCGAACTCGGCACTCTCCTGTAAGCCGCGCTGCAGGTTCCAGGCGATGAACGCCACGATGAACAACGAGAGGAAGACGATACGCGAACTGAACACGTTGACAGCATCTGTCGCCAACTGGTCACCGCCGACGGCATGAGCTGCCGCCTCTACCCAACCAAACAGATAACCACCAGGGGCGAAGAACATTCCTAACAACAGGATAATCATCGGACCGATGCCCCACGACATCTGCGAGATACAGATGTTACGTCCGCGGTTGTTGATTTCCGAACTCTCAGAGATATACGTCCATGATGCCGGCACACCGACACCCACGGAGATACCCGTCACCAAGAATCCCGCCAGCAGCATGGGGAAGTTCACACTCAACATGATGAGCAGCACACCCGTCATATACACCAGCAGGTTATAGGTAAAGATAAACTTCCTGCCATACTTGTCGGCAAGGAATCCGCCGATGATGGCACCAACGGCAGCCCCCAGACAGTTGGCACTGATAAAGTTCAACCATCCCAGATGCACCTCACTCAATCCCAGGTAATTCTGCCATAGCGTCAGTCCGCTGGCACCAGCTACGATAGCACCGGCATCCAGATAATTGGTCAAGGACACCGCTATCGTACTCTTCAAACTACTTTCTTTCTTTTCCATTATTGTGAATTATGAATTGTCAATTATCAATTGTCAATTGTCAATTGTCAATTATGAATTGAGCTCCCGCTCTCGCTTTAATCTCCTCGCTCACCATCGGACCGTTGTTCTCCCATACGTTGTTGGGGCCCACCGCATTCTTCAGGAACTTCTCCTCCGGTGTCCAGTTGTCCTTGAGTGTGATATTCGACGACCCCTCGTCAGTATAGAGATAGAACCAATGGTTCGGGTCGTGCACATACGATGGTTTGGCGATGTCGCGCACCACATTCTCCGTAATCATCGTCCCCGGCTGATTGCCGAGGGTATAGATGCCGGCACAGTCATACATGTGCTTCGCATAGTCATAAATCAAGTTGGCATGGATGCGGTTGTCCTTCATGCACACCAGGTCGCGGTTCCATCCCCACCCTATGCTGATGCCCGTATAAGACACATCATGAATGGTGTTGTGCTCGATGTTCATCTCAGCCACATAGCCGGCAGCTATCGCCACGCATCCCCAGTCTTCGTTCGTCACGTTGTGGAACAAACATTGCTTCACCTCCTGTCCGCGGCACACCTCCCGACCGTCAGTAGGTTGATAGGGCAGGTGCGTCTCCAGTCCTTCGGGTGAGAAAGAGCCGCTGACATAGCCGTTCATCGCAATGTCTTCAAAGACGCAGCCTGTCGTCGCCCCCCCGCGACATCCCCACACATAGTCCAAGCCGCTTCCGCCCAGGTGGGTAAAACGACACGTGCTGAAGTCGATGCCGTCACCGTAGCGCACCTCCACGGCGGCATCAGCCCTGCCGAGCCATCCCTGGTTATCCAGCTTGTGGTTGTTTTTCCGGTCTATCTGCGGACGCAATTTGTAGGCTTCCGTCAGGAACATACCCGCCTGCAGCGGCACATGTCCCTTCTCGCTGGGACGCATCCACGTGGTATGGGCAAAGGTAATGCCCTTGAAGGTGATGTTCCGCACCGGTCTTTCAGCCGTACCGATGACCTCCACCAGCGTCTCCAAGACGGGCACGACCACTTCTGCCGTAGCCATGTCTTCCCCAGCTCGCGGCAGATAGTACAGTTGGTGCGTACGGATGTCATGATACCATTCACCTGGCTCGTCCAACAACACCTTTGCATTCGTCAGGTAGAACGGTGACGGATGTTTGGTGTCGGGTGTCATCGGCGACGGCCACGGATGTTCAAACTGTATCTTCGCTTCAGGGTCGTGGAAGGTGACAGCTGCCGAATCACCGTCAACACGGATGTCCTTGATGCGCAAGTTGCTGACGCACCACATCTCGTGCAGAACGAGTTCTGCAAATTGATAAAGACTCTGATTACTCCGACTATTCCGATTATTCCGATTACTCTGATTACTCCACTTCCTCCGACCTTCGCCACCCCCTTTAGGGGGCTGGGGGGCTTTCACCCCCTTTAGGGGGCTGGGGGGCGTCCTCCAACTCTCAGGCAGACTCTTTGTCGGCACCCACAACACGCGGTTTTTCTTGTCGTAGGTCATGATACGGTTCATCTTCTCGAAGTCGCTCACGTCACGGGCACGCACAGCCTTCCTGCCGTTTACCCACACCTGGCGGAAGTCAACAGGTCTGCCGTTGAAGTCGGGCACATCAGCCACCCACAGCCGTCCTTGTTTCCTCCAGCCGTCCACCGTCATACCACCGCTGATAACGGCACCGTCGCTCACGATGGTCAGCCCCTCGTCTTCAGGGCGCAGTCGCAACGGCTCATACAGCCCGTAGGTACCTGGCTGCAGCTGTATCGTCACGCGCTCAGCCTTACCCAGTCGCCGCATCTCCCGCGCCTTCCTCACGGCATCGGTCAGCGACGAGTCGGGTGTAACTAGTATCACCTCTTGCGCAGCAACCAACCACGGACAAAGTGCCATCAGCAACATGCCGACAAGCCCAGTCTTCCATAGATTTCTCATATATTTTTCACTTCTTTTATTTAAGTCTCGGGAGTTAGCCGCTACAACTCCCCTTTAACTCCCCTTTAACTCCCCTTTAACTCCCCTTTAACTCCCCTTTAACTCCCTTTCAACAATAAGACGCGCCATCCTCATTTTTGTAATACAGCGGCTTTCGGCAATTGACAATTGTCAATTAAATCAGTGTCTTTCCGTGCGTTCTTGCTCTGGCAAGCGCTACGCGCAGTAATGGAGTTCTCCTCGCTTCGCTTGTCGAAGTAACCGCGCAGCGCTTCGCTCGTCGAAGACTTTCCACAAATCTATCCAAATCTTTCAACCTGTATATCCACACTGATTTGTAGAATTTGTACTGATTTGTGAGATTTCTCGCCCTAGGGCGACTGAATTCTTTTCCGTGCTTTCTTTTAGTCGGCTGTCGCCTTCTTAAGACTCGCTTTGCTCATATAAGCGAACAAGTTCGAGCCGTAAAAGCGCTTCGCGGTTACCGTTGTTATTCTTTGGAGTTATGGAGTTCTCCTCGCTTCGCTTGTCGAAGACATCCCACAAATCTGTTCAAAATCTCTCAAATCTAATGCTCTTATTTGTAGGATTTGTATAGATTTGTAAGATTTCTCGCCCTAGGGCGACTGAATTATTTTCCGTGCTTTCCGTGCTTTCCGTTGTTATTCTAAGGAGTCAAGGATTTTTCGTGTAATTCGTTGAATTTGTAGTTCAAAAATTTCCGTGTACCTCACTCTCCTCGGTTCATCCACAGCGTCATATCCTGCACGCCTCTGTTGTCCCAGGCATAGTAAGGAATCAGTCGTATCTTCACCTCCTTTTCCTTCATCTTGCCAATCTCACGGTACAACGTGTTGTTGTCCCACTTGGCATTGTCAACCACCTTGACCTCCCCTTCCAAAGCCACAAACTTGTGGCCGGCAATCTCCATCGGCACCTCTTTCAGTTCGATGTCATCGGGGATAGCGATATCGTTGATACGGTGTCCACCTTCTATGTCCTGACCTTCCAGGCAATAGACCACTGGTCCACGCATCACAGCCACCTGGTTTTTCGCTTCCTCTACCAGCGGGTTCGCCTCTATCAGGCGTGGGCGCATATTCATATTTATTTCGATGAAATCGCCCTTTTTGAACTTCTTTTCTACCACAGCGGCACCTTTCGTTCCACCTTCAGTGGGATAAGTCTCTCCATTCACCTTGACCGTATATTTGTCGCACCAGTTCGGGATATGCAGTCTCACTGCACCAAGGTTTTTCGCCTTCTTCACCGTCAGCGTCACCTTACCGTCCCACGGGTAGTCCGTCTTCTGCTCCACCTCCAGGTCCTTCGTCTTCAACGTACTCTCGCCATACAGGTTCACGTTCAGCACGCAGCCTTTTCCCTCCGTTCCCCTTTTCCCTTTCTCTCTTTCTCCTCCGTTCTCGTTTTCTCCAAACGAATACGCATACTCCTGTGCCTGAGCCAGGGTGCGCAGCGTGTTCGGTGGACAGCAGAAGCAGGAGATGTAGCGCTGGCGGTGTTTCGGCCATCGCATGGTATAGGGAAACTCCTTCGTGCGGCGCAGTGCCTCGGTATAAAAATAGTCCTTTCCATCGAGGGAAATGCCCGAAAGAATACCGTTATAGAGTTCGTTCTCGATGTTATCCACATACTTGCCGTCGCCCGTCACCTGATACATGCGCCACGAGAAGAGCAGCATACCTATCTGTGCACAGATCTCGTTGTGGGCAGCCTCCTGTGGCAACTGGAACTGTCTGCCGTAAGCCTGGTGTATCTGTTGTATGCTCGGCTGGTTATAGGTGGTGCCGTCGGGACTCACGCCGTCGTACAAGGCACCGCATCCGCCCATGATATAAATCTTATGGTTCACGATGTCGTCCCAGATAGCTGAGAGGTTCTTCATCAGCTGCCCTTCGCCCGTCTCCGCATAGAGGTCGGCAACGCCGGCATAGAGGTAGTTGGCACGCACAGCATGTCCCATTGCCTCGTATTGGTCGCGCAGCTTATGACGGTCTTGGTTATGGTCTTCACCGTTCTTCACCGAGTCGCGAATGCCGATGAGTCCCTCTGCCAGCTCCAGGTATTTCTTGTCACCCGTCTCACGGTACATCTCCGCAGCCCCCATATAGTGGCTGGGACAGATAGCGTTGCGCGACAGCTCTGCCGCGTCGCTCTTCAGGAAGTTATACAGGAAGTCGGCAGCCTTCCGTCCACAGTCAAACAGGGTGTTCTTCCCCGTCACGCGCTTGTGGATGATGCCTGCCGTCATCAGGTGACCCAGGTTATACGTCTCGAAGTTCAGACGCGAGGCAAAGGCGTGTTTCTGGTCTTTGCCGATCTCAATGCCTGCCGCATTCTCCGTACCTGCGTGAGAATCTATTCCCAAGTTACGTTCGGAAATGACCACCGGCGTATGGATATATCCGTCGGCACGCTGTGCCAGCGCCACCTGTTCGATAAACTTATCCATCAGCGCGTCGAGCTTCGCGTCTTTCGTCACGGCATAGACAGAGGCGGCAGCCTCCAGCCACTTATACATGTCCCCGTCGTGGAACGGCGGACCGTGGTGCTTACCTTTCACCGTACCGGCAGCCACCTCGAAGTTGCGGAAACCATGACTGCCGTGCTTGCCGTCGGCGTCGAGCACCTCCCACGGCGTGTTCCAGGTGTCCCACATGCCCCACACACCCGTTGTCGCCAGCACGTCGAAGCGGTCTTTCCAAAAACCGCCTGTCCATCGCACCGCACCCATCGGCGTGTTCTGCATCACCGCCTGCTTACTCTTCGACATATCCGTCAGCCCCCTATGCTGTGCCGGCACGCTCATGCTCACTGCCATCAGCAACATGCCGACAGCTCCAGTCTTCCATAGATTTCTCATATATTTTTCACTTCTTTTATTTAACTCCCCTTTCACTCCCTTTCACTCCCCTTTAACTCCCTTTTAACTCCCTTTTAACTCCCTTTTAACTCCCTATTCACTCCCCTCGAACTCCCCTTTAACTCCCCTTTAACTCCCCTTTAACTCCCTTTCAACTCCCTTTTAACTCCCTATTCACTCCCCTTTAACTCCCCTTTAACTCCCCTTCAACAATAAGACGCGCCATCCTCATTTTTGTAATACCCCATCGTGGTCGGGTCATGACCATTTTTTGGTCGGCGTGCGACCATGTTTAGGTATTCCAGAGACCACACTGTGGTCGGGAGGCTACCAACGCTTGGTATGAGGACTACCAAGTTTTGGTACGAGGAGTACCAAGCGTTGGTACGATTTTGGTACGAACAGAAATGATTCAGACATTATTCCAATGATGCTCATTTTTTTCGATAAAAAGGCAGGAAAGTAAGAAATATCTGCCATATCTGCCACCCATCTGCCACCCGTAACCACCTGACAATCAACGAGTGTTGCAGATTGGCAGATTTTTAAGCAAAAAAAATAACAGGATGTTGTGTATCTCACACTGAGCCGCAGAGTCCCCCAAGAAAGAATGTCCAAAAGGAAAGTTGCACTCCGCAGTCACCGTTGTTTTATTGTCAATTATCAATTATGTAATCGCGTAGCGCTTTGCTTGCAAAGAATTGTGAATTGTCAATTATCAATTACCTTTCGGCTTTGCCGCTCCTTCGAGCGTCAGCGAGTCTGGAGAATTGTCAATTAGCCGTCAGGCTATGTTTCCGTTGTTTCGTAGTTATAAATGACCTTTGTTGTATTGTTTTTCATTCATATTTTGTTGGCAAATTCGAAAGATATGCTTAATTTTGCGGCGTTAGTAACATTACACAGAATGTATGATGACATTTCTCAACCCATTCCACAAGGAAGTGACCGAGCGCAAGATGCGGAAAATAGCCGCATCGCAGGAATCGCCTCTGAACTCGAGCGACTTTGCTCAGTACATGAAGCGCAACGTGGAAATTGCCAAAAAGATGTAAAGTAGCATTATGCTGATGGTGACATCTTTGTTGTGGATGCAGAAATCAAACACAAATAATCCGTAGTAAAATCAAAGTCGCCATTATTGAGAGTAATCTCGTATGGCGACTTTAAATTGATATCTTCAAGAGTAATCTTAATCATGCTATAGCAATCTTTTGCTGGTCTTCATTAGCCCAGCGTTCAGCAACCTTGCGTTCCCATTCGCGTTTTATTTCCAGCGAATGTTTCCAGCGGCGCAATGCCTCCTCGCGTGAGATTTTTGTAACATTCATGGTAATCACCTTTTAGTATTCCGCTGCAAAATTAAGTATATCTTTCGAATTCACCAACTAAATACGAATGAAAAAACAAGCCCTGCGGGCGATTTATGCGATTCTACAGATTATCCGTGTTCAATTTTTCCGTGATTTCCGTGATTTCCGTTGTTATTCATTCTAAGGAGTTAAGGAGTCAAGGAGTTTTTTTTGTTGTTCAAAAGAAGAATTTCTGTGATTTCTTTTAGTCGGCTGTCGCCTTTGTAAAAGCGCTTCGCGATTACTGTGATTTCTGTGTGACATCATCCATATTCGTGTATATCCGAGCCGCTCGAGCTTTGCTCGCTCATTCCGAAGGTCTTGAGAATCCGTGTTCAAAATTTCCGTGATTTCTGTGTGACATAATCCATATCCGTGTATATCCGAGCAATCCGTGTTCAAAATTTCCGTGCTTTCTTTTAGTCGGCTGTCGCCTTCTTAAGATTCGCTTTGCTCATATAAGTGAACAAGTTCGAGCCGTAAAAGCGCTTCGCGGTTACTGTTGTTATTCATTCTAAGGAGTTAAGGAGTTTTTCGGTGTGTATCCGAGCTATCCGTGTTCAAAAATATTCGTAAAATTTGTGGGATTCTTGCTCTGGCAAGCGCTACGCGGTTACCGTTGTTTTGTTCGTCAGTGGCTTGATATTAGGAATCCAGTTACTTACTTAATACTTAAGGAAAAGTCTATCATAACATAACAACTTTACCAGCAATTCCTTTTTCTTGCAACCACTTTTCGAAGGTGTCTTTGGCCTCTTTCTTATGCCGCAACGCTTTTCTCCACGCTGCCAGCACCTCTGCCTTGTTTGATTCTTTTACTGCTGTTGTCATCTTCTCTCCTTTTTCTGTGTGCAAAAATAGAGATTATTGTTGAAACGGCAAAGAAATCGCGCATAAATTGTTTATGGTCTAAAGTTGAGAGTTTATAGTCTATAGTTTAGAGATATCCCCTTTAGGGGAATGGGTATTTTCTCTTTTTCCGTTTTTTGCGTTTTCTGTTTTTCTTATTTCTAAGGAGCCAAGGAGTCAAGGAGTTTAGGATTTTTCGTTTAATTCGAGAGATTCGTGTTCAATATTTCCGTGCTTTCTGTGTTTTCCGTTGTTTTGTTATTCAAGGAGTTTTTCCGTTGTTTCGTAGTTATAAATGACCTTTGTTGTATTGTTTTTTGAAAAATATTTTGATAATCCTTTGGTGTTTCAAAAATTCTTCATACCTTTGCATCGTCTCAGTCAGTCCGTCTGTGGGCTGGTGAGTCTCAACATAAAGGACGTTTACGAACGTTATCTTCGGCGGTCAAATCTAGCAAATTCGACATCTCTACGAAGGTACCGGCAACCGGAACGTCCGCGTTGGGATTATTATACTCGATTGTTTATAATATGTACGCGCGTACATATTTTAAGTGTAAGTTCGTATAATATCTCAGACGTGGGCTGACTGCAGTTGCTTATCCTTAGAGAGTGGCGTTGCTAGAGCCTGACAGCGGGATAAGCGAAAATCGTAGAGACTCCCACGTCTTTCGCGTTCAAAGCAGGGCGCTTTTTTAGGATATTCATCGCCGAATCTGGGGAGTTTTATAGGCAAACTGAGTTGTTCAAACAGAAAACTCAATTTACAATATAAAACTACAAAAAATGAAAAAAGCAAGAAACTTATGGCGTGACCTTCCGCAAGGCGGAAGCCGCTACGGGAGTGTCCTCACCCGACTCTTCCTACTTCTTTGTTTGCTCGCTACCACACAAGCGGGGTGGGCAGCAGAGACGCTAACACTCAGCAAATCTTCATCTGATTGGACATCTGGTTCTTCAGTGAATGCTACAGTTGGATCTATTAGTATTAGTAGCGGCAACAATGCAAAAACCTCATCTCATAAATGGGGCGGAAGTTCCAATACAAACAATGTTTACATCCAAATTTCTTCTAATCCTTTATATATTTCATCAACCTCAGCAAATATCAAGAAGATTGAATTTACAGGATGGGCAAACAGCAGTTCTGCGAGCAATGCGTGTGATGTCAAATCATGTGCCACCCAAGATGGAACATACGCAGTCGTATCCTCTGGTTTTAGTGCAACAAGAGATGGTAGTTCTCTTGCATCGTTGACAAACATCAATATGGCTGGATATGATGCAGCAGGAACAACTGTTGTCGTAACCTTTGATACACCACTTCAATATATACAGATAGCCAAAAATAGTAAAGAAACATGGATAGGTAGCATCAAAGTTTATACTGAAGATTCTGGCGGTGGTAGCGACACCACACCTCCCACTCTCAGCAGCGCTAACCCAGGCAATGGCGCAACAGATGTTGCCACAAGTGGTAACATCACTTTGACGTTCAGTGAGAACGTAACAATTAAAGACGCAAGTAAATTTACACTTACAACAACTGGCGCAGGCTCACTGACTACAGCAAATATCAGTGCAAGTGGTGCCGTTGTCACAATTCCCTATACAGGTTTCGACAACAGCACATCCTACACTCTTAACACCGCAGCGGGTGCAGTAGAGGATGCCGCTAACAACGAAAATGCAGCACTAAGCGGCATCACCTTTACAACGGTTGCTGCCGCTATTGAGCCGACTGCTACGTTTAACAACGGCAGCTATACGATTGGAGGCTCAGCCCTTGACCTCAGCACGTTGTGGACTTCTAATAGTTCTGGTGCTGTGACCTATACCGTGACCAATGCCAACGGTACAGGTGCAACCATCTCTGGCTCTAACTTTACTGCAACAACAGCAGGAACGGCAACCGTAAAAGCTACACAGGCAGCCGTCTCTGGTTCTTACTCTTCCATAGAGAAAACAGCTACCATTACCGTAAACGCTTCTGGTTCTTCTACTAATTACTATATTTTAAGCGCTTTATGTAATGTTCCGCTGACAGCAGGAATGAACAATGCAAAATATCAAGTACTCAAATCGGACGGTTCAACGGTAACTGCAACAACAGACATCTCATCATCCTTAACAACCGCTGCAAACTACTATTACAATTCCACATCGCCTGCATACGCTGACTTGACAAATACAAGCAACTATGCTTCAGGTTCATCATCAAATAGGACGATGCAGGCCATCAAGCTGACAAGTGGCAATACCATGACCATTGATATAGGTAGCAAGACGTTCTCCAAGATGGATGTCATCTATAGATGTGCCAGTACTGATGCAAAGTCAATCACTATTGACGGTACAGCATATGATACCAGTGACAAGAATGCACACCTTGCAACGATTACCAAGACGTTCAATTCAGACATCACCATATCGAACTCCTCTGGAAAGGAATACGACGTGCTTGTCATTCTGACGGAGTCTTCGGCTACCACTTATAACATCAATTGTGCCACGGGGCTTACCAATGGCTCTATCTCTGCCCCAGCTTCTGCCGCTGCGGGTGCTACCGTAACCGTAACCGCTAATCCAGATAACGGATATAAACTGAATACTGTCACCGTTACGAAGAATGGTGACACTACGACGACTCCCGTCAGTGGTACGGGCAACAGCCGTTCGTTCACCATGCCGGCATACGCTGTCGACGTGACTGCAACGTTCGTGGCTCTGCCGAAGATTAAGATTACCGCTCCTTCTAACGGTACGGTAACCACCAGTCCGGCTTCTTATGCTGAGGAAGGTGCAACGGTAACTATTACCGCCACACCTGCCAGCGGCTATGCCCTCAACGCCATCACCGTCACCGACGGCAACAGCCAGGCTGTCACCGTGACGAACAACCAGTTCACCATGCCTAACGACACCGTCACCGTTACGGCAACGTTCGTAGCTCAGCAGGTATCTGCTGGCGACCGTTGGAACTTCACGACGATGAACTCTTCCGACATGGCACTCTACGACGCTTCTTCCGATTGGAACTCAACCACCTCTAACAGCAAGCCCATCTACGGCAATGCCTTTACTGCGAGCAAAGGTAGTTATGCAAGTTATTCTACTACGAATATCGAGCAGATTTACGGTATGCAGTTCGGTCGAATGAGCGGTGGAAGCTTGCAAGACAATGCCGTCAAGGTATTCAAGCCTACTACTACTGGTGGTACCGACGGTTACTTGCAGTTGGATAACAGCAGCATCTCCGTCCAGTTGCCTTTGCTTGAAGCCAATACGGAACTGACCGTTTATTATAGCGGTTCGTCTACGAAGGGCTTCGAACTAGAGAATGCTACCGTGAAGGGAAGTAGTGGCGTTACCAAGATTATCGGTGAGAACGCCAATGCAACCATCGTGGTTACTGACGGCAGTAAAAATGTGACACTTACCACCGAGTCCAGCGGCTTCAAGATCTATAGGATTGTTGTCGGCACGGCTGTTACGGTATCGGCACCAACCATCACCAATCCTGCTGATGGTACAGAATATGACGGTACTACCGCCCTCAGTCCTACCGTAACGACCACCCAGGCAGAGGATGGCGGCACCGTCACGACCTACTGGGCATACTCTACGGCTGCGATGACCCGTGCACAGATTGTTGCTGCCAACAATGGCTTCACCACTAATACTGCTACAGCAACTATCACTGCTGCCGATGTCAACGAGCGCACGATGGTACTGAATGCCGTTACGAAGTATGAGAAGGGTAGCAGCACCTATTACAGTGACATCGTCACTGCTACCTATCCTTACACAGGTGTGAAAAGCTCTAACCTTACTGTTGACCACCTCGACATTCAGTATGGTGAGGAACGCACGCTGAAACCCGTCTTCAAATATAACGACGGCACAGAGTTTGATCCCTCTGGCGATGACATCCATAGTTCCATCAACGATTACTTCGACTTCACCTTCACGAAGAACAGCGTCACTCCTACTGACCAAGATAGCTATATCAGCGTCGACGGAAACGGCGTGGTGAAAACCAAGGATGCTTCCGGCACCAAGGCTACTGTGGGTACTGAGGCTGTATTCACCGTGACGGCAACGAAGAAGAGCGGGTGGAATGAAAGCACTGATGGTAAGTGGCCGTTCAACCAGACCAGCTATACCTTCAACCAGGCTACTATCAAGGTCGTTGCGAAGGAAACCGGCTTCCACATGACCTTCTACTGGGATCCGGAGTACAAGCAGCAGGTAGACCCCAGCGAGTATAACTTAGGTACTGGCGACGAGTCATCGGTAACCATCTTCTCCGAGAAGATGTACAACGGCCGCATGATCTATGCGAAACCCGATGACGGCTACACCATCTACGTCGCCGCCGGTATCAACTCTGGTTCTGTCAGCAATGTCAGCTCAAACAGCAAGAAGAACGGTGTGAACTACTATAAGTACACCTATAACGACCCGACGGACGAATATCCCGATGCACCGATTGAGTTCAATGGTATGCCGATACTCATCGAGGACGATAATGAGTGGGGAGGTGCAAATGAGAAGTTCTTCTATCTGAACGTACACACCTACAACAACTCCACGAAGACCTTCGAAGGATCGCCCATCAAGGCGAAGTTCACGGTGCTGAACAACGATAGCAGGCGACCCAGTGCGAGCGCACCCATCAGACTGGAACCGAGCACGGCGACCAACCCGCTGAGTACCGCTCAGACGGTGGCTGTAGTGGGTGCCGAGGGAGCCTACGTCTATGGTAAGTTCAGTTCTTCCTCCACATACACCACTCCTAACCTCATCAACGAGAAGGGTGTATTGGGTGGAGTAAGCTCTGTGGCTGTGTTCTCTACTGAGGTAAACAAACGTAAGATTTCCGCTACGCAGGTATTGAAGAACGCTGACGGCTACTACTATATCGGCGGTCAGGTGAACCTGACTTACACCTACCGCTTTGCTACGGAGTTGAACCTCACGAAGAACTCACACTATACCAATGTAGTCAAGAGTGGAGACGACGCACAAACCATTAACTTGGACGACCTTATCCAGTCTATCACCTATTATAATAAGGATGAGAAGAAGGATATCGACATCACCAATACGGAATCGAATAATGGCGAAACGACGGCTACACAGAAGGAGACCGTCACCTACGAGGTTGAGTACCGCAACGGTGCCGGTGGCGAAGGTGGAACTACGGTGGAAAATGGTATTGTCACCATCGGTGCACACTCTGGTCAGGTAATCATCACCTTCACCTATCCGGGTGGAACCTATAAGAAGACGGTGAACAAAAAAGAGGGCTATACCGCAGAGGCTACAGAGACCTTTACCATCTACCTCACCGACCCATCGGAACAGATTCCGAACATCACGCCTACAACACGTAACTTCACCGACGAACAGGCAGTGAGAGTCCAGGCGCCGAAGGACTGGAATACGCTGTACATGATTCAAGAACCAACGTATGAATCTACGGATACAGAGCATAAGAACCCCATCTATGACAATGTAACCTACATTTCCTCAGGTGAGCAGAAGAACTGCTTCTTGCTGGAAAAGGGAGAGTTTGTCATGCTGACACTTACAGAGAGCGCACGTGTCCGTGCCTTCGCTTACGATCAGAACGAGTTTACAGAGAACCACGAACCCACGTCGACAGGCACGAACACCAGCAAGGAGGTCTACGAAACCTATACCAAGCTTGACCCGCTGCAGGCACCGGTGCTCTCTCCGAGCGGTAACCCGCACGTGCGCACCACGAAAGACCTTACAGTCAACGTGACGCTGAAGGATGCCATCTCAGGTCTGGAGGTTTACTACACCACCGACGGCACCGACCCGACACCAACCACTGGTGAACTGTTCAATGGTAGTGAGAAGATTAAGATCAGCGGTGCTTCCACCACGGTGAAGGCTATTGCCTACGAACCATCTACAGGACGTATCAGTCCTATTGCGTCTGGCGTATATGTCTACACGGGTAACATCACTCAGCCGAAATTCTATGTCAGCGACGATGATGGATCAACTTGGGATGAAGGACACATTGAGGGAACGGTAGTCGTTGGTCCTAACGACCGTGTGAAGATAGAAGGTCCTGGTGGTTCTACGCTCTACTACACCCTCGACGGTTCTACACCGACACCAGGTGCTTCAAGAGAGTTTGATGTCAGTGACGAGAGTGCTCCGTTCCTCATCATGAAGAACACTACGGGTAGGGCACTTGCCATCCTCGACGATGCTTCCAGCCCCGTCACTACGGTTGAGTTCGTGCTCGAAAGTGACCTGGAGAACCTCTGGGAGGCTGTCGAGGAGACCACGCCGGGCGGCAAGATGGCTAACGACGACCGCTATGTGGTCTATGGCAAGCAGACGGGTAACAGCAGCACCAAGGCTGTGAAGTACCTGACCGCCACCTTCGGAGGCATGGACAACGCAGGTTGGAGCCACGCCGACATCAGCGAAAGCACCAAGGGAACTCCGCTCGACGGTATTGGAAACTACAGCATCCGCAACGTCATCGACGCCTGGGACGAGAGTGGCAAGGAGCCGCAGAACACATCAACGCTTGCGCTGCACGACCGCACCTTCAAGCTGCCTGCACAGGGCGACATGGTACGCTTCGAGCCTGAGCGCGACGGACAGCTCACCATCTGGCTGTTGCAGCAGGGTGGTCTGAACTACACCGACGACGGCGAGTTCTGTGACGCCTTCATGCGTCTGCGCCCTGTATATCTGTTCGATGAACAGGGCAACAGCATCCCGGTATCTTCGAACAGAGGTATCAAGTCGTCAACACGACTGAGCAGCAACTGGGACAAACTGCAGGGTGTTGGCAAGTGGACACCGAAGGACGAAAAACAGCTGGGTGTCACCAACATCTACTATACCACAGAAGAGTCGAATAAGATCTATGCGATGTACAACAACTACTTGGACGGCAAGGGTGCAGGCGATGCCATCGAACCGTTCGAAGTTCCTGATGGCGACGTGAAGACCATGCTGAGCAATCTCGGTCTGACAGGTTACGGCTACGTGATGCCTTCCGGCGGATACGTCCGCTACAACTTCGACGTGAAGGGTGGCAAGAGCTACTACCTCTTCGGCTTCCGCACGAAACTCGGTGTTCGCGGCTTCCGCTTCCAGCCATCAAACGAGACAGAGGCAAAGAGCGTGACCGTCGCTGACAACACTGACAACATAGTGGCTACCATCAAGGCTGGTGGAACTGACGGTCCTATCGCCGCTGATGAAATCTGCAACGTCACCTACAAGCGTGCGTTCACTGCGGGCAAGCTGGCTGGTATCGTACTGCCGTTCAGCGTCAGCCGTACTCAATTGCAGAAGGTCTTCGGCGAAAGCGTTGACGTACTGCATTTCGAAGGCATTGAAGGCTCGAAGATTAACTTCAAGCGTCACTGGTACCCGATGATTGTTGCTGGTACTCCGGTACTCATCAGACCATCTAAGACGATTGACAAGGAAACAGGTGCCATCTTCGAGGGCGTGCGCATCGAAGCAGAGAGTGTTACTGCTATGGAAAATGGCAACTACACGATGACTGGCGACTTCACCAATGGCAGCACTATCAAGGATGGTGACTACTACATCGCAGGTGGACAGTTGGCTTGCCGCTCAGCAGGACCTGTTGCTATGTCAGCAGGACGTGCATGGATTTCTTCTCCATCTACCGGTGCACGAACAGACATGATGATGTTCTCGGCTGATGCCTTCGGTGCTGATGAGTGGAACGTAGCCGGCAACCCGCAGCCATTTGTACAGAAGGAAGACGTGGTGACATACATCAACGGTGTTGAGGAGGATGGCATCATCCAGACCAACAAACCTGCGAATGTATACACCATCAGCGGTCAGCTGGTACGCAAGAACAGCACCTCTCTCGAAGGACTGCCAAAGGGTATATATATCGTAAATGGCAAAAAAGTTGCGATTAAGTGAGTGAAGAGCTGAGCTTGCTCAGACTCTTCCAAGCGAGAGCAAGTTCGAGCGAAGCTTAAAGTTGCAGTTAAATAACAAAGTTTCCTCCCTACCTTCCCCTCCATGGGGGGAGGTGGGAGGACATAAAAAAGAACATCAACAAATAGCATTTACAATCATGAGAAAGATATATATTGCACCAGAAACAGAACAGTTACACGTCATCAAGGAAGTTCCGCTATGTGCTGGAACATTCAATGGTAGTGGTACCAGCGAAAACATTCAGACAGGTGGTACAACCAACGAAGGTCTCGGCGATGGCACACAAAATCCAGACGCCCGCCAGCACAACAACTGGATGTGGGACACGATGGAGGATGAATATTAACCTCCCCACTCCACTCGTGACTGCCGTGCGAGACGTAGCGTGACGACGGCAACGAAACACAGCAATGCCGTAACAACGAAACGAAAACGCACGAGAGACACGAAACATTACGTCGGATGTTTTTCATAAACATCATATTATATTTGAGTTTTTTTGAGTCCTGCGCTGTGAAGCGCGGGACTCTTTTTGTTCACCACTTGGTGTTACACCACTTGGTGAACATATTACATAAGACTGCAAACATACGATAAACAAAGGGATTAGTTAAAGTAATATAAATGTTCACCACTTGGTGTTACACCACTTGGTGAACATCTTTTTATACCTTATCTTTGCCTACAAATTCATGATGATAATACGGAGTGATATGAAAAAGCCTTTTGTTTATGGAGTTTCTGTAGAAGGAGAAAACTTCACCGACCGGGAAATGGAAACGAAACGTCTGAAACTGAATTTCGAAAATGGGGTCAACAGCATCCTCATCTCCAACCGACGAATGGGAAAGACTTCGCTGGTACGCCATGTACAGAAATTGGTTGACGGAAAGGAAATCAAGGTGGTGTATATGGATATCTACAAATGTCGGACGGCATACGACTTTTATGAGAAATTCGCATCTTCCATTATCCAGGCTACTGAAACAAAAATGGAGAAGATGATGGAGACGGCTAAGGAGTTCCTGATGAGTATCACGCCCAGAATATCTTATAGTCCGGAACCTAACTCTGATTTTACACTATCTCTAGGAATCACACCACAGACACATACTCCTGAGGAAGTGCTTAATCTGCCAGAGCTGATTGCGAAAAAAAGGGGAATCAGCATCGTTGTATGTATTGACGAGTTCCAACAATTAGGAGAATTTCCTGACACGATTTCCGTACAACGGCAAATCAGAAGCGTCTGGCAACATCAACGCCTCACGTCCTATTGTCTCTTCGGCAGCAAGAAGCACCTGATGTCCACCTTGTTTTATAGTCAGAGCATGCCCTTCTACCAATTTGGTGATATGTTCTACCTGAAAAAGATAACTACTGAGAAATGGATTCCATTTATTATCAATAGGTTTGCTGGAGCAGGAAAACATATTGACGAAAAACTGGCTCGTCGTATCTGCGAAATTGTAGATAACTATTCGGCATACGTCCAACAATTAGCTTGGAATATCCTTGCGGTAACAGAAAAACAAGTGACGGAAGAATCGTTTACCTACGGTCTGGAAGAAACGCTGGCACAGGTCACACCTCTTTTCGTCGAGAAGACGAATGCTCTGACTACATACCAACTGAATTTCATTCGCGCTATATGCCAAGGGTATCACCGCGAGTTCGGCAAGGCGGAGGTAACGAGTCAATACGACATGGGAACGAGATCGAATCTGGAGAAAATCAAAAAAGCTCTTATAGAGAAAGAAATCATCGACTTGCAAGAAGATGGATATGTCCTTACTGACCCTCTCTTCGAATATTGGTTTAAAAGGGAAATGATGTAGCGTTAGGTAAGGGTGGAGTGCCCCTTCGTGGCAGAAATCTTACAAATCAGTACAAATTCTACAAATCAGTGTGGATATACAGGTTGAAAGATTTGGATAGATTTGGATGATTTCTTCGACAAGCGAAGCGCTGCGCAAAAAATCTGTGGGATTAGCGAGATCAGCGTGAGATAATAAAGGCTCGCAGATTCCACGGATAGCGCAGATGGAGGAAAAAGATAATCTGTGTTCATATGTGGGCAGTCGCCCTAGGGCGAGAAATCTTACAAATCTATACAAATCCAACAAATAAGAGTATTAGATTTGAGAGATTTTGAACATATTTGTGGGATGTCTTCGACAAGCGAAGCGCTGCGCGGTTACTTCGACGAGCGAAGCGAGGAGAACTCCTTAACTCCTTGGCTCCTTAGAAATAAGAAAAACAGAAAACACAAAAAACGGAAAAAGAGAAAATACCCCTCCCCTAAAGGGGATATCTCTAAACTATAGACTATAAACTCTCAACTTTAGACCATAAACAATTTATGCACGATTTCTTTGCCGTTTCAACAATAATCTCTATTTTTGCAACGGAGATAACCAAACTCATATTGTTATGACAAGAGAAGAACAAGTGCAATATTGGCTTGACATTGCTGACTACGACCTTGACACCGCCGAAGCCATGCACCAAACAGCTCGTTGGCTTTATGTGGCATTTATGTGCCATCAGGTTATCGAAAAGACGCTTAAAGCTTATTGGTGTTCATCACAGCTTAGCGACCCGCCTTACACACACAGTCATCAACGACTGGCTTATGGCAGCGGGCTTTACGACCAGATGGATGACAACCAACGAGATTTTCTCGACATTATCACAAATTACAACATAGAGGCACGTTACCCTGAGGATAAAGAATCCCTCTCCCGCACTCTCAGCCCACAATTTTGCAGACAAATAATTGACGAAACCAAACAATTACAACAATGGATAAAAGACAAACTCTGACTCGTGAAGAGGCTTTGGCACTCGTACGTCGATACAAGGAAGTGATTCGTCCACGTTTCGATGTGGAACCACGCGTCATGATGTTTGGTTCCTACAGCAAGGGCTATGCCAATCCTGATAGCGACATTGATGTTGCAGTTATCGTACCCACCTATGGTGACCGCAAATTCGACATTTCCAAATTACTTTGGCGCGATGTACGAGAGGTCAGTTTCCTTATAGAACCTGTTCTCATAGCCGAAGACCGCAAATCACCACTCTATAATGACGTCATGCGCACAGGTGTTGCTGTATAGCCTCCTAAAGGAAAGACCCCTCCAAACCTCTCCTGATTAGGGGAGGAAAATAGAGACAAAACAACGGAAAAAACTCCTTGACTCCTTGGCTCCTTAGAAATTTGAACAACGGAAAACACGGTAATCGCGTAGCGCTTTTATAAAGGCGACAGCCGACTAAAAGAAATCACGGAAAATAATTCAGTCGCCCTAGGGCGAGAAATCTTACAAATCTATACAAATCCAACAAATAAGAGCATTAGATTTGAGATTTTGACTAGATTTGTGGGATGTCTTCGACGAGCGAAGCGCTGCGCGGTTACGACCTTTGACTAACAAAACAACGGAAAACACGAAAAGCACGGAAAAGAATTCAGTCGCCCTAGGGCGAGAAATCGTACAAATCTATACAAATCCAACAAATAAGAGCATTAGTTACGGACGAGCGCTATTCGTTAAACTATCTTAAAATATATTATGGATGACAGGGTGAGTGTGGTCGTTATCCTACTATTTCCTATCTTTGCAAAAACATTACACAAGCGTCGTATGCTGAGCTTGTTATCTACAAAGCCTAATTACAAAAAACAAATTACAGGTAAAGATGAGAAAATTGTTATCGTTATGGCATGCTGTACCACGTGGTGGACAGTTGTCACGGAGCGTTTGGACGCGTCTCCTCTTGTTGGTTTGCATGCTCTCCGCCACTCAAGGCCTATGGGCAGCAGAGACGGCTACGTTTACCAAAGAGGCTAACCTGAAAACGGGAACTACCGCTAATAAGGTCGGTGTTATCACATTGTCACTTCCCTCTTCTAACGGATTTACCAAGAGCAATGACGGTTTGTATGCCGGTGGTTCGGGCTTCACATTTACCCTTACTGCTGATGAAGGATATGTCATCAAAAGTATTGTGATGACAAAGACAACGAACAGCAACCGATTCAACAGTTCATCCAATGCACCGTCAGGAACGACGATTACGGAAAACAATACCACTACAGCTACATGGGCGTTTAGCAATAGCCTGGAAGAGGTGACTGTAAAGAACAACGGTGGAGGTGTGACGCTGTCGCAGATAGAAGTTACTTACGAGGAGGCTTCCGGTGGCGGTGGCAGCGACATTGAACAGGTGAGCACCAAGACGTGGAATTTCTCTACGGGCAGCACATGGAGCACGGGAGACATTGCCACGACCTTCCATAACGATAACCTGGAGTTAGTGGGAACATCCAGCTATAAGATGGCTGTTGCTTCTGGCACTGTAACCATCAACAGCAAGAGCTTTACCAAGTGCATTGAGACGAAAGGAACGGGTACTAGCGACTACCGTTATATCAGGATGAAGGTGGCTGCTAACCGCCGCATCACGGTGTATGCCTATGCTACCGGCGGCAGCCGCAAACTGAAGTTGGCTGCTGGTTCTTTCAACGGTTCTCCATCTAAAGAATTCACCATCACCAGTGGTAATACCACGGATGTATATACTTGGGACTATGAGGGTGAAGCTACGGACATCTATATCTACAACAGCGGCTCTAATAGTCTGAGAATCTATCAGATTGAGGTGGGCGACATTCCTTCGACAACGACTTATGCCATTACGCAGGCTGCCACATCAAACGGCTCGTTTACGGTGAAGAGCGGAAGCACGGAGGTGACGGAAGCTACTGCCGGACAACAGATAACGGTAGAGACGACTCCTGCTGCCGGCTACCAGACGGAGGGTGTTACGCTCTCTACGGGCGGAACGGTGACACAGAGTGCTACGAACAAATATACCTTCAGCATGCCGGCAGAGGCTGTGGAGGTGACGGCTACGTTCGCAGCTCTTCCTCCTTCGATTGCCTTCAACAACCCGACAACATCGATGACGGTTGACGGTGCTGACGTCACGAACACAGCTACACTGACGAACGCTACGGGTTCGACCATCACCTATACCTCCAGCAATACGGCGGTGGCAACAGTGGATGGCTCAGGAAAAGTGCATGCCGTAGCAGCTGGTACAACTAAAATTACGGCTACCTATACGCAAGGTGGTACGGACTATACTGCCTACTATAACATGACGGTGAACGCGGCATCGGTAGGTAGTACGAAATGGGACTTCACCACGCTGAGCAGCGATGAGATTGCTGCCATGCGTGCCAACGTGACGACATCGCCCAAGAACTTGAAGGAGAACAATGACGACAAGTACTTCTCTAACACGGGTAGCTTCAACAAGTTTGTCGGTGGCGACGGCAACGAGCTCAACGTTACTGAAGAACTGACGTTCGGCAAGTCTGGCGGTTCGCTGAGTGCTGCCGACATCAGATACTACTATGGTGACGACGACAAGCGAATCTACATCAAGTCATCGAATGAATATGTTCAGTTGCCGGAACAGGATGCCGGAACGGAAATCACCATCTCCTGGCGTGCTGACGGCGGCAGCCGTACGCTGACGCCTGTAAATGCCACGCTGAAGGCTGGTTCTTCTGCAACCATCAGTACAAGTGGTCAGACGGGTACTTCTACGTTCGTCGTGGATGCAAAAGGAACGGTACAGTTCAAGGTGAATGGCAACGTGTCATTGTTCTTGATTACCAAGGGTAATGTCGTCAATGTTACGGCTCCGACGATTACTCCTGCTACGGGTGACGACGATGCTACGCACACCGCACAGGCTGACAAGTCGATTACCATTACCACAACCAATGCGGATGGTGGTAATACTTATTATAAAATAGGTGAGACGGCAGAGACGAATGTTGCCAATATTACCACGGAAGTGACAAACAGCGGAACTCCGTTTACCATCGACCTGACGGCTTACCAAGACAAGAATGTTGTCATCAGTGCCGTGACAAAGTATAACGACGGCACAGGAGACTTCTACAGCCCCATCACGACTGCAACTTATACCTATGCAGGTGTGATAACGCCGATGATGCAACTCAGCAACATGAGTCTTCAGGCGGGCAACTGGGACATCATCATTCCGGTGATTACCGACCATCAGGGGAACCCGCTGACCTTCGGACAGGATGCTGATGCTGACATAGACTACAACGATTATTTCACCTTCACATACGAGAAGACCAGTGGCGCAGCAACGATTTCCGTTGACGCTACGGGTAAGGTGACAGCCGCTGACGCTGCTACTGCCGGTCAGACGGCAACCATCACCGTTACGGCAAGTCCAAAACAAGCAGCATTGGATAATAACATACGCGACATCAACTTCAGCAATACAATAACTGTCAGCATCGTTTCTTCGGAAGGCAACGACAAGATTGACTTCGTGGACTTCTACTACGACCCGGCATTCACCCACAAGTTGGAGACTGCCAAGGCTGAAGACATGGATGTGATTGAACACCCGAACGGTAGAACCATCTACATGAAGGTGGACTACTCGAAGGTGGATAAGGTTTGCTTCTTCTACGACAACAAATCTTCCAGCGAACCTACACGTACGGTATCGTACACATCGAAGGTGGATACCAGCAAGAAACTTTATCCTTATACCTACAGTATGCCTGTCTATCGTAATGGTGCCAACGGTGGTGCTTCCGACTATGTCTGGGTAACGGTAGCGGGATACAAGAAGAACGAAGAGAATGGTAACATGGAGAAATATGGTTCGTTCATCAACATGACGTTCCACATCACAGCACATGACTATGCTGAGAAGCCGACCTTCGACCCTGCAGCCGACGAATCAGGAAACTGGTATAGCGGACGCGGATATACCACGAAGCCGGTAACGGTGAACGCTACGGACAAGAACCCGGAGAACGAAATCTACGGTAAGTTCTCGACCAGCAATTCCTATGATAACATCAACCTCGTTTCACAGCCGAACGTCATGAAGGGCAACGGCTCTGTGGGTGTCTTCTCTACGGAGGTGTATAACCGTAAAAACTCTTCGATGCAAATCAAGAAGACCATCGAAGGCGGAAAGGTGTATTACTATATGAGCGAACAGGACTATGTTTGGTTCCTCTTCGACTATGGTACAACGCTGAAAGTTGCACCTCAGACAGCTTACGAAATCACAGTGACTGACAATGCTGCCGACGGCAACTACGACTTCACTGAACCGACCATTTCTGGTGCATACTATAACAAGTCGAAGAAACAGGACATCGACATTCCGAGTGCTGCTTCATCGGCAGGATATCTGGCTTACGAGCTGGTGGGCAATCCGCCGGAAGGTGTCAGCATCAACAGCGCAACAGGTGAACTGACCATCCCGCAGAATACGAAGACGGGATTGATTACCGTCAAGATTAGCTATCCTGGTGGCAAGGTTGCCGGTGACAGCTACATCAGCAAGCAGAGCAGCGGTGATAAGTATGAGGCTTACAGTTCTCCGGCAGAGGTCACCTATACGGTTCAGGTCATCAACCCGAACGATGTGGTGCCGACCATTATGCCGCCGACACGCAACTTTGCCAACAGCCAGTCGGTGACCATCGCAGCACCGGATGCTGACAACTATGTGAAGTACTACGTGAAGAAGGGTCCGCGCGACACATCCATCACCAGTACGTTTATCAAGAACAATGGTGTGCTGATCAGCAAGGGTAACAAGATTACGACGTCTGTCGGTGCCGACCTCGCCATCGACGAGCAGGTAACGGTATATGCAGTTTGCTACACCGATGTTGACGGTAGCCTGAGCCGCGTGGTCTATGAGACTTATACGAAGAAGGAGGCTGTTGCCAAACCAACCTTCATCCCCGACGGAACACAGACGGCATACCGCTACTACAATGCGGAGAAACAGCTGACGGTGGAAATCCGAAGCAGCAACGGTGCTATCGTTTACTACACTCTCGACGACCCACGCGTATCTACCTCGAGCACACTGTATGAAGGTCAGCGTAAGTGTCCTATCAAGGGTACTCAGACCATCTACGCTATCGCTGTGAAGGACGGTGTGGAGAGTGAGGTTGCCGTATCGCGCTATGTCTGGTCAACAGACATTGAAGCTCCGGTATTCTATCTGGACGGTGACGAGACCACCCTCTACCCTGCTACAGCATCGACGAAGGAGGTGACACCTGCCACCAACATCTTCCTGAAGGCTACTCAGGGTGACATCTACTATACGCTGGACGGCAGTGACCCGTCTGAAGAACATGGTGTGAAGTACGACGGACCGTTCAACATCGTGAAGGGTGTGACGGCGAAAGCCATCGCCATCGACGGTGAGGCATCCTCATCGGTAACGACGATGAACTTCACGCTCGCCAACCACAACCTCTGGGAGGCTGTGGAAGAGACCACACCGAGTGGTGTCCTTGCCAGCGGCAACCGTGTTATCTCTGTTGCCAACAACAGTCCGAAAGCTGTGCCGTACATCACCGCAACCTTCGGCGGCGGACATCGCGAAGAGTTCGGTAACATCGCTTGGAACCATATCAACATGGAGGAAGAGAGCAAAGGTCCTGCCATGGATGGTGTGGGTGACTACAGCATTACCAACCACGGCATCGTCAACGACGAACGTGGTAACGAATACAAGCATGTGAACACCGAAGCTGCTACACCGGCAGAACGTACGTTCAAGATTCCCGCACAGGGCGACTTCGTACGCTTCGAACCGGAGCGCAACGGCAGGCTGACCATCTGGGCTCTGCAGCAGGGTGCTCTCTTCTACAGCAGTGAAAACGAGTTCTGTAGCCAGTTCATCCGTCGTCGTCCTGTCTATATGGTTGACGAACAGGGTAAGTCTTGCGAAGCTGTAGAGGCTGTTTCGTCCGCACGCCTGAGCAGCGACTGGGATAACCTGGAGCCTGACAACTTCCTGGACAAGGGTGGCAAGCAGAACGGTGAGACGAACTCGTTCTACACGAAGGCTGAGAACGAAGCTATCTATGCGATGTACGAAAAGATCATCGCCGACAACAACTTTGCCGTAGGCGAGAACATACATCCCGTACCCATGCATACTAGTGCCATCAAGACGGCTGCAGGTGAACTTGCCATCGGCGACGACATCATCGACGGCACAGGCTACGTGATGCTCTCCGGCGGTTTCGTACGCTACTCGTTCGACCTGAAGGCTGGAAAGACCTACTACTTCTTCGGTCATAACAACAATGCAGTGCGCGGCTTCCAGTTCCTGGCTGACGAGGAGACTGTTCCTGCCCAGATGATGATTTCGGACGAAGGCACAAGCAACTCGACTGCTATCAGCACCCATGCATCGGCTGCTGACAAGCTCGCCCGTCCGGTGACAGACCGCACGTTCACGGCTAACACATGGGCAACGCTCGTGCTGCCGTTCAGCATCTCGGAAACAGCTGTCAGAAATCTCTTCGGTGAGGAAACATCGATTCTGCATATCAGCGACATCGTTGGCTATAAGATATACATGACACGCCACTACTACCAGATGATTGTTGCCGGTACGCCGGTATTCATCTGCCCGTCGAAGGAAGTTGACCTTGACGACCTCGACCTGTATGCACAGATTGAAAAGGCAAGTGTGGACAATATGACGTTCGGTGATTATACGCTTACTGGTTTCTATGACTTCGGTGCCAACCTGAAGCAATACGACTACTATGTCGGTAGCGATGGCAACATCTGGAACTGGCCTAATGCAACGACAAACCTGAAAGCCACTCGTGCCATCATCACCCATAACCTCGGCGCTGAGGGTGCACGACTGACTATTGCCTCTAATGATGACGAGACGACAACACCTATCGTGGCTGTCTATGACACCGAAACAAAGAAAATGACGCTCTTCGAGGACGGCAACGTCTATAACCTCAACGGTCAGGTGGTTCGCAAGAATGCGACATCGCTGGAAGGACTCGCAAAGGGCATCTATATTGTGAACGGCAAAAAAGTAAGTGTAAAATAAAAAAAGGGCCTCCCCCCAGCCCCTCCCCAGGGAGGGGTGTTGGGGAAAGGAATGAAAGTAAACTATTAAAGATTAGTATTTGCAATCATGAGAAAGATATATATAGCACCAGAAACAGAGCTGATTCTTGTGAAACAAGAACAGTTGTTAGGCGTTCTCAGTCAGATAGAAGGCGAAGATGTCACCGGCGGCGGTACCAGCACACCCGGCATGGGCGGCGGCGGTGGCGGTTCTACCCCACCTGCTCCTGGAGCGAAAAGTTTTGCTTGGAGCTGGGAATATGATGAAAAGAATTGAAAATGAATCAGATTTATATGCTTTAAAGTTTGAGTTAGTTTTTTAGGGGGTGAGGACGCTGTGAAGCGCTCTCACTCACGTTTTTTTATATATTATTTTGTTTTTGTGCTCGCTTAATCGCTACTTTGGCTGCGCCGTAATCGCAAAGCGCTTGCAGAGGGAAACGGCGCAAGAAGGTACTCACGCTCGACAAAAAAAGAACAAGTTCTTTGTTTTTGTGCTCGCTTAATCGCTACTTTGGCTGCGCCGAAGGTACTCACGCTCGACAAAAAAAGAACAAGTTCTTTGTTTTTGTGCTCGCTTAATCGTACCTTTGCAAAGAAATGGAGTGGAAAGAGGTTATAGGACAGCAAGAGACAGCGAAACGACTCATGCTGATGGCACAGGATGGACATGTGCCTCACGCATTGTTGCTGTGCGGACCGACAGGCTGCGGCAAGATGGCTGTAGCACTGGCGTTTGCCTCTTATCTAATCAGCGGAGAATGGCAGTTGGCTGGTGCTGACTCGTTCATGACGGACACGTCGCACATAGCGAAAGCAAAGGCGATGTTGGCACAGTGGGGACATCCTGATTTGCATTTCTCCTACCCTACCATCAAACTGCCCTCTATGTCAACTGACCACCAACCCGTAAGTAATGACTTTGCACGTCAGTGGTTGGACCTGCTGTCTGAAGGTCCCTACTTCACCCTGGAACAATGGATGAGCCAGATGGGAGCAGCGAACCAACAAGCCATCATCACTGGAGCAGAGAGTGACGAGTTGACACGTAAACTATCGCTGAAATCGAGCCAAGGTGGATACAAAGTGGCTGTGGTATGGCTGCCAGAACGTATGAACCTGACCAGTGCCAACAAAATACTGAAGCTGTTGGAGGAGCCACCACAGCAGACGGTATTCATCATGGTGAGTGAGGAACCGGAAAAACTCTTGGAGACGATAAGGAGCCGCACGCAACGCATCGACTTGAAACCGCTGAAAGAAGAAGAAATCCGCGAGGCGCTCGTCACCAGACGCGGCATTGAGGAAGAGGCCGCACAACACATCGCTCGTACGGCGCACGGTAGCTGGCTCCGCGCCTTGAGCATCTTGGACACTGGCAACGAGAACAGGATGTTTCACGACATGTTTGCGATGTTGATGAGACTGGCTTACATGCGGAATCTGAAGGAGTTGAAAAAATGGAGCGAAGCGGTTTTTAGCTACGGAAGGGAAAAGCAACGCCGCATGCTCTTGTACTTCGGGCAACAGGTGCGCGAGAACTTCATGTATAATTTTCAACTACCGGAACTGAACTACATGACGCAGGAAGAGGAAAATTTCTCGAAGAAATTTGCTCCTTACATCAACGAAAAAAACATCATCGGCATCTCGGAACTGATAGAACGCGCCTATCGCGACATCGGACAGAATGCAAACGCGAAGATCGTGTTCTACGACTTCTGCCTGCAGATGATTGTCTTGCTGGTGACGAAATAACGGAAAAATGGGAAAGCCAGAGCTTCCGGAAATACCGGAAATCCCGGCATACCGAAAAAATAAACATAGCGAATGGATACGAAATTCAAGATATGGCAGGGCTGCGACAGAGGATTGTGCAGAAATGCCGTCGGACGACAAGACAGACAGTTGAACACCTACGACTGGCTGGCTGACGTGCCTGACAACAACAACGATACCGACTTGGTGGAGGTGCAGTTCAAGAATACACGGAAAGGTTACTACCATAACGTGAACAACTTGGAATTGAAGAAGGGCGACATTGTGGCTGTAGAAGCATCACCAGGGCATGACATCGGTGTGGTGACACTCACCGGACGCCTCGTCAGACTGCAAATCAAGAAAGCGAATATCAAGTCGCCAGATGATATCAAACGTATCTACCGCATTGCCCGACAGACAGACATAGACCGCTATCACGAGGCTAAAGCTCGCGAACATGCCACGATGATTGAGAGCCGACAGATTGCCAAGGGACTGGGACTGAAAATGAAAATCGGTGATGTGGAATACCAAGGAGACGGCAACAAGGCTATCTTCTACTATATCGCCGATGAACGTGTTGACTTCAGACAACTCATCAAAGACCTTGCCGCTGCTTTCCATGTGCGCATAGAAATGAAGCAAATCGGAGCTCGACAGGAAGCAGGACGCATTGGCGGAACCGGTCCTTGCGGACGGGAACTGTGTTGTGCCACATGGATCAAGAGCTTTTCTTCGGTCAGCACCATGGCTGCCCGCGTTCAAGACATCTCCCTCAACCCGACGAAACTTGCCGGCATGTGCGCCAAACTGAAGTGTTGCATGAACTATGAGGTGGATAACTATATGGAAGCATCGCGCAAGATGCCCCCAAAAGAAGTTGTGCTCCAGACCATGGACAATGACTATTACCACTTCAAGGCAGATATTCTTGCCGGTATCGTTACATACTCCACCGACAAGCGGTTGGCTGCCAATCTGGAGACTATCAGTGCCAAACGTGCACAGGAGGTGATTGCCATGAACAAACGAGGGGAGAAACCCATGTCACTGCAGGAAGACGGCAAAGCGAAACCTGTGAAGAAGCCGATAGACTTGTTGGCTGATGCGGATATCAGCCGATTTGACAAGGCTAAAAAGAAAAAGAAGAAAAACAAAAAGAAGGTTGTTCCACCCGCCCCACAGAAATGAAAAGACTAATCGTGCTGGCGTTCGTAGGTTGTTGCATGCTGTTGGTGGCATGTAACGAAGACAAACGTACTTACGACTACTATATACCGACACCCATAGAGGGATGGGAACGCAACGACACCCTGCACTTTTCCATCCCACCTCAACAACGGGGTACATACCTGATGAACATGGGCATAAGGACTACTCTATCCTTTCCTTATCAGGATATCAGCATAATCATGGAACAAGGTATTTATCCTAAAGGGAAGACACGTAAAGACACCATCCGCTGCCAACTTTTTGGAGAGGAGGGGAAACCCATGGGACAGAGTGGTATCAGTAGCAATGACCAGAGTTTTTACATCAGAACCCTTGAACTCAACAACAACGATTCACTTCACGTCACTTTGTATCACTGTATGAGACGTGAATCGCTGCCTGGAATCAGCGCTATCGGTCTGCAACTTATTGCCGAATAAGGTTGCGACCAGCATCAATGCGCAGGAAGATGAACAGCAAGAGGGTGAAACCCCACAAAGAAGAACCGCCGTAACTGAAGAAGGGCAACGGAATACCAATGACCGGCGTCAAGCCCAATACCATGCCGACATTGATAAAGACATGGAATAGGAAGATGCTGAGCACACAATAGCCATAGATTCGACCGAAAGGCAAGGGCTGTCGCTCTGCCAACTTGATGAGTCGCAAAATCAATGCCATGAAAAGCAACAATACTGCAGCTGAACCCAGAAAGCCTTCTTCCTCTCCTACCGTACAGAAGATAAAATCAGTATCTTGCTCAGGAACAAACTTCAACTTGGTCTGCGTACCATTGAGGAACCCTTTGCCGCCCAGACCACCGGAGCCGATGGCTATCTGACTCTGATGGACATTGTAACCCGCACCAGCCAAATCTTCTTCCAACCCTAACAGCACATTGATGCGCACACGCTGGTGAGGCTGCATGATGTGGTTGAGGACATAATCGGTGCCGGAGAAGAAGAGTACAGAACCCAATGAGAACGCTGCAATGAGCAGATATTGACGGAAACGGGTGGAAACAGACAAATAGACCAGATAGCCGATAAGGGCTGCACAGAGTACATACTGTACCCAAGTGATGTCGAACGGTACGACAAACTCGGAGAACAGCAACACGAAAAGCGTGATGCCTACGGCATAAGCCAACAAGGTCTTTGCCTGCTTTTGTACCTCTCCATACATATAGATGAGTACACAGGTGAAAACCTGTACCAACAACAAAACGAAGAATTTACCCAATGATGTAGGCGTGTCCCACAGCATCACATCTTGATACTTAATGCCCACAACAAAATAGACCACCATCGCCACTGCCGTAAAGAGAACGGTACCAGGCATGCCTTCACGATAGAACATCAGGAAGAACGAGAGATAGACCAACGCTGAACCCGTTTCACGTTGTCCGACAATACAGATCATCGGGATAAAGATGACAGCACAGGCTGCCACAAAATGCTTCCATCGGTGCATGTCGAAACCATAGGTGCTCATCAGTTTGGCAACAGCCAATGCCGTGGCAAACTTAGCAAACTCGGCAGGCTGAATCTTTACAGGACCGAGAACCAACCAGGAGTGCGAACCCTTTGTACTGACGGGATTGAAGATAGTAGCAAAGAGCAGGACTACCAACAGGGCATAAATGAAATAAGCAAAGGTTTCATAGAAACGGTCGTCGAGCAAAAGGAGCACCAATCCCAAAAGGAATGACGTTCCTATCCACATGAGCTGCTTGCCGGAATTGGTTGCAAAACTGAAGATGTCGGTATTATCGAACGAGAAGGTGGCACCGCAGACGCTGAGCCATCCAAAGGCAATCAATGCGATATAGATGACAATGGTCCACCAGTCCAGCGACCGCAATACACCTGGCTGCTTGCTATTGGTATAGATATTAGCCATTGTCCTCCTCCTTCTTTACATCCTCCTTGCCGTGTCCTGAAGGCTGGTCATCGTCACGGCGTTTTTCCTCCTTCTTGACAGCTGGTTCTTCTTCCACTCGTACTGCAGGCTGTTCCTGTTGTTTCTTGTCACGCTGTTTGCGCTCGCTATCCTTACGAACCTTATTTTCCAACTCACGCTGCTGTTCACCTTTCTCCTGCAACTCTTTCTGCTTCTTCATTTCGTCTTGCTGCTGGTTGATGCGCTTGATGGAGTCCAAACGCAAGGAGTCGGCATGCGTCATCTTACGATGGAAGTTATATTCTATATGTCGGTTTTGCATAGCTGTTGCACGGGCCTCGGAACCTGGTGAAAGTTTGCCGTTGATATATTGTTCCATCATCAGCGCTCCGATGGGTACGCCGAAAACGGCACCGAAACCACCATTTTCAACATAGACAGCGATAGCAATCTTAGGATTGTTCATAGGAGCAAACCCCATAAAGGCAGAGTGGTCGCGACCGCGGTTCTGAGCCGTTCCGGTCTTTCCACATACCTCATACATGGGTGTATTAGCATGTTTACACGTGCCACCAAGAACAGAAGCACGCATACCCTTGACCACCCACTCGTAAGCTGCCTTACTGCCTTTCGTATAATGTTTTTCCTGATACTTAGGGTCGAGAGGTTCGCCTTTGATACGGCGTACCACATGAGGTGTGATATAATAGCCTCGATTGGCTATCGTAGCACCAAGGTTAGCTATCTGAAGAGGAGTAAGCGTCACCTCCCCCTGCCCGATAGAGATGGATACTACGGAAATGCCCGACCACTTCCCAAAGGCCTTGTTATAGAATTGAGCATTGGGAATCATGCCACGCTTCTCGCCGGGCAGGTCGATGCCGAGTTTATAACCGAACCCCATACTCACCATATAGTCGCGCCAGGTGTCCATAGCCTCATCGAGGGTCTTATACTTCTTCCGGTCGTTCAACATATAGTATAATCCCCAACAATAATAGCCGTTACAAGAGGTTGCCAAAGAAGGAACAAGATTGATGGGCGAGCCATGACCATGACAACCGACGCGCAATCCCTGATGTACAAAGCCGCGATGACAGGGATAAAGGGTGTTCTCATCAAGGATGCCCTCGGTAAAATAGGTAACCGCCTGACCTGTCTTGAAGGTGGAGCCAGGAGGATACATTCCCATGATGCCGCGATTGAGCAATGGCGTTGCCGGGTCTTCCGACAATTCGCGTTGGGTCTTACCACGCAGTTTACCCACCATCATACGTGGGTCGTAGGTAGGCGACGACACCATGCAGAGTACTTCGCCAGTCTTCGGTTCGATAGCAACGATAGCTCCCAACTTGCCTTCCATCAAGCGTTCACCAAGGGCCTGCAAATCGGCATCAATACTCAACTGGAGATCTTTACCTGCCTGAGGTTTAACGTCGTATTCACCATTCTTATATCTGCCCTTGATACGTCCGTGAGCATCGCGCAGCAGTACTTGCACACCTTTCTGACCACGCAGCTGCTTCTCATAGGCACGTTCAATTCCGAGTTTTCCGATATAGTCGCCTGGCTGGTAATAGTCGTCTTCTTCGATATCCGTCTGTGACACCTCTGCGACATCGCCTAACACATGGGCTCCTACTGCCCGCTTATACTGGCGGATGCTGCGACGCTGGATATAGAAACCAGGAAAGCGAAAGAGCTTTTCCTGAAAGATACTGAAGTCCTTGTCGTTGAGTTGGCTCATGAAGAGCTGCTGTGTATAACGAGAATAACCGGGATTCTTACTCCGGTCTTTGATATCAGCCATCCGGCGTATGAAATCTTCCTTGGTGATATGAAGGGTCTGACAGAAGTCAAGTGTGTCCAAATGACCACGCTGCTCATTTTCTATCACCATCACGTCGTAGGCAGGCTGATTGTACACCAACAACTGACCTTTGCGGTCGGTGATAACACCACGTGAAGGATAGTCTATCTTCTTGAGAAAGGCATTGGAGTCGGCACTCTTTCGGTAGTCATCGCTCATAATCTGGAGCGTGAACAGCCGAATGATATAGACTGCAACAATGAAGATAGCCACACCGGCTATCATCTGTTGCCGCTTTTCGTATTCAAGGTTCTTCATCCGTTCCTCCTGAAACTGTCAATTACAAGTATCAGAAGCAGGGTCAGCACCGTGCTTCCTACCACACATTCCAACCAATATACCCAGTTGAAGAAACTGAACAAGTCGAGAGTGAAAAAGACCAGACAGAACAGGAAGACCTGAATGAGGCAATAATACATAAAAGATACTATGCCCAATGTTTCAATGCAGGGACGCAGACGTTCTTCTGCATCGTGAGAAACAAACAAATTGAGGAAATAGGGTTGCAGGGCTGCCGACAAAGTCAGCGATGCCGACGCCACTCCCGGAGCATTGGAGAAGATGTCGATAATGATTCCCAATGCAAACGCCCAGAGCAGGAGAGCCCACTTAGGTTCACCCAGTCGGTACTGCAAGACGAAATAGACACAAAGCAACGGGGTGGCAACGCCAAACAGATGGACACGGTTGAGTATCAGTACCTGCACTATGGCAAATACCACCAATCCTATCAGTCGTTTCAATGTATCTATATTCATCTGTTACTATCCTGTTATCATGTGAAACCCCTACTTCCCTATTCACGCAAACGAAGAGAGTCTTGTGCAGCCTGCATCATCTTGATCCGTTCGCGAGCAGCAGCATCGTCAATGACACAAACATCACGCAAACGTGCGAAGTCGGTTGACAACTCTATCTGTAAGCGATAGGACAAACCGTCCTGTGAGTTATGGACATGTATGATCTTACCTACCAGGATGCCTGGAGGGAATACTGAAGAGAAGCCACTTGTCACCACTTTCTCATACAACTTGAAATGGGCATGGCGGGGAATGTCGTCAACATAAGCGATGTTGGATGGTCCGCCGTTCCAATGCAGGTAACCGAAATAGTCGCGCCCTAGAATAGAACAACTGATGTTGGACTTGGCATTCAATACCGGCAACACCACCGCATAATGCTCGGAAGCCATATAGACAATGCCAACGATACCGTTACCACTGGCTACGCCCATATCTGGTTCGACACCATCTGCCCGTCCTTTATTGATGGTGATGAGATTGTCGGGCTTGGAGATAGAGTTGTCGATGACCTTGGCTGGAATAAGCCGATAGTCTTCGGCTGGCAAAGCTGCACGCAACAGCGAGTCATCAGGTGCTTTCTGCGCCTTCAAGCGGTTGGTTAGGAAAGTAACCTGCTTCTCCAATTGCAAGTTGCGCTCCGTGAGCTGTTGGTTAACATGAGACAGTCCGAAGTAGGATTCTACTTCGGAACTGACTTCATAAACCTTACCCGCAAAGGCATTTGCCGACGTAAACCATACGCTGCCCTGATAGTTGTTAAAGCGAAACAAGAGAATCAGACTCACCGTTTCCAAGAACAGGAACAGCAACCAATGGCTGTGTTGGGTAAAAAACTCTATCAGATTCTTCATCTGGACTTAGGGGGTGAGACTTGCTTATCGCATCAAGAACGAGAAGCGGTCAACATTCTGTAAGGCGACACCAGCACCTTTTGCCACACAGTGCAACGGATCTTCTGCTACGATGAACCGAATGCCAATCTTATCGGTGAGACGACGGTCAAGGCCACGGAGCAAAGCACCACCACCGGTAAGATAGATGCCGTTCTTCACAATGTCGGCATACAACTCTGGCGGAGTATTCTCCAAGGCATTGAGTACGGCTGTTTCGATGCGTGCAACGGTACGGTCGATGCAATGGGCGATCTCCTGATAGCATACAGGAACCTCCATAGGCAAGGCGGTTACCTTGTTCGGACCATGTACGACATAATCTGCCGGTGCTTCCTCACCCAGGTCGGTGAGTGCAGAACCCACGTTAATCTTAATACGTTCAGCCATACGTTCACTGACTTTGACGTTGTGCTGACGTGACATATAGTCCTGAATATCTGCTGTGAGGTCATCACCTGCCACCTTGATGGAGTTGTTGGCAACAATACCTCCCAGTGAGATAACGGCAATCTCGGTGGTTCCACCACCGATATCGACAATCATGTTGCCTTCGGGAGCCTCGACGTCGATGCCGATACCGATAGCGGCAGCCATCGGTTCGAATATCAGATAGACATCACGCCCGTCGGCATGCTCGGCTGAATCACGAACGGCACGAAGTTCCACTTCAGTAGAACCCGACGGAACGCCGATGACCATACGCAATGAGGGCGAGAACATGCGTTTGCCGATATGAACTTTCTTTATCAGACCGCGCATCATCTGCTCGCAAGCAGAGAAGTCTGCAATGACACCGTCTTTCAACGGACGAATAGTGCGGATGTTGTCATGCGTCTTCTCATACATATACTTTGCCTCTTCACCTACAGCAATCATTTTGTCGGTACGGCGATCGAGGGCAACCACGGACGGTTCGTCAACCACAATCTTATCATCACTGATAATAATGGTATTGGCGGTTCCGAGGTCCATTGCAATCTCTTGGATAAAACTAAAAAATCCCATTTGCTATTTCTTCTTTATTACGTTATTTCAATTATTTCGGTATGGCGAAATGACGGTATTCCGGCATTCAGACTTTAGCCCTTGACAAACCACTGATTGATGGCGGTGTCATAATGGCTGCTCACGCCAAAGGCCTTGGCAGCAAACTGGCGGCGTTGCTCCAATGTGGTTGCGGCTCCTTGTTCCTTGAGAATTGCCAACAGTTCAGCATACTCTGCCTTGCTGGGGATGATGACTACATCGTTGAAGTTCTTGGCTCCTGCACGAATAAGGGAAATGCCACCGATATCGATTTTCTCTATGATGTCTGCCTCGGAAGCACCGCTGGCAACCGTTTGCTCAAATGGATAGAGGTCAACGATAACCAAGTCGATTTCTGGAATATCATACTGCGCCATCTGCTCACGGTCGCCGACATTGTCACGACGTCCAAGGATTCCCCCGAAGACTTTCGGATGCAGCGTCTTCACACGTCCGCCGAGGATAGAGGGATAAGTCGTTACCTCTTCAACCTTCTTACACTCATAACCAAGCGACTCAATAAAAGCCTGTGTGCCGCCTGTTGACAGGAACTTTACTCCTTCTTCATTCAGCTTGGCAAGCAGTTCGTCCAAGCCATCTTTGTGAAAGACCGATACCAATGCGGTCTTGATTTGCTTCTTTTCACCCATTATACGTACATTATTTATATATTATCATGCGAAATAGGTTGCAAAAGTACAAAATTACTCTGATACGACTTCTATCTTTTGCGCAAAAAAAACAAAAGACAATGCAAAATTATCACAAGTCAAGAAACACATATACCGCAGAACGCCTTCAGGCTAAAAAACAAGACCTTCCCTATAGAGGAAAGGTCTGTTCTGTAGCGAGGGTGGGTCACGATCCCACGACCTCCGGATTATGAATCCGACGCTCTAACCAGCTGAGCTACCTCGCCAACATAGCTCCAAAAGAGCTGCATTTCTCAATTGCGGGTGCAAAAGTAAAGCAATATTTCCAAATGTGCAAATTTATTTCAACTTTTATTTGTCACAAGAAAAAAAAACACTATCTTTGTGGCATGAATGCCAAGATGCTGCTCACGCTCGACAATTCAGGCAAGCCTGTTTTTCACTCGCTCAATCGCAGCATTGCAAACAAAGCCAACGATAGAAAAGCTCGCAACTAACACTAACGCCTATGAAAAAACAAAAATTAGCCTTTGAATACGCGCTACGGTCAAATTCAGAGAACATCATCTGGGCGCTCATCAGCACGGAAAGCGGATTGCACAAGTGGATTGCCGACATGGTAGAAAGCGACGGTGACTCCTTCACCTTTACATGGGGAGATCCCGACCACGAGCACGAAACAAGACGCGCTACCATAGAAGAACTGGTCAAAAACTCACATATACGCCTGCGTTGGGACGATGACGAAGACGAGGAAGCTTATTGGGAAATACGAATGGTGAAGAGCGATCTTACCAACGACTATCTTTTAGAAATCACAGACTTTGCCTTAGCTGAAGACGTAGAATCCCTACGCGACATTTGGGACCAGAACTACGAAGAACTGCATCGTAATACCGGACTATAACTCAAAACGACGAAAAGGAAAAACTTTGGTTTTCTTTTTGTGTTGTGCTTGCTTAGTCGTACCTTTGCAAGCTGAATAGCGCATACGCGCGACGAGTGTACATGTTCCGTATCAAAAAGTTAGACATATTCATCACCAAGCAGTTTCTACTGCTCTTTGCCGGAACCTTCTTCATCAGCCTTTTTGTTCTGATGATGCAGTTTCTATGGAAATATGTTGATACGTTGATTGGCAAAGGACTCTCCATAGAAGTACTGGCACAGTTTTTCTGGTACATGGCACTGATGATGGTGCCACAGGCATTACCACTCGCCATCCTGCTTTCTTCCTTGATATCTTATGGAAACCTCGGAGAAAGTTCCGAATTGACTGCTATCAAAGCTTCTGGAATATCGCTGATTCAATCGTTTCGCTCACTGATTGTACTGAGCGTCATCATTGCAGCCATCTCTTTCGTATTCCAAGACAAAGTCGGCCCTGTCTCACAACAGAAACTGGGACAGCTGATGATTTCCATGAAACAGAAGAGCCCAGAATTGGAAATCCCTGAAGGCATCTTCTACGACGGTATTCCGCAGACTAACATTTATGTACAAAAGAAGAATCTGGAAACGGGACGACTGTATGGCATCATGATTTACAAGATGACCAACAGCTTTGAAGATGCAGCCATCATCCTGGCAGATTCGGGCATGTTGCAGTCAACGGCAGAAAAAAAACACCTCTTGCTGAACCTATGGAGCGGCGAATGGTTTGAGAACATGAGGTCGCAGGAGTTGGCAAACAGTGCTAGTGTTCCCTACCGCCGAGAAACATTTGCCCACAAGACTATCGTATTGGATTTCGACGGCGACTTCAACATGGCTGATGCAGCGGGATTCTCTTTGGACGCACGTACCAAGAGCCTGCACCAAATCAGCCACGACATGGATTCTTTGAAACTTGTCTATGACAGTCTGGGAAAAGCCTATTACGACAATGCCAAGATTGCTTACTACTCGCAGGAACGGGAACTGAATGCTGCGGAAAAACAGAGGTCGGCGACATTACAGGAAAAGCAAAAGGTCAACATTGACACTCTGTACCAACGTTTGAGACCAGAAGTGCGCAGAAATGTTGCCAATATCGCTCTTGGGAAAATACAGTCTGAAATGAGCGATTTGGAATTCAAGAGTATGATTACCAGTGACGGCGACAGGCTCATACGCGAACATGAGATAGAACGTATCAACAAGTTCACGATGGCACTCTCTTGCCTCATCTTCTTCTTTATTGGCGCCCCTCTCGGTGCCATCATCCGAAAAGGAGGCTTAGGTGTACCTATCATTGTTTCCGTATTGGTGTTCATCATCTACTATATCCTCGACAATACAGGCTACCGCATGGCTCGCATCGGGTCATGGGCAGTTTGGTTTGGCAAGGGACTTTCTCCTGCGGTCTTGATTCCTACAGCTATCTTCATCACCTACAAAGCCAACAACGATTCGGTGGTATTCAATGTGGATGCATGGCGGAATATCATCATGAAAGCACTCGGACTGCGGACGAAACGACATATTGCGAGCAAAGAGGTCATTATTAACGACCCAGACTACCTACGGGATGCACAGTTGCTGTCTGATATTACCGACGAGATCACTTCCTATTCTCGGGAACATAACCTGAAATCACCACCAGGAATCGTGAAGGTTTTCTTCAAATACAAGCCTGACAACGAAATTGAGCGCATCAATGAAAAATTAGAAACCGTCATAGAAGACCTTGCCAACACGAAAGACAGGGTCATACTGAGCGGTATCAACAACTATCCAGTATTGGCAGTCAAGGCACACACACGACCTTTCGAATACAAATGGCTCAACATAGCCTCTGCCATTATCGTTCCCGTCGGTACGTTCTTCTATTTCCGCATGTGGCGTTTCCGATTACGGCTATATCGAGACTTAAAGACCATCAGGCAGACGAACAGCGTCATCATTAAACGCATCTACAAATATAATTAAGGGGAGGTAAAAGGGAGGTAAAAGGGAGGTAAAAGGGAGTATATATAAATAAGGTATAAAAAACAACAACTATTGATATGGAGCAATTCAAGTTGAACAGCATCGAAGAGGCTGTCAAAGACTTCAAAGAAGGAAAATTCGTCATTGTCGTTGACGATGAAGACCGTGAGAACGAGGGTGACCTCATCGTGGCAGCAGAGAAGATTACTGCCGAGAAGGTGAACTTCATGCTAAAGAACGCACGCGGACTGCTGTGTGCACCGACGACTATCAGCAGGTGTAAGGAACTAGACCTCCCCTGGCAGGTGGCAGACAACACCTCGCTGCTGGGTACACCTTTTACCGTAACCATCGACAAGATTGAAGGTTGTTCGACGGGTGTCTCTGCCCACGACCGCGCCGAAACCATCAAGGCTCTGGCAGACCCGTCTTCCAAGCCCGAGACTTTCGGCAGGCCGGGACATGTCAACCCCTTGTATGCACAGGACAACGGCGTACTGCGACGTTCGGGACACACCGAGGCTGCCATCGACCTTTGTCGCATGGCTGGTCTCTATCCTGCCGGCGCCCTCATGGAAATCATGAACGAAGACGGAACGATGGCACGACTGCCCGAACTGATGAAGATGGCTAAGGAATGGGATATGAAGATTATCTCCATCAAAGACATGATTGCCTATCGATTGAAGAAAGAGTCGATTGTAGAACAGGGTGTTGAAGCTGACATGCCGACAGAATACGGGCATTTCCATATCATCCCATTCCGTCAGAAGAGTAACGGACTGGAACATTTTGCCCTCATCAAAGGAACATGGGAACCTGATGAACCCGTCCTTGTACGCGTCCACTCCTCGTGTGCTACCGGCGACATCCTCGGCAGCAAACGATGCGATTGTGGCGACCAACTGCACAAAGCTATGCGAATGATAGACCAGGAAGGGAAAGGTGTCATCGTCTATATGCAACAGGAAGGTCGTGGCATTGGTCTTATGAATAAGTTGGCTGCCTACAAGCTACAGGAGGAAGGCATGGACACCGTTGAGGCAAACCTTTGTCTGGGTTTCAAAGCTGATGAACGCGACTATGGCTGCGGTGCTCAGATCTTACAGAAACTGGGCGTTCACAAGATGCGACTCATGACCAACAACCCCACCAAACGTGTAGGACTGGAAGCCTACGGATTGGAAATCGTTGAGAATGTTCCCATAGAAATTCAACCCAACGAATATGACTACGCTTACCTGAAAGCCAAGAAGGAACGAATGGGACACGACCTGCACCTATAGACAAAAAGCGAGGATAAAGATACTTTTCGTAAATTTAAGACCGGAATGTTTCTGCAAAAAGAATAATTTGATTACTTTTGCACCGATTTCCAAACAAACAGACAATACAACATGGCACAGTTATCCAATCGTTTGAATCGCTTAGCACCATCGGCAACTTTGGCGATGTCGCAGAAAAGTAGTGAGATGAAGGCACAAGGCATCGATGTAATCAACATGAGTGTCGGAGAACCGGATTTCAACACACCCGACCACATCAAACAGGCTGCCAAGCTGGCTATCGACGAGAACTACTCAAGATATTCACCTGTTCCTGGCTACTCCGACCTGCGTCAAGCCATCGCCCGCAAGTTGGAACGCGAAAACCAGTTACACTACACCCCCAACGAGATATTAGTCTCTAATGGTGCCAAGCAGAGTGTCTGCAATACGGTCATGGCATTAATCAACCCAGGCGACGAGGTCATCATCCCCGCCCCCTACTGGGTCAGCTATCCGCAGATGGTGAAACTGGCTGGAGGCGAGCCCGTCATCGTGAATGCCGGATTTGAACAAGACTTCAAGATGACTCCGGAACAGCTGGAGGCTGCCATCACACCGAAGACACGCATGCTCATCCTCTGTTCGCCCAGCAATCCGACAGGTAGTGTCTATAGCAAAGACGAACTGGAAGGACTGGCTGAGGTCATCAAACGCCACGACGACCTGTTCGTGCTGGCTGACGAAATCTATGAGCACATCAACTATATCGGTAAGCATGAGAGCATTGCACAGTTCCCTGACATGAAAGAACGTGCCATCATCGTCAACGGTGTCTCCAAAGCTTACGCCATGACAGGATGGCGCATCGGCTATATCGCCGCACCCGAATGGATTGTCAAAGGCTGTAACAAACTGCAAGGGCAATACACCAGCGGTCCCTGCTCTGTCAGTCAGCGTGCTGCCATAGAAGCCTATGTGGCATCACAGGCTTGTGTGGAAGAAATGCGCCAGGCGTTTGAACGTCGTCGCAACCTCATCGTAGAACTGGCAAAAGACATTCCCGGACTGGAAGTCAACGTGCCACAAGGAGCCTTCTACCTATTCCCGAAATGCAGTTCTTTCTACGGCAAGAGCGATGGCGAACGCACTATTAACAACGCTACCGATCTGGCGATGTACTTGCTGGAAGTAGGACATGTGGCAACTGTCGGAGGCGATGCTTTTGGCGATCCGGACTGCTTCCGTATGAGCTACGCTACCAGCGATGATAATATTCGCGAAGCCATGCGTCGCATCAAGATGGTATTGGCAAAGTTACAGTAAATTATTCGTTAAAAGTTCTTAATTACTGAGCTGTTTTCCCGTTTATTACTATCTTTGCGGAGATGTTACTGTAATACCAAGCAATAAAAGCACTATTCTCTCGTTGAAAAAAGAACAACCGGAGTTTTATCAAAAGACTTTATTAATAACTTCTAATTCATTTATAACTAAAAAAAATTAAGTAATTATGGCAACTAATCAAAAAGCAGCCCCCAAGAAAAAGTCTGAGGGCTTTCAGGGAGTAAGAGGCGCATTCTGGATCATCGTCGTTTGCGCAATTATCGCATTCTTGCTGTTCAACTTCTGGATGGGACGTGAAGCTAACTTTGCTGACGCTTCAAAAGAAACTCCTGTCAACGTCTGGGGTACAATCTTCAAGGGTGGTATCATCGTGCCTGTTATCCACACGCTGTTGCTCACCGTTTTGGCTCTTTCTATCGAGCGTTGGTTGGCTCTCAAGACCGCTTTCGGCAAGGGTGCTCTGCCAAAGTTCGTCGCTAACATCAAGGCAGCTTTGAACGCAAACGACTTCGCAAAAGCTCAGCAGCTCTGCGACCAGCAGAAGGGTTCTGTAGCAAACGTTGTTTCTGCATCTCTGAATGCTTACAAAGAAATGGAAGCTACATCTGGTATCAAGAAGGCACAGAAGGTTGCTAAGATCCAGCAGGCTCACGAAGAGGCTTCTCAGCTCGAAATGCCGACGCTGACCATGAACCTCCCGATGATTGCTACCATCGTAACTCTCGGTACACTGACCGGTCTTCTCGGTACCGTTGTCGGTATGATCCGTTCATTCTCCGCACTTTCTGCAGGTGGTGGTGCTGACTCTGCTGCACTGTCTGCCGGTATTTCTGAGGCTCTTATCAATACCGCGTTCGGTATCGGTACATCATGGTGCGCCGTTGTAGCATACAACTACTACACGAACAAGGTTGACAAGTTGACATTCGCACTCGACGAAGTTGGTTACTCAATCGCTCAGACATACGAAGCAACCCACGCAGAAGAGGCTTAATTTTTGCTAACCCTTTAAACATTTTATCGCTATGGGTAAAGTAAAAGTTAAGAAGAGTGACGTCTGGATAGACATGACACCTATGTCTGACGTGATGACCCTGCTTCTGACTTTCTTCATGCTTACCTCGACATTCGTCAAGAATGAGCCTGTGAAAGTCAATACTCCAGGATCTATCTCGGAGATTAAGGTGCCTGAAAACGGCGTTCTGACCATCCTGGTGAGTCCTGAAAAGGACAAAGCAGGAAAGCCGACAGGCGAAGGTCAGGTGTTTATGAGCATTGACAACACCGATCAGCTCGGCGCTACGCTTGACGACATGGCGGGCAGATTCGGTCTCAGTTTGAATGGAAATCAGATCAAGACTTTCCGCTTGGAATCAACGTTCGGTGTTCCTATGAAGGAACTGCCAGGCTACCTTTCCATGTCCAGCCAGAACCGTTCAAAGGTTCTGCCGACAAAAGGTATCCCTCTCGACAGTATCGACGGTGGCATGAGCGAATTCCAGCAGTGGGTTGATGCTGCCCGTACAGCTAACGAGGAAATCAAAATTGCTTTGAAGGCTGACGCAGCAACACCTTACAAGACGGTGAAGAAAGTCATGAACGAACTCCAGGATATGGACGAAAGTCATTACTACATGATTACGAACCTCAAAACATCGGAGGACCAATAATGGCTAAGAAAGAAAGCAAACAGAAAAAGATCAATGTCCGCGTCGACTTTACACCGATGGTGGATATGCTCATGCTTCTCATTACGTTCTTCATGCTTTGTACCACGCTGAGCAAGCCTCAGACGATGGAGCTGACCATGCCGAGTAACGACGAGAACACACAAGAGGAACAGAAGAACGAGGCTAAGGCTTCTGAGGCTGTCACCCTCTATGTGGCTGCTAACAATAAGCTCTATTATGGTGAGGGTATTCCGCAGTATAACAATCCCGAATGGCTCAAGGAAACAACTTGGGGCGACCAGGGCATCCGTAAGGTGCTGCGTGAACACGCTACGGAAGATGGAACCAAGCCTGTAAAGCGTATTGAGTTGGCTGTAAAGGCCCTCAACCAAAAGAAGGCTCAGAACCCGAAGATGTACCCCGACAGTATCTATCAGCGGGAACTGATCAAGATTAAGGGCGGTGAACTTGAAGACGGAAAGATTCCTACGCTGACCGTCGTCATCAAAGCAACCGACAACGCTTCATACAAGAACTTGGTTGACGCTCTCGACGAGATGCAGATCTTGAGTATTGGTACTTATGTCATCGACAAAATCAGCGACGACGACAAGAAACTGTTGTCAGCAAGAAAAGTCGTTGAATAGTTGATGAATGAAAACACAAGTAAAACAAGAAAACAATGGCAAAAATTGATTTGATTGACCCGAAATGGGTGGACATGGTTTTCGAGAAGAAAAACAAGGAGTACGGCGCATATCAGTTGCGTAAGGGTACTTCCAGCCGAAACATCAGGTCCATTATCATCTTAGTCATTGCTGCAGGTCTCGTGGGCGGTTTCCTTGCATATAAGGTGCATGCAGACAAAGTTGCTGAAGAGCAGCGTGCATACATGGAAGCATTGGAACTCTCTAAACTGCAGGAGCAGGCTAAGAAAGAGCAAAAGAAGGAAGAAAAGAAGATTCAGCCGAAGGTAGAACCGAAGAAGGAGATTCCTGAAGTTCGCGAGTCTCAGAAGTTTACCGCTCCTGTCATCAAGAAGGACGAGTTGGTAAAAGAAGAGAACCAGGTGAAGCAGATGGATGCGTTGAAGAAAGACGTTGCCGTTTCCAACCAGGATCAGGAAGGTACGAAAGACCGTACCGTAGAGGCCGTTCGTAACGACATCGCCGTCAACGTTCCACCACCACCAGTTGAAAAGAAGGAAGAAGTAAAGCAGGTTGTCGAGAACAAAGTCTTCGACATTGCCGAGCAGATGCCTTCATTCAAGGGTAACGTGAACCAGTGGCTGGCATCTAACCTGTCCTACCCGGCAGTAGCTGCCGAAAACGGAGTCCAGGGACGTGTCATCGTACAGTTCGTCGTTGAGAAAGACGGTAGCGTCAGCAACGTACAGGTAGTACGTTCTGTTGACCCCGCCCTCGACCGCGAGGCTGTCCGAGTAGTAAAGAGCATGCCGAGGTGGAATCCGGGTATGAACAACGGTCAGCCGGCACGTGTAAAATACACACTGCCTGTAACCTTCAAATTGCAGTAATTACATGAAGAGAACGATATTCTACAGCACGTTTGTAGGATTGATACTGTTAACCGGCATCTTTTCTTGCTCCGGCGAGAAGAAGCCGGTTAACGGTAGAACCGATACACCGACGTCAGGGACGATTCAGTTCGTCTCTGACGAAAGTTTTAGTCCTATCATGGAAGAACTGAAGAATCAGTTCGAGTTTATTTACCCCAACGCACATCTCGAACCGCTATATACGGACGAGATTACCGGTCTTCAGATGATAAAAGACCTGAAGACTTGCCTTTTCATCACATCACGCCCCTTGTTAGACAGTGAGGTTTCCTACCTGAAGACCAAACGGCAGCTGCCGCAAGTCTTCCCTATCGGCTACGACGGCTTGGCACTCATCGTCAACAAACAGAACAACGACACCTGTATCACGGTGAAAGATGTGAAGCGCGTTCTCTCTGGACAAGCGCAGAAGTGGAGCGATGTCGTTCCAGGCTCTACTCGTGGCGACATTGAAGTCGTTTTCGACAACAAGCAATCTGCCACACTCCATTATGTCGTGGACTCAATCCTTGACGGCAAACCTATCAACAGCCCCAACATTGTCGCAGCCAAGACCAGTAAAGAAGTTATCGATTATGTCGATAAGACACCTAACGCCATCGGCGTCATCGGCTCCAATTGGCTCAACGACAAGCGTGACACTACTAACACGACGTTCAAGAAGAACATCCATGTGATGTCTGTCACCGTGAAAGACAAGGCTACCCCCATGAACAGTTGGAAACCGTATCAGGCATACCTCCTCGACGGACGTTATCCGTTCGTCAGAACCTTATACGCCATCGTTGTCGATCCACAGAAAGGACTGCCCAACAGTTTCGGAAACTGGATAGCAGGACCAAAGGGACAGCTCATCATCTTTAAGTCGGGCCTGCTACCCTATCGTGGCGACATCATGATACGAACGGTGAAGGTGAAGAGATAAAAGACAAGAGTTCTTTCAGTCGCTTCGCTTGGTGAAAGCGCTTCGCGATTAGAGAGATGAGAGTTGAGAGACTAGAGTTGAGAGATGAGAGTTGAGAGACTTGAGACCTTAAACCTTTCACAACTTGCCGCGTCAATATCAACAAAAGCAGAAAATAATTCAAAATCAATATAAGAAATCACAACAAGTTAATCACCTATAAAAACAAAGAGATTATGAAAGCAATGAAATATTTACTCGTAGGAGCATTGATGGGTATCTCTGTTTCTACAATGGCACAGGAGGTCGAGTTCAGCAAAGCACTCGCACCAATTGCACAGGAATTGAAAGCTAATCCCGCCAACGGCGAGAAGATGGCTAAGAGTTTTATCAAGGAGTACAAGAAAGACCCCGAAGCTATCCTGGCTCTCGGAAGCACGTACCTCACCGTCAAGAACTATGACAAAGCCAACGAGATGGCTGACATGGTACTGGAGCGCAACAAGAAGAACATGAAAGCACAGGCTGAAGCCTATATCCTCAAGGGCGACATTGAAGCCGTTAAGGATGAAAGTGGCAACGGTGGTGGTGCTGCATCACACTACGCTACAGCTATGAGTGTTGACCCGAAGAATCCTCAGGGTTACATGCGCTATGCCGCTATCTATCGTAAGATTAACCCTACGCTTGTAGAGCAGACCTATGCCGAACTGCGCAAGAATATCCCCGATTTCCCCATTGATGCAGAGGCTGGTCACTCCTTCTTTAGCGGCAACAAGTTCGACAAGGCTTTCGAGAACTTTGCCAAGTGCGACATCAACCAACTCGACGAAGGCAAACTCGTTGAATACCTTGTTTCTGCCGTCCAGTTGAACAAATATGCCGATGCACTTAAGATTGCCGACTTCGGTGGCAAGAAGTTCTCCAAGAACGCCACCTTCGCCCAGCTCGGTCTGTGGTCTGCCGTTGAAACCGAGAGTTTCCAGGCTGCTGAAGCTTACGCCAACCGCTACCTCGCCATGGAAGGCGAGAAGAACGCTACCGACCACACCTATCACGGCAAGGCACTCGTAGGCTTGCAGCGCTACGAAGAGGCTATCCAGAAGTTCAACAAGGCACTCGAAGCAAACCCCGAAGCTACCGAGCCTCTGGCACGCATCTCTGAAACCTACACCAAGATGGGACAGGAAGACAAGGCACTGGAGTACAGCGAGAAATATCTGGCAAAGAACAAGAACGCCAACATCCTCGACTATGCTAACCTGGCACAAATCTATGTCAACAAGGCTGAGAAGGGTGACAAGGTTGCCAACTACGAGAAGGCGCTCTCCATCTACGACCAGATGGTAACCAAGTTCCCCGACTATGCTTCTTGGACCAACGGCATCGCTGCCGGCATCGCCGACAAGGCTGGCAAGGAAGACCTCGGTGCTCAGTATAACCAGAAGATTGTTGACGAACTGGGTAGCAAGGCAAGTCTCAGCGACAACCAGAAAGGCTACCTCATGCAGGCTCTCCGCAAACTGGGTTACTACTACTGGGGTGAGAAGAACAACCTCGATGCTGCTAAGCCCTACTACGAGCAGCTCATCAAGCTCGACCCGGAGGACAAGAACGCCAAGGCTGCCCTCGGCATCGAGTAAAGACCACTCACAACAACTTATAATACACCCAACGTTCAGGGGGCACTCGGATGAGTGCCCCTATGTTTTTTTACGAAAAATCTGCCATATCTGCAACACTTGCTGATTGTCAGTCTGTTACGGGTGGCAGATGGGTGGCAGATATGGCAGATATTTTGTTATTTTCTGCGTTTTCTCACGAGATACACCGTTCCTTGTTTTGCACGGCGACGTTGCAGATCGGGCATGTTGGTGAGCAATCTGCCGAAGGCTACGAGCGAACTCAGGTGGAGGTCGTTACCCGCCATCTTCCTAACTTCGGCAAAGATGGCAGCAGAAGTCATAAATTCGCCCTCTTCAACGTTCTGGGGAATATCGAAACACTCATGGAAGAACTGCACCACTGGCGGCACTTTCTGGAACTGGCGGTTGCTTTCCATAATGAGTTCCGTCTGCTGCTGGTCGAACCAATAGGGTTCGCCATTGTCGAGGGCATTCAGAATCTGCGCATAGAGCTGGTTGTGGTTGATGCGTCGGCTGACGTTGATAGGTCCGGTAAGCTCTATTCCGATGAAACGGCGGTTTCCTGAGGGGTCTGCAAGAATATCGGTCATGTTGGCGGTGGCGATGAACGATGCCAGACGTGGGAACTCTTCCACATGTTTGCCATACGGTCGCTTCACCTTGACCGATGCCAGTTGGATGACATTCTTCAGGAATCCCTCTTGCAACTTCGGTGAGATGGCGTTGAATTCATCCAGGTTGATGAGCAGGAACTGTCCCATCGCCTGCAGCACACTTTTCTTGTCGCCTATCTGCAGGTTGTCGTTGTAACCCCATTGCAGTTCGTTGGGGATGAGCGACTTGCAGAAAGTCGATTTGTTGTAGCCCTGTCGCGAGATGAGCAGCGGCGCCACCGAGTTGCCATATTGGCGGCTCTTGCCCAACCATTGCGCCACCATACCCAACAGCCACGTGCGGAACCATTGCGCCCAGTGTGGGTTGTCGGTGGGAACAGTGGCGGCGAGCCTTCCGATATGGTCCTTGCCGTCCCAGGTGTCCTTAAGTCGCCAGAGGTATTCATGTATGGGGTTGTACTCGCGGATGATGCTCGACTTGAGGTATCGGTTTACGTCCTTGTCCCATACGTCCAGTCCTGCCATCCGAGCCGCCATAGACAGGCTGTTCTGCACGCGCTCATCTACGGGCAGCCATCCTACGGAGAGACTTCTGTTGAGCGAATACTCGGTGTAGCCCATGACGCTGTTGAAGCGGAAACGGTAGTTTTTGGTAAAGAAGTCAATGAGGTCACGCGTCTCTTTGCCTACCTTCATCTTGTCGTTTTCCTTGCCAACGAGCATTGGAGCCGGCACCATACGTGTGGTGATGCGCTCCATCAGCACCCTTTCCGGCACGCGCAAGGGGGTAGCTTTCGGGTTCAGGTAAGGTGTTTCGTCTTGCGTCATGCGGAAAACCACCTTCATGGGCGACAGGTTTTCTTTGTCTATCCGCGTCAACGTGAAGGGCAGCACGCGCTCATAGACAAGCGACGCCAGTTCGTAGGCACGCTGGTAGAACAGCGTCGCCTCATCCTCATCGTTAGGCAGGAGCCCGTTTTCAGGCACGACACTCACCAACACCTTCACGCTCCTGCCGCTGGAACCGACGAAAGCTGCCAGCGTCATCGGCAACAGTTGAGCCGCCTGCTTCGTCAGCCGCAGCTCGTCGTCACCCTTCAGATTGCCGACGCTGAGCAGCACCACGCCGTTCAGCTCTTTCATGACAAGCATGCCGTCTGCACCCCTCGTCATCAACACCGCCGGAAAGACCTGCGGCATCGACAGCAGGTGCTGATATTCGCGCTCTTCGTTACCCAGAAATTCCAGCTCACTACGCAGCCTTGCCACGTCGCCATTGCGGTTGTCACGCTTGATGCGCTCAATAAACGTATCCAAATCTCGAGTTGACAGGTGCTTTGTTACACCCTTCTCGGTTCTGATAATTGATATTTTCATGAGTTTACGTTTTTGTTGATGTTATTCAAATTTAGGAAGTTTCTATATCAAGAAAACCTGTCGTCCTTTGACTTCGAGGCTTCGCCGCTTTGCGACCGGCCGTCGGCAGCTCCGACACCGCTGTTTGGTCGTCCTGCGACCATTATCTGGGCGTTAACATACCACTATTCGGTCGTCCTCATACCAAACGTTGGTAGCCCTCATACCAAGCGTTGGTAACCGTCGTACCAAGCGTTGGTACGATTCTGGTACGACGGTTATCCCAGGTCATAAACTTGCAGATAGTCGTTGAACTGCACGTTCCTGCCGTAGCCATACTTCTCAAAGAGGCTGCAGATCCACTCCTGCTGCTCTGGCATCAGCAACCGCTCGCCCCGCTTGTAGCGGTAATACGTGCCGTGACCGCCCAGATAGCGCTCTATCTGCATGCGCATCTCTGCTGAATGCTTCTGCTTCACGTCCGCGAAAATGTTGCCGAAACCGCGCGCCGCCTTCACCACGCGCAGCTGGTAGAAATGCTCACAGTCGCCGTCGCGCAGGGCATTGGGATATACCGCCTTGCCCGATGTCACATTTTCGGGCACCTGCTGCCCCACCCTGTAGCGCATACACTCCTCCTTCCGCTGACACCCATCGTTGAAACAAAGTGCCAAAAGCGGGGAAACATCGTTGAAATCAAATACATTTATGTCCATAATGGTATAAAATTAAAAGGTAAAACTATCGGGAAAAACTCTCTTTTTACGACCGTAAAGTTACTAAAAATTCTCCTAAAAAGCAAATTTTTAGACAGAAAACTGTCGAAATATTTGTTAATATCTCGTTAATATTTTGTTAAAACGCAAATTATCTGCCATATCTGCAACCTATCTGCAACCCATAACTACCTGGCTATCAGTTGACGTTGCAGATATGGCAGATTTGTCGAACATAAAAACAATTATGAGTAAAGGTTGGGGTGCAGGATATATAACCCTACAAGTTCTCCTGTACTGTTATCCTCTGCAACTCCTGTATAAGACTGGCTGCTAAAGAAACGGTCAGCGGACTGTTCCGTCAGTTCTTCATCCTGAGGGAATGCAATACCGTCACGTACCACCTCATTCCAAATGTTCATGGCTGATTCCATGTCCTGTACCCTGTATTCTCTGATTGTAATCATACGCTTAATGCATTGAAGTTTCATTTACTACCAATGGCTATTCCGTTAGCCATCTCCATCTCTCAGCCCAGTCCTCAAGTACAGCCTGGCGCCAGCGTCGTGTTGTCTTTGCACCCTGCCATTTGCCTTCATACAGCGAGCGGTCTGGCACGTCACTGTACCAACAGCGTCCAAGGAGGAAATCGACGGGATGCGGATTGCCAGGCCATTCATCGCTGACAACGAATGAGCCGCGGAGCCCGTCAAGTTGATGAATGGATGAAGACAGGACATAGTTGAGTCTCGCAGGCGCTTTGGGGCAATAACGTAAAATGTAGATGCCATCACCGATATAGTAACCCGCCCACTGCTGTTTGTCAATGGTAGCATGGAAGCAGACGCTGTCTTCTGCAATGTCGTGTTTGACGGGTCCTTTGAAATGCCATTCCACAACACTATAAACTGGCACGGTGTCACAGTCAGTAGTCTGACAGGTAAAGACACGGTGACTGCTGTGACTAATGGGAGCAAACCGACCTCCCCAACTCTCTCCCGTCGGATCGTTCGGGTCTCCACTCATCATATAGAGCAACGACGGCGTATCGCCCATCTTCACAATGCCTTTATAATAGCCCGCAAAGTCACGTCCCATCGTGCCCCGCCCCTTCATGGCATAGTCATAGTAACCGGTGCCGTAACGGTTGGCATCCTGCTCCATCCCTTCGTACTGTTCGATGAGTTCCATCTTGTCATTGTCAGTAATGAAGCCGCGATAAGAGGCATTGTTCTCTATCATCCACAGATTAGGGAAATTGCGGACAATATATGTATAACTGTTGACGCCCCATTTCTTGTTGGGACCACCGATATAGTAGATACGGATTCGTGGGGCTATGTCAGGGGCATCATGAAGAGCCTGAGCCACATCCTCCAATGTTCCCCAGACGAGTATCCAGAGCGGAGAGTCACTCTGCCGACGAGCACAGTGCACAATCCAGTTACTGCCTTCGGTTGGCGAGGCAAAGCCTTTCAGTGGCATCAGTCCATGCCGCCCCTGCTTGCACAACACCCTCAATGAGTCAGGCGGAAGCAATCGCGGATTATGTCGTCGTAGTGCCGGATAGTCCTGCTCGTAGAGTCCAATCATGCGCAGCAACTCCTCCTTTGAGCCATTGCCAAACGACGGTGAAGAAACCAGTCCTTCTATCTGGAACAAGTCGCTGTACATCATCAGATGAATCATCGACTGGTTGTCATCGGGGTCAGTTCCCCCGATGTCGGTGGAAATCAGGATTCGAGGCCGCAGGGAGGGGTTGCTTTTGATCCCTGCATACCGCTGTGCTTCAACTGGCAGAATGAGGCAACAAACTAATATGGTAAAGACGATATGACGCATAGTTATTTTCATTATTTCTTCACGATGTATGCAATCCATGCAAACAGTTCATCAAGCGCATAGTCGCCGCTATGTGGACGGTTCCATGCCAAGAGGAAGTTCACATTCTTACCTGCGTTCTGAAGTTTCTTCTTTATGTAATCACGTGGATTTATAGCGAAATTATCATTCATTATGCTACATCAGATATATTTATTTGTATAAAGTTACTGATTTTTCCGCAAAGTATTGCAGGAATGACAGACTTTAACATGATGTTAAGCCCACAAATCACGGGGGCTATCCCCGTGTGATACGCTCAGAAGATGGATGCTACCAATGAATACAGATAGCTGCCGAAACTAATCAGTGCCCATACCATCAGGGCTATAAGCAACAGAAGGACAACGAGGACGATGGCAGACTGCCAGGCTCGTTGATTCACTTGCTTGATGACGGCTTCGTCACCGTCAACAAAACCCTGTATCATCTGCATGTTCTGTATGTTGGCACGGTGGAAGAAATCGATTATGTCACCAACAAAGAAGGGTATCATGCCCATCAGAACGTCTCGGAGGGCGTTATTCAAGACTGCCAATGTTAGAGGAATGCTCTTGATGACCCTTAACGAGAAATAGACAAACGGCACAACGCAGACCAGTGCTATGGTATCACCCCAGCCAGGAATGAGTCCGATGAGCGCATCAAGATAGTAACGATCCATGTAGCGGGATAGTTCCTGCATCGTCTGATAAACCCGATTATCCATTAGACGCTGACGCCGTTGTAGTCGCTTTTCCTCGTTCATATTGGACTTTATGAGTTCTTTTCCAAACTACAAACAAAAAAAACGGCATCCGAAGATGCCGCCGAGTGAATTTAATCAGTAAGCGTGTTGTCCTTAGGGAAGGCTGATAGCCTCGTTCGGACAAACATCTGCACAAGTGCCGCACTCAGTGCAAGCATCCGGGTCGATAGAATAGATGTCGCCCTCAGAGATTGCTCCTGCCGGACATTCGTCGATACATGTACCACATGCGATACAGTCGTTGCTAATTACGTAAGCCATAATGTTTTCCTTTTTATTGTTAATAATGTTAATGTATAATTCTGTTCCTCCATGCAGTCCTGCCATACAGATACCTACATTTTGTAGGTGCAAAGATAGATATTAATTTTTGAAATACCTACAAATGATGAGCAGATTTTTTGCTATTTATACATTGTCAAATTAAGTAGAAGCCTACGAAGAGGGGGATGCCGCACCGTGGTGAAGCATCCCCCTCTTCTCATATAGACATCAGCCTATACTCCTTGACATCAGTAGCTGTCCGCGCTATCCCATAGCTGAAACTTCTTGTAACCGCCATCGTCTACCTCGTCTTCATCGAAGAACGAGCCACGGGTTTCGCGACCCAATGTTTCATCTCCACCTGATGTAATTCCATACCCATCTTGCTGGATGGGATCGGTTAGATTCAACCGCACTATTTCCGCTGTGGGAGCAATATATGACAATTTCTTTTCCATAATCAATACTGTCCCCTCCTAACGACAAATTTCTTTCCGTTTCTAATATAGACTCCAGG
>JAFRYZ010000056.1 GCA_017442825.1 Prevotella sp. | reverse complement strand
TGCGTCTTACAACGCTTGTCAAGACATTGGCGAAGGATACCGAGGATTGGCCCTACTCAAACGCTGTGAAGGCAAAGTTATGGACTGGCGGTTCCTTCGGCAATGTGGTGCTCTTCATTAAGGAACTCACGTTCAAGACAACCGATTACACCAAAGAATCGGAGGAGTTCACGAGCCAGACTAACCATAAGCGTACTTATGAGGTGTGGAATCCGGATCCCAACAAGGTTACTGATGCCATTAAGACTGTTCAGACCGCCGCTAAGTTCGATGTGAAGAATGGTAAGTTTGTCTCACTTGAGAGAGCTGAAGTGTTCACACTTGATGGCAAGAGAGTCCTCGATGGCACTCAGGGACAGCTTGCAGCTGGTGCTTACATCGCCAAGATTAACGGTGTGAGTGTTAAGTTCGTTGTTAAGTAATAGGATTACATGATGATAAGGTAGTAGGGGGGAGTCCCTACTACCTTATTTGCTATTTCAGAATATGAAGAGGTCGCTGGTTCTATGTGTCATTGGGTTGTTCGCAACCCTATGTGCGCATGCACAGGTAGATAACTTTGCCTTAAGTTTCTCAGGCAAAGGAAGTGTGCATTGCGGTGAACTGGTGGAGATTGAGCAGCAAAAATCCTACACTTTTCAGTTCTGGATTTGTCCTCAAGAATGGAATGAGGGAGCTGTCATCTTTAAAAGCGGCGACAACTTCTCAGCCTGTTTAGGCACAGAAGGCAGTATCGTTTTCACTGTTGGAACGACTAGTTTGAAAGCAACTGCCAAGAAACAACTTTCGGTAGGTAATTGGGCTCAGGTGACCCTGCTCTGCAATGAGGGCGCAGCCAAGGTCTATGCCAACGCTGTGAAATGTGGTTCAGGAACTTTGGCGGCTATCCCCAAGACTGCTACGGGGCTCGTCATAGGCGAGGGCTTCAATGGACGCATTGATGAAATGCGTTTCTGGAAGATTGCGCTTTCCGACGAATTCGACTATTTCCGTCACACCACCATCAATCAGTTCAATCCCGATTGGGACAACCTGGTGGCTTATTTTAAGATGGATCAGGATCTCTGTGAAAACCTTGTTGATTACAAGGGGGTGTACACTCCTGACAGCGGATACAACTATCATGGCATACTCAATGGCGATGCAAAAAAAATAAAGGTTACTGACAACACAGGACTTCCTTATCTCGTCCATGGGGCATATACGAACAACGAACGTTTCTATGACCGCAGCATTCCTCGCGAGCAGTATCTGCTTAGCAACGATCTTATTATATTAGGAATTGAATCTTTCAAAGACGGGCATCTGCGATTCAGCACTCCCTGTAATCATGGAACGTTAGAAAACTGCGAACGGCTGGCTGAGTTTGAGGGTCGAAACGGTGTGCTGTCGTTGAATGGAAATGGCAAGATGAGTGTTGGCAAGAATGCCATGCTCATATCAGAAGACAGCAATGGAAAGGCCACCAATGCCTATGCTTTTGAATGCTGGCTATACCTCGATGAATGGACGGAAGGCGCTTATCTTTTCCGCAAAGAAAATGAGGATGGCACACAGGGCTTAAGCATCCGCCTGGGTGACGCCGAGGGGCAACAGGTCTTTGTGCGTGTCGATGGCCGCGACTATGGACACGCAGGCAAATTGGCCGTCGGAGAGTGGATGCATTTTGCAATAGTCAGCCGTACGTCAATTTCTTCCTCGCAACAGTTCGGTTTTGTATATAACGGCACCATGAGTTTAGGAAAGAACAGCATGAGCGATCCTGTTGCCGACAACAGACCTACCAATACCAGCCAGTTCGAAGCTTACATAGGCGAAGGACTAAAGGGTAAGATGGACGACATCATGATCTGGAACAACCGCCCCTTCGACAGCAGCGAGATCAAGGCGAACATGGAAGGCCGATTCCGGATGCCGGCTATTGGTGGGGAGGTTACTGCAGAACAGATGCGCTGCTACAACAGTTTGTGGCGATTTGACAAAGAGGATGACCCAGGCTATGACCTTTATTCCCAAGACGAGTGGCTTGCTATTATGAAATCAGCATATAAAGGCTATCGTGGTGCCAGGTTCCGCATTTCCGTGAAGAGCCATAACGGATGGGAAAACACCATCAGCAATAAGAGCCGACGTGAGATTTTTGCCGCCGACCTTGCCCGGCTGAGCGAGGATTACGACGGCGTGGAACTCGACCTTGAGTGGGCGAGCAGTTGGCAAAATTACGGATTGCTTGCTGAAGCCATTCGTGCAGCGTTGCCCGAAGGAAAGAGTTTTGAAGTCTCGGTTCATGCCTACAACTATAAATATCCCACAGCAAAGATGGGTGCTGTGGATGCCTTCACCGTGCAACAATACGGCCCGCAAAAGACGTGGTTCTCTATGAGCAACTTCAGGTCCACGCTCGCGGCGATGGAAAACTACGGCTACGCAAAAGAAAAAATCTATGCCTCGTACAGCACAACCACTTCCGGGCCTTATACGGGTGGGACGATGGCAAGCTCCATCATCAAAGGTGTGCGCAACGGCATGATGGAGGGCGACTTCACGCCCAACGAAGAAATGGACTCATGGACTGACGCCACGGGTCTGACCTATTATTTCACAGGCCCTCTGCAAACTTACAAGCGCGCCAAGCATGTTGTTGACAACCAGTATCACGGCATCTTCTACTGGGATATGGGAAACGATGTGCCAGTGAGGCATCAGTATAATTTGGCAAAATGGTGCAGCTATGCGCTGAATGCCAATGTCGACACACTCGTCACACATGTCGATGTCAAGCCGTATGATGCATCTTTAGGTGTCAGGGACATGCGTCTGACCGGCGTCGAGACGGTGATGGCAGGTGAGGTTAGCATCTACAACATGATTGGCGTGCTGGTCAGCAAGGCCGCAACCAAGGAGGAGGCTATAGCCCAATTGCCTCGTGGTTTCTACATCATAAAAGGCAGAAACTCACAGGGGAAAAGGGTGTCGGAGAAAATGAATAAACTATAATAACAACTAATATCATCCGTAATCATGAAAAAAATTCTTTATTTCGCTATCATTGGATTATGCTTATGTGGCATTGCCGCTTGTGAGGAGGAATTCGAGAATCCTGGCGATTTCAGTGTCAAAGCCACATTAGGCTTCAGTCCTGCGAGTGCACTTTCTAAAGTAGATGGTATCACCTACGATTTCAAAGTGCTAAGTGAGAAGGATACTGCTTTTGTAAGCAGTTACACCAGGAATGACACAACCTTCGATGCCAATGGTGAACCCGTGATTGGCCCCGACGGTAAGATTGTCATCAACTACGACACCATCTACTTCAAGACAGGTAAGGTGGCTCACTACTACGAGATGGACACGATTACGTTCCCATCTCATGCCGACACATTCACCGTGCACATCACGAGCAATGCGCTGTGGAAGGCTCCGCAGTTCAAGCCCAAGAAGACGCAGTGGTTCTTCAACTACAACCTGAAGACCGACGGTACTTCGCTCTACGGTGGTGGCGACGGCTACTTCTACTTCCGCACTACGCGCAACAAGAACAAGTCGCGT
>JAFRYZ010000055.1 GCA_017442825.1 Prevotella sp. | reverse complement strand
TCATTTTGCGCTGTAATAAACTCATTACTAACGTATTAATCAGTGATGTTTTATGGTGATGAGTGATATTTAAATATCATTTTGCGCAAAAATTAGTGCCAACAGGTAGGTGAAAGCATTCAAACCAGCCTCTTTTCTAACAGGCGAAGTATGTTTACGGAATTTTCGGAGTAGCCTTGCGGAGCCTCCGGAGAAAGATTGCGGAGGCTCTGGAGAAAGTGTCCGAAGCCTCCGGAAGAAGTTTCCGAAGCCTCCGGAAGAAGTACCCCACGACAAAAAGAAAGGGCGATTACTCGCCCTTGTTGATCAGTCGCCACTCGCGCGGCGTGAAGTCGTCAGTAGAAGTTTCCCACAGCGGGTCGGGGATGTACCACCAGAGGCTGCTGAAATAGTCTTGGAACTTACGCTTCTTGAAGACGTAGCCGCGGCTGGCATAAGGGAGGTTGCGCAAGATTTCGCGATTGAGCTTTATGTCCGGGTTCATACAGGGGACATAGGTGTCGCTGCGGTCGTAGAAAGCACCAAGGCGGAAGTTCTCGTCGAAGCTGAAGTTGGCATCGGCTGAGGTGATGCACATGTTCTCGGCAGGACTGAAGTTGCGCTTGTGCCACTCTACGGTGCCGTTGCGGAGCGAAATCTCGATGATTTCGTTGCTGAACTGATACTTGGTCTTGCGAATCTTTCCGAATCCTTCCTTCAGTTTGAAGTCGGCTCCCTGGAAGAGGCCGGCGGAAAGGAAGAAGTATTTTGCCGTCTTCGGAGCTCTGATGCGCAGGGTGAAGTCGTCAATCTGGTGGTTAGCCCATCGTGTGGCTGGCGTGAGCCAATAGGGAACCTCGAAGGTGCGTCCTACGCCATAGGAAGTACGGTAGCGGTAGGTGTGGTGGACGGTGTTCTCGCCAGCCTGGAACTGTGCGGTGAAGTAATAGGCATAGGAAAAGACGATGGTGCTGTCGTTCGCCGGGTTGTAGAAGTTGCTGGAACTAGGGTCGTTGGCAGCCATACCACTCTTCCACACCTTGAGGTCGAGGGGAACGAAGTCGGAGACTCCGTTGGGATTGGAAGCCACGATGGCGTTGTCGTAGCCAAGCTTGGAACCGTTCATCGTCACGGTGAAGTTCTCGATGTACGGATGCTGGAAGTTGGCAGAGGGTTTGTCTTCCGTGTTATAGGGGGCACCTGCCTCGAAGCCCATCTTCACAGTCTTTGCAGGTCCGTGGTTGGTGAACACATACTGAACATCGACGTCGGCATAGCCGTCGTCGTTGAGGGTGATGGTCAGCACTTCCTTGGTAACAGCAATGTCGGTCTCCTGGAGAGGTACCAGCTGGCTGCCACTCACGTAAAACACGCCGTCGTTGGCTCTTGCCGTCGTCGGCATCAGGCAGCACATCAGTGTTGCCACCGTTGCAATGATGATTCGTTTCTTCATATTATTATCTTTTTTAGGTTTCGCTTGTCGCTCAACTAATGGGAGTTATCGCTTCGCTTAGGAGTTATCGCTTCGCTTGGGAGTTATCGCTCCGCTTAGGAGTTATCGCAGCTTTCAGCTGCTTGGACGATAGTTTTCTCAGTTGGAGAATCTTTTGTCCCTTTAACTTCCCTTTAACTTCCTTTTAACTTCCCTTTAACTTCCTTTTAACTTCCAAAACTATATCTTCACCCTGCAAAAGTAACCAATCTTGTAGATTGCGCAAAGGATTTTTCACTTTTTTTTGTCATATTGTTTGGTTGAATGGAAAAGTGTTTGTACTTTTGCCTGTGTAAACATATAAAAACTATAGCGCTATGAGTCAAGAAACAAATTTTGAAGACAAATTCTCTGAGTTGAACAACACGAAAGACAGTACGTCTGAGTTTTCACAGCAGGACATTAATAGCAACAAGGTGATGGCTATCCTTGCCTACCTCGGCATTCTCGTCCTCGTTCCCATCTTCGCTGCCAAGGATTCGAAGTTTGCCCGTTTCCATGCCAACCAGGGCTTGGTGCTCTTCCTGGCAGAGATTGCGTTCTATATCGTCCTGACGATAGTATCCGCCATCATCCTCGCTATCTCGTGGAAACTTTACTTTATCATCACTATACTCAGCCTGGTGTGGATTGTATTCCTGGTGCTCGCCATTATCGGCATCATCAATGCTGCCAACGGCAAAGCTAAGGAACTGCCTGTTATCGGCAAGTTCACGCTGCTGAAATAATAGGTGATTGAGTACTTACGCAAAAGCACGGAAACGTTTCCGTGCTTTTTTGCGTAAAAAAACTTACGAAAATTTGGAGGATGGGGAATAAAAGTGTAAATTTGTCGCCATATTCATGACAATACTACAATCGGCTATCGACGATAACGATATCAAACACACTTAAAAACGGAGTTTCAACAAAACCTATCTTCATGGAACCATTCGAACAACTACTGCACGAAGAACTTTTGAATTATCTGAAAAGTTTGGGAATCTTACACTCGGACATCGACGTATGTGCTGAGATGGATGACCTGTGGGAAAAGATAGCACGCCCCTACGTCCCTGATGCCATCAGACAATGGGACACCCATCAGTCGCCGGCAACGACGATGGGCAGCATGATGTATATAGGTATGGCTGTAGCCAAACTGTGGCAGCAGGGCGAACAGGAACGCTGCAAGATGGACAACTTATACCAGAGCCTGTACAACAGGGGGGGCTTCACAGAGATAGGCAGGGTCGTCAGCAAAGAGGTGCTGCAGCTGACAGAGGAACAGGACCAGGCTACGGCAAAACTGGTCAGCGACTGTGCCGATCACACGTTTGCCCTGTTGAAACGCCAGGATTTCAAACCCTCTACACGCAATGGCTTCAAAGGGTATCTGCGGTGTATCCGACAGATGTTCATCTTTGGAGCAGCAATAGAAAAGGAGAAAGGTTTTTAGGAAATATAAATGAAGAGTGGGACGCTGAGCGCCCCACTCTATTGTTAAAACCAACATCCTAAACAGGTTTGTTGTAGTTTAGAGGTTTGTTATCTGACAAAAATCTTCTTAGTTTCAACCTTACCGTCGCTATAGCGGGTCTTGACGATATTGATACCCTTCTGCAGACGAGGTTGCTGTGAACCGTTGACGCTATAGTAGCTGGTTTCAACGGGTTCTGAAATGTTGCTGTCAACGGTGCGGATGGCGGTAGTCTCAGCGTCGGGACGGACGAGGACTGACGGAGCCTTCTTCACACCACTGCCTGCTACGACGTTGAGGGTGGCACCGGCACCGTTGCTGGCGGTAAGTGCACTCTTCACCTTGCCGACGTCCATTGCGGAGTAGCTATATACGCTGTAGGGGTTGAAATAGCCGTTGCTGCCCGACTTCTTCTGCTCGTCGCTGGCACCGCTGTTGCCCTTCATCGTAATATTATAATCGGTATAGCCGCTCTTGGTAGCATAGCACTTCCACGGGTTCTTCACACCGCTGGCGAAGACGTTCTTCTCGGCATAGATGTTGGAAGCATAACCTGCACCGATGCAGTAGTTGGCTCCCGTGTAGGAGAAGTAGCAGTTGACAATGTGTACCTGACCATACCGTACACGCGGGTTGCGCTCATGGCAACCTGTGTCGAACCAACAGTTGGCAAAGGTAGTGCGAAGCTTACCCTTGTCGCTGGTCTTGCTGTCGCTGCCACCCCAGAGGCAAGTGTTGCGGTGGTCGTCGGAACCGCCTGAACCGCCCTTCCAGGGAGAGATGAGATAACGGAAGCGACACCAGGTGATGGCGATATGGTCGGAACCGTTGTTGGCATCGAGATTGCCGTCAACACCGTCCTGGAAGTCACAGTGGTCAACCCAGATGTAGTTGCAGCCCTGCAAGGTCAGGTTGTCATTGCCGTCGATGTCGTAGGCACCGGCACCCTTGAAGGTGACGTTGCGAATGATGATGTTCTTACAGTTCTTCAGCATGAGGATTCCACTCTCGGCAACCTTACTGGAGTGCTTGCTGTTGACGAGGGCGCTGCCAGGAAGTCCGTAGATGGTTTTGTTCTGTGCATCCTTGACAGACTGGATACCGCTGACGCTGATGTTACCTTTGATGTAGATGGTCTTCTGTGCTGTACCCGACATAGCAGAAACAAGTTCGCTCATAGAGGTAACGGTGACAGCATTCTTGTCGCTACTACCGGTAACATTGCCGCCAACAGTTGCCCAACCAACAGGAGCACCCTTGTCGTAAGAGGAACTGGAGCTGCTAGATGAACTAGAGCTGCTAGAACTGCTAGAACTACTAGAAGAACTAGAACTACTAGAAGAACTAGAACCACTAGAGCTGCCAGAATCACTAGAACTGCTGGAGCTGCCAGAAGAACTAGAGCTACCTGACGATGCCAAAGTGATGACCAGCTTGCTGATCTTTGATTCGCAGCTGCCGTTGCTGGTGAACTTCACCGACTTGGTGCCGCTGGAAGTCCAAGAGGTAGCACCCGAATTGATGCTGCCTGTGCTGGCAGAGATGGCATTGCTCGTTGATGGAGCCTTGCTCCACGTGATGGCAATCTTTGTAATTACTTTGTCGGAACCACCGTAGGAAACGGTGAAATTGGAGCTTGAGCCTTTAGGTAGTTTGATCAGATTACTACTGATAGACGCGCTGCCTCCAAGGGCAACGGTTACGTTACTGGTCGTTCCCTTCAGATTCTTACTGGAGGACGACAGGGTTACTGTAGAGTCTGCGTTGGCGCTAACACTAAACATTGCCAATATGGCTGTAACCACTAATGAGGAAAAATACCTAGTCATAAATAGATTGTTTGTTTAATGAAATAATAATAAATTGTTTAGGTTTGTTAGTTTCAACGTTGCAAATTTAAACATTTTTATTTTAAAAAGCATTAGATTATAAGTAAAAATGTACGCAAACGTTTTCGGAACTATTTTTCCTTTTGCAAAAAAAATAATAACTATAAAGCGCATGGTTGACATGCGCTTTACATTATATTGTTTAATATTCAGAAGTGAGCCGCTATAACTTCTGATACCTATGGGGGAAGGGATGAAAAGAATTATTTCATCCCAATAAAGGTGGCACGCATCGGACTGAACGTGTCAACCAATACGCCTGCTTCCAGACAGACTACCCCATGGGTGGTGTCGGGAGCGACATAGAAGCCATCGCCGGCTGACAGAATCTTCTTCTCGCCACCAACAGTCACTTCAAACTTTCCACTGGCTACGAAAGAGGCTTGGGTGTGGTAGTGGCTGTGGGCACTGCCTACAGCACCCTGTTCGAACTTCACCTTCACCACCATCAACTGACCATCGTAGCCCATAATCTGACGCTGTACACCCGGTTCGGTACTTTCCCATTGGAGCGTGTTTTCCATCTGGAACACGTCGCTACAAGTCTTCTTTGTCTGTGTATTTCCCATCTTGTTCTGCTTTTTGTTTGTACATTTGACTTAACGAAAACGTTAACTGTGGCGACAAAATTACACATAAAAAGGGAATTTCATGCCATTCGAGAGAGAAGATGTGCTTTACGCGCATTTTTCTCATGCAAATTGCGTATTTTTGTAGCCGATTTTAATCATAAGTCAAGAAGTCATGACAAGATTGGGAAGACTGAAAATTGCGGTGATGACCATGATCCTGACGCTGAACGGTACAATGGTTTTGGCAGCGTGTGAGGGCAATGACATCACAACAGAACGAGAACTTGGCAAGGTTGCCCAGATCAAAGAACGTGGAACCCTACTCGTAGGTACCACAGGCGATTACCGTCCGTTATCCTTTCGTGAGGCAGATGGCACGTATTGGGGTTTTTGCATAGACATCGCCAAGGAGATAGCCTCACGGTTAGGCGTCAGCATTGAGTTTATACATACTTCATGGCCTACGTTGACAGCTGACGTCACGAAAGAGCCTCAACTCTTCGACCTCGCCATCGGGGGAATCACCATCACCGATGCCAGGCGTGAGACCATGCTCATGAGTGAAGGGTATCTGGCTAACGGGAAAACCATCCTTTGCAGGGCTGCGGATGCCGACCTCTACCCATCATTAGCAGACATCGACAAACCTGAAGTTCGCGTGATGGTAAACCCAGGGGGACTGAATGAGAAATTTGCCAACGAGAACCTGACCCATGCAAAGATTGTCGTACACCAGAAAAACGAGGAAATCCCCACGCTCGTTGCCGAGGGCAAGGCTGACGTGATGATTACGGAGATAACAGAAGCACCGTATTATGTGCAGCACGACTCAAGACTGGCTGCGCCGCTACTCAACAAGCCCTTCACGCACGGTGAGATTGGCATTCTCATGCCGAAGGGACAGGAAGATCTCTTGCAGATGGTGAACGGTGTCATCCGTCAGATGAAGTCAGACGGCTCTCTTCGGAAACTACATGAGAAGTACGGGCTAGTATATGCCTACGAATAAAAGAGACAATAGCTGATGGACTACCTGCCTAAAGACCCTGCAATACTGGTTTCAAGTGTCAACATGCTTCTGAGGGATGAAGAGTTTGACACTCTGGAATCCTTGTGCTACAACTTTGGGACGGAGCCAAAAGGTTTAAAGAATTACCTATACGGACATGGATTTGTGTATAGCGAGAAGCAAAAACAGTTCCGTCCGATAGGCTATGACAAGAAAGAAACGAACGAACAGCGAGAGCAATCATGCCTGCATGAATTGCCGAGTTGTGAGTGAGGAAGACTCAGTCAATGATAACGAAAGACAGTATAGAGACAGCCTATAGTTTTCTGCATCAGAAGCAGAGGATCTATGTTCATTCGACGCTCGACTGGCAGAAGGATGACATTGAGATTGCCATTGCCTCGTATGCAGATGAAATGAGCCAAGAACTACTCGATGCTATTTCTGGTGGCAGGGCTGACTTCCTGAGAGACCACAAAAGGTTTCAAGAGGACATCACCAAGGCTGTTGAGATACTGGAAAATATGCTATAACGATGACAGAACAATTTGAAGAACAACTTCACCAGGACTTGCACCAGTTCCTTCAGTCAATGAATGAGATTGATGCTCGTTTGCCAGAATGTCCCGATGTCGAAGATAAATGGGAGCAGATAGCAAAAGCCTACATTCCCGACGGCATCAAGGAGTTCAATGACTTTCCATCCGCGTCCCTCGGTTGGATGATGTATATTGGTATGGCCGTCGCTAAGTTCTGGGATGCTGAATGGGAAATGACGGAGCAGCGAGAGCAGAGTGGAGCTTGCTCCGACTCTGCCGAGTCGCGACGGAACTCGACCGAAGGTCAAATCTACTCAAAGATTGAAGATCTCTACGCCTACATGAGAGATAAGAGGGGCTACGATGCAATGGATGAATATATCCGTGAAGATGTATTGTTGCTTAGAGGCGTTGACTATACTGTGTTGGAGAAACTGGTTGGTGAATGTGCCTCTCGTGTCTACAATGCACTCCGTCATCAGAACATAGAACCAGGAACCAAAGAGGCTTTCAATGCCTACGTTTCCTGTCTGCATCAACTCTACCTGATGGGAGCAGCCATGCAGCTGAAGCGTATGGGCTATCACATGACTAAGATGAATTAGGATGAAGAAGATACTGTTCCTTCACGGTTTCTATGCCAGTGGTCGGTGCGTACCAGCTGTTGCACTGAAAGAGGCTTTCAAGGGTGGAGCAGATATTATCACACCAGATTTGCCGATGCACCCAAAAGAGGCTGTCAGTTTTATTCGTGGACTGATTGACAGTGAGAAGCCAGACCTCTTAATTGGTAATAGTTGTGGTTCCTTTTATGCTCAGATGGTGGCTCCTGTTGTGGGTGTTCCTGCTTTGCTCGGTAATCCTCACTTCCAGATGACAGAGTTTCTGAAACAGCGTATTGGTGAGCATCAATACAAATCACCTCGAAAGGACGGCAAGCAGAAATTTGTCATTGATGAGACCTTGATTGAAGAGTTTGCAGAACTGGAGGCTATTCAATTCAACAACTGCAATCCCGACTTCAAAGACCGAATTTGGGGACTGTTCGGAGAAAAAGATACATTGGCACACTTTGAACCGACCTTCTTGAAGCATTACAACAAGTCTTTCCATTTCCCAGGAGGTCATACACCAACAGCAGATGAAGTCTGTAACTGGTATGTGCCTTTGGCTAGGAATCTATTGGAGTCAATTTGAAAAGTAAATGAAAGAACTGAATCTCCTACATGTTGTCCTTATCTACCTCGCTGTCATCAACGTGGTCACTTTCTTCATGTTCGGTATCGACAAGTGGAAAGCGAAAAAGTCCAAGTGGCGCATAAGAGAGACGGCATTGTTAGGTTTGGCTGTTTTAGGCGGTAGCATAGGAGCATGGTTAGGAATGAAAGTCTGGCATCATAAGACTCAGCATAAGAAGTTCAGGTATGGTGTCCCACTTATCCTTATTGCTCAAATAGCCTTGTTCCTCTTTTGCTCATGCCGGACAGCTTCATTACCAGCAAGCCCTTCAAGCCAGATAGAGCAAAGCAACATATCACAAGTTGCCGACAAGATCTGGGCTTTCAGTCAGAGCCATCCAAACGGATTCACACTTGACCTTCGGACGATGACTGAGCCGACTAAGGGTATTGCTGTTAGTTATGCAGCAACACAGAATAGCCATTCCCGTAACCAACTTGACAAACTGGTTAACCATGCTTTTCAGAATAATGGGTATGTTGGTGGTTGGTATAACAAGGATAATGGTCTTTATTATTTTGACAGTACCCGATTGTTCCCAGAAGATTCTCTCCAAGCTGCTATCCGATTTGGCAAGGAGAACGGCCAACAGTCAGTTTACGTTATATCTTCATCGACAGAGATTCCCATTATGCAAGTGCTCGACCAAAGGTCGCTTGCTACCGAAGGGACGCAAGAACTCTCTCCCAACGTATTCTTGGTAATGTATGATGCGGAGATAGGGAAAGACTCTCTGTTAAAAGCCATCGAAGACTACAAATGTGAGATAAAATATGACTACAGCATAATCAACGGCATGGCATTGAAGAAACCTGATAATAGAACTCTTGAAGAGACCATGCAATATTTCAAGAAGGTCAAAGGCGTGACAAATGTTGAATATGACCACGTTTACCGATTGACAGATCCTGTAAAACCAAAATTAGAATTAAAATGATTACATTACAATTTATTCTTTATAACCTCACCTTTCTTTTGGTGATAGCCCATTTCCTTGACAGTGCTAAAGAACAGGAATGGACTGATTTTCTATATAGGGGCAGCTATAAGGGGTGGCTAATATCTTCACTTCTGTTGATTGCATTGGCTTTGGTTGGCATAGTTCCTGTATGGATTGACAGTCAGGCAGGGGATATACTGAGCGTTCTTGTTGGCCTCGGAGGATTAGGCGCAGCAGGCTATCATATTCCAATGCACCGAATGAAGAAATCGGAAGTGTGTCATAACAAGTTTTCTTATGGGCTTATGCTGGCTTTGTCCTTTCTGTGTTTGGCCCTAATTATAGTTACAATAGTGAAATGATGAAAAAAATAATTAACCCTTGGCGGAACCATCCCGAATACAACTGTTTCGGCTGTTGCCCTGAGAATCCTATAGGGCTTCACATGGAGTTCTATGAGGATGGTGACTATATCGTCAGCAAATGGCATCCCGAAAAGAACTATCAAGGATGGGTGAATACTATGCACGGCGGCATACTGAGTACACTGATCGATGAAGTGTGCGGATGGGTAGTCACTCGTAAATTACAAACCAGTGGCTATACCGTACAGCTTAATGTGAAGTTCAAGAAAGCCATCCCTACAACAGAACCAGAGTTGACTATTAAGGCTAAAGTAGCAAAACAGGTACGGAATCTGGTATATATCAGTGCGGAGATAACCAATTCTAAAGGTGAACTATGCAACGAAGGCGAGGCCATTTACTTCCTGATGAGTGAGGAAAAGGCCAAGGAAATGGGGTTTTTACATTGTGACGTTGAAGAATGAGCTTCATCAAGTACATAGCAGACGAGCGCTCGGCCCAATGGGACGCTTGCCTTAGCAAGAACCACTACAAGGAAGTCTTGTCTCTGGTAAGTAAAGCCAAACAGACGGTGTGGATAGGCAAGTTTTTCGCAAGCTCAAGCATAAATGCTGCAAAGAATGTGGCCGTAGAGAATATTGTTCAGACCCGATAAAATGAAAGATATGAGAAATACAGGTGTTAAGATTATGCTTGTTCCGTTAGAGTCAGATGACCGCGAACAGTTTATCATCGACAACCAACGGGCATTCAAGTATGGGGCGCAAGAAGAATTTGGTATGCGTGATGACCGCGTAGAAGAAGGACAAGAGGTTATTTCACGAAAGACCATTGAGCGTTGCATAGACGGAAATCAGGCAGAGACCTATCGGATCGTCTGTGACGGAAATGCTGTCGGTGGTCTTATTCTTCAAATTGATCAGCAAAGTGCAAAGGGTGAACTGGAAATAATGTTCATTCATCCAGAGGCACATAGCAAGGGAATTGGTCAGGCTGCATGGAAAGCCGTCGAGGAAATGCACCCAGAGATTAGAGTGTGGGAAACCATGACTCCTTATTTCGAGAAACGTAACATTCACTTCTATGTCAACCGTCTGGGGTTCCATATCGTTGAGTTCTGGAATAAGTATCAACATGGCCCTGCGGTTCCAGAGGAACTTGAAGAGGACTGGAGTGAAGATGATGAAATGTTTCGATTTCAGAAAATCATGTAAAATGTAAGAATATGGAATCAAGAAAACACATAGCAGCAGAGAAAAAGAGGTGCAATAGCCATAACTGCGCCCAGGCAATCCTCCATACTTATGCAGATATAGCAGGTGTTAGTGAGGATGAAGCCATGAACATTGCCGGGGCTTTTGGTGGTGGTATGGGAAATATGGAAGGAACTTGTGGCGCACTTGTTGGAGCTGGTCTCGTTTTGGGATTGGTCAACAAGGACAAGGTGAAGTCCATGAAACAGATGCGCCAGATAATGACCAAGTTCCAGGAGAGAAACGGAGCCACACAATGTAAACTTCTGAAAGGTGTCGGTACAAAGGTAGTGTTGCGTGAATGTCCTGACTGTGTAGCTGATGCAGCAGAGTTTCTTGAAGAACAATTAAATGGGTAGGATTCAAATATGCAGATAATACTCGCTTCCGCAAAGATAATGAATGACAAGCTAAAGTCTGTTCCTGGCGTTAGTCTGTCATTACCTCGTTTCAAGAATGAGGCTCAGGCTTTTGCAAAGGATATGGCTCAGTATTCTACAGAGACGATTGCCGAAATGCTGGGCTGTAGCAGGCAGATTGCCGTTCAGAACAGTATGCGGTATTTGCGATTCTTTGAAGATGCGCCCAAACTTCCAGCTATCCTCGCTTATCACGGTCAGGCATACAAACATCTGAAGGCTGAGACGCTGAATGTAGATGACCTCACATACTCACAAGGGAAGCTCTGGATAACCTCATTCCTCTACGGCTTGTTACGTCCGCTTGATGGTATTCTGCCTTATCGGATGGAAGGAAATGTAGAGTTACCCAGCGGAGAGGGGCAGAATCTTTTTGGGTTTTGGAAGAACCGACTGACAGACATATTGATTGAGGCTGTGAAAGCAGATGGTGGAACTCTAGTACATCTTGCTACAGAGGAATACCAGCACCTGTTTGACTGGCAGCGTGTCCGTAAAGAAGTCCGAATCGTTCAGCCTTTGTTCTACGTTAGAAAAGGGACTGAGTTGAAGATTCAGGCTGTTTGGGCTAAGACATGCCGGGGAGCTATGACAAGATTCATCATTGAGAACCATATCGACAAGCCCGAAGATCTCTGTGCCTTCAGTTATGAGGGATTTACATACGAACCAACATTGGGAGAACCTGATTATCCGCATTTTATCAAGCAATAACCAGAATAGAGCAAGAGTAGCACACCGTCCGAAAGATGATAAAGCATTTATTCAACAATATCAAGACATGGCTACAGTCGCTGTCATTCCGCACAGGTGTGATAGTCTTACTATGCTGCATCCCTTTCTATATTCTATCCTTTGCCCAAATGCTACTCCCAATAAGTGCTGCTGCAAAAGGTGTGTTATGGACTATACTCTTCGGCCTGGCTAAGACTTGTCAGTATGGCGGTCTTACAATTCTTGGAGTAGAGGGCTACAATAGGGTGAAGAATTGGATTAAACGGAGAAAAGACGATGGAGAAGATTAAGTGTACCATAGAGCGTATTACGTACCAGAACCCAGAGAACGGCTATTCAGTCCTACAGTCTACCATCAAGGGTTACAGGGAAAAACAGACTCTTGTGGGAACATTCCATGAGGTGACTGTTGGTGCTGTCCTGACGGTGAGTTCCAGGTGAACTTCCCCACCAACAGCTTTGCAAACAAGATGCGTGCTTTCAGTCTGATTGGCTGCTGTCCATACGAGAGTTTCAAAGACCCCGTAGAGTTCTCCCCCATCAACGAGGTAGCGCATGCCATTTGTCTGCTGACAACCACACCACGAGAATGTTGTTTATTCCATCCTTATAACGACCACAGTGTGTTCCTCGGCGACGTGCTCCATGAACTGGCTTCTGTAGGCACCCCCGTGCGCATGGTAGAGATGGAAGAGTTCCGCCAGAGGTTGGAACAGGTGAAGTCCGACCCGACTAAGGTCGAGCGGCTGCAGAGCCTGGTGGCATATAGCGATGTCACCCACGGCCAGAAGGCTGTTGCTGTTCAGGAAGTCAACGACTACACCATGCAGGTGCTCTACCGTCAGGGCTTCTACTGGTCGCTCACGTCATGGGACTTCGTCGAGCGCTTCTTCCAGGCAGTTGCAGGCTTTGGCTTCTTTGAAGAAGATGCCACGACAAAAAGGAAATAGCAAGAAGGCGGGCGGCAGATGAGCCATCTGCTGTCCGCCTCTACTTTTTTTCGCTATCTTTACACTTTCGCGTTGCAAAGCGTAAAGTTCGCTTTATGATGCAAAAACAAAATTTTACATCATAAAAACAAAATGTCCATTTTGTCCATTGTCCATTTTGTCCATTGAGTACTGAAAAAAATGATGGCTACGAAAAATCACCTTATATAATTAATTCGCGCGTACATTATTATATAGATTTTTATCAGCCTACTAAAAAATAGCTACCTAATGGACAAAATGGACAATGGACATTTTGGACACTGCATAGGAAAATAACAAGAAAACGAGCAACCCGAAGGTTGCTCGTCTTGCGGAGAGAGAGGGATTCGAACCCCCGGCACCTCTCAGTGCGCCGGTTTTCAAGACCGGTGTAATCGACCACTCTACCATCTCTCCTTACAGTTGGCACTGTCTTGGTCTAAAAGCGGATGCAAAAGTAGTGCTTTCTTTTGAAACATGCAAATTTTTATTTGACTTTTTTGTTTTACTCTCGACTTTCCGTAACTCTGGAAGAATTTGCAGGTTTTCTTTGTATAAAGGCAGTTTGGGAGATTGAGGATTTTGAGGGTTTTTGCTCTGGCAAGCGGCAAAGCCGAGTCCGGATAAGAGACCGTTCTAATCTCCTTGTTCTGCTATGAATTGCATCAAAGAACACCCGATGACGAGCCTCTAACCGTTTTTGTGACTCATCATCGGTGTAAAGGTATATTATTTTTCTGAAACGGCCAAATTCTAGTTTCAAAATGTTCTGAACTTACGGAATTATCAGAGATTGTCAGACCAGCCTTCAGTTCTGAGGCTTGGCAGTAATACCGATGTCAGGTCTTAAATAGTTACATATTCTTCTGGCGGAACTGAGCTGGAGTCATGCCGAAATGCTCCTTCACATATTTCCCGAAGAATGAGGGATTGGGAAAGCCCAGCCGGTCGGCTATCTGTGTCATGGTGAGGTCGGTCTGCCTGAGGTAGTAACGTATGTCCTCCAAAGTATGCTCGCGTATCCATTCGTTGGCAGTCTTCCCAGAATGTTTCTTACAGATCATCGAGAGGTACTTTGGGGTGATACACAGTTCACTGGCATAGTATTCCACCGAGCGGTGCTTTACCGCACTTTTGCCCAGTAAGTCGAGAAACCGCTGGAATATTGTCCCTGGCTGACTGCCGGAAGACGGGATAATGGTTTCCGACTGTTTGACTGCTTTTAGCAGTCCGCAGAGATGGAGGAAGGCACCTCGCAGAAACGACTGCACTACCTCTGACTTGTATGCTATCTGTTTCTCGATAGTGAAGACGCTGTTAAGCAGGTCGTAATAATGCATGAAGGTTCGAATGTCTTCTTCGTCAAGCGTGATGACGTGCATTTTGTGAATATAGAGCACTTCTGTCCAAAGACTCATCTTTTCGTGCAGGAAACTCTGCAACATGCGGTTGCTCACTAAGATTGCCTTGAATTCAAAATCGGGTGAAAGCAAGAAGTCTGTAATGGTCGTGTTGGGTGGACAAATGAGCAATTGGTTTTGTCCGAATTGTGTAACCTGTCCGTTTATAACGCTTTGTATCTTGCCCTTAATACAGAATGCTACCATATTCGCCTTCAGACGTACGGGATTGGGATTCGCCATGAACTTTACGTTGTCAATCGTCACGATGTCTTCGTCAGTGTAACTCAAGGTTACGTCGGCATCTACGGGGTGCTCCACATCGAAATGGCTTGCCACTTTATCTAAGAGTATTGTGTCTTGTTCCATTTTGGCTTTGTATTTTGTATTCTGGTGCAAAAATCGCCATAATAATCGAGAAAACCATGTTCTAACAGTATATTTTTTTGTCCCATCTTGGTATATTATTCAAAATAGAACAAAAGTGTTACCGAAATGGACACGAATAAAAGAAATAAAATGCTCAATTTTGTAAGGCTTTTGAGAAAATAGGAACAATAAATGATAAATTCAATGAAAAAAGAACATCTGCTGATTACCGCAGCCGTACTCCTGATGTTGAGTGGTTGCGGAGCGAAGAAGGAGCATTCGGAGAAAGCTCCGACCAGAGTGAAGACTACGTTGGTTTCGTCTGCTTCAGCTGGCGAGACACAGACGTATGTAGGTATTATAGAGGAACGCGAGGCTACTGCCGTCAGCTTTACCGGTATGGGTGTGGTGAAGCGTGTCTTGGTCAGCGAGGGACAAATCGTAAGTCGTGGACAATTGTTGGCTGAAATGGACGATACGCAAGCCCGCAACCTGCTGAGTGGCGCTGAGGCCACCATGACACAGGCCAATGATGCCTATATGCGTATGAAGATGCTGCACGACAACGGTTCGCTGCCTGAAGCGCAGTGGATTGAGGTGCAAAGCAAGGTGGCGCAGGCAAAGTCGCAGTTGGAGGTTGCTAAGAAAAACTTAGCCGACTGCCGGTTGACGGCTCCCGTCGGTGGTGTCATAGGACATAAGATGATAGGTGCAGGCGAGACAGCATTGCCCTCACAGGCTGTGGTGAACATTCTTGACGTGAGCACGGTGAAGGTGAAAGTGGCAGTCCCAGAGGCTGAGGTAAGCGGCATTGCAACCAATACTCCTTCTGTCGTTCGGGTGGATGCCATAGAAGGTACGTTCCAAGGCGGACGTATCGAGAAAGGTGTGACTGCCGATGCACTGACACATACCTATGATATAAGAATCAATGTGGCTAACAGCCAGAGAAAGCTGTTGCCGGGTATGGTTGCTTCGGTTCGGTTTATGGCGACTGACTCACAAGAAGCCAGTCAGTTATCACTACCCGTGACAGCAGTCCAGAAGGCAGCTGATGGTTCGCTCTTTGTTTGGACCGTTGCCAAGGATAGCACTGCACACCGCACAAAGGTAGATATTGGTCATACAATAGGTAACAATGTTGCTGTCCGTCAAGGAACAAATATGGGACAGCGCATCATTACCGAAGGCTATCAGAAACTCAGTGAAGGAACTAAAGTGATATATTAATTATGAAGAATTCGTCTTGGCTCCGCTGGCCGCTGGAGCATTATTCTATATCGCTGCTCATAGTGGGCGTCCTATTCGTGCTGGGTATTTACGGCATGTATGTGATGCCGAAGGATGAGTTTCCACATGCTACCATCCGTCAGGGAGTGATTGTGGCCGTCTATCCTGGCGCTACCAGCGAGGAGGTGGAAGAGCAACTAGCACGTCCCTTGGAACGCTACCTCTTCACCTTCGAAGAGGTGCACCGCGTGAAGACCACCACGACATCGCAGAACGGCATGTGCGTGGTGATGGTGAAACTGAACGACAATGTCAACAACAAGGACGAGGTTTGGTCGAAGATCAAGCACGGTGTGAACGGCTTCAAGGCTCAGTTGCCTGCCGGTGTACTCGCTGTCGTGGTGAACGACGATTTCGGCAACACCTCTGCCTTGCTGATAGCTATCGAAAGCGGACAGCGCAGTTATCGCGAGTTGAAGAAATACAGCGACCAACTGAGCGACCGCCTGCATCGTATTCCGTCTGTAGCTAACGTGAAAACGTTTGGTGAACAGAAGGAGCAAATTTCTCTTTACGTTGACCGCCAGCGCTTGCAGGCATACGGCATCGGTCAGCAGATGCTTTTCGGACGCTTGCAGGCTCAGGGACTGACCACGATGAGTGGTGCCATTGACGACGCAGACAAGCAGGTGCCCATCCATGTGGAGGCTACTGAGAACAGTGTGGAGGAGATAGCCAACCAGATTATTTTCAGCGACCCTGTCAGCGGCAAAGTGGCACGAGTACGCGACGTAGCCCGTGTGGTTCGTGAATACGACACTGACAACAGCCGCATTAAACAAGACGGCCATCCCTGCCTGCTGTTGTCAATGGAGATGATTCCTGGCAACAATGTGGTCATCTACGGCGAGGAGGTGGACAAGGTGCTCGACGAGTTCCGCAGTGAGGTACTGCCCGACGATGTCACGATGACCCGCATTGCCGATAAGCCCAAGGTGGTATCGACGAGTGTCACCTCGTTCCTGCGCGACTTGCTCATCTCGATGGCTATCATCATTCTGGTGATGATGGTGCTCTTCCCACTGCGCTCGGCCATCGTTGCTGCCATTACCATTCCGCTGAGCACGTTTGTCAGCGTAGCTATCATGTACATGGTGGGTATCGAGCTGAATATTGTTACCCTGGCAGGACTGATTGTGGTGCTCGGCATGATTGTCGACAATGCCATTGTGGTCATCGACGGCTATCTGGAATATCTCGGCAAGGGCTACGAACCGAAGGATGCCGCCATCGAGAGTGCCAAGCAATACTTCATGCCCATGATGCTGGCTACGATATGTATCTGTGCCATCTTCTTCCCCTTCCTCATCACGTTTAAGGGCTTGTTCCACGATGCCCTGCAGGACTTCCCGTGGACTATTACCATCAACCTCATGGTATCGCTACTGCTGGCTGTACTGCTGATTCCGTTCCTGGAAGTGAAAATCATCAAGCCCGGTATGGTGAGTACCGATGGAAATGCGATCACCCGCTGGGTGCAGAAGACCTACGATGGTGTTCTCGACAAGACATTCCGCCATCCGTGGCTGACGATGGGCATTGGCGTAGGTCTTATCCTGCTCTCGCTGCTCATCGTGCCTACGCTGAAGGTCCGTCTTTTCCCATACGCCGACCGCGACCAGTTTGCTGTGGAAATATTCCTGCCCGAGGGTAAGGGCTTGGCCGAGACGGAGCATATAGCCGACTCCGTTTACAATGTGCTTCGTAAGGACGAACGTATTACTGGCATCACCTCGTTCCTGGGGTGTTCGTCACCCCGCTTTATGGATGTCTATGCTCCACAGATGGCTGGCAAGAACTTTGCGCAGTTCATTGTCAATACCACGGGCGAACAGGAAACACTTGACCTCTTGGCGCAGTATCAGCCCAGTCTGGGTGAGGCTTTCCCTGATGCATACGTCAAGTTCAAGCGGCTCGACTACATGGAGGTGCCGGAACTGGAGTACCGATTCTATGGAGAAGACATCGACTCTCTGCATGTAGCCGCCGAGCGATTGATGGAACGGATGCGCCAGATGCCCGAACTGGAGTGGGTACATACGGACTATCTGCAGCCTTATCCCATCATCAACGTCACGCTCGACCCTGTCGTTTCTTCGCAGTTGGGTATCACCCGCACCACCGCACAACTCGCCCTCAGTGCCACCACCAACGACCTACAGGTGGGACACATCTGGGAGGGTGACTACGAATTGCCCATCGTGGTACGCGACGATAGTGATATGACTTATAGCGATATTGAGAATCTGGGTATAGCTACGCCCACGACAATGGTTTCGGTAGGCTACACCTCGGTAGGTACTCCTGGCGCAACAAACACCAGTACCACTGTGCCGTTGCGTCAGGTGGCCAAGGTGAATCCCAAGTGGAGCGAGGGGCATATCATGCATCGTGGTGGCGAACGCTGTATCACTGTCACTGCTCAGTTTGTGCAGGGTGTTTATACGGCAGAAATCGAACAACGGATAGCCGACATCATGCACAGCGACATCCGGCTTCCGCAAGGTGTACGCTCTGAAGTAGGTGGCGAGATAGAATATGGCGGTGAGGCCATGCCTCAGATTATCGGCGGTATTGCTATTGCCATGCTGATCGTGTTTTTCTTCCTGCTGTTCAATTTCAAGAAATATGGCATTACCACCGTCTGTATGGCAGCACTCGCCTTGATGATACCAGGAGCCCTTATCGGATTAGGAATTATGAACCGGACTTTGGGATTGACTTCTATTTTTGGACTCATCACACTGATGGGTATGATTATGCGCAATGAGATACTGATCTTTGAACATGCCAACGACTTAGTGAAAGCGTATATAGCCGAGCATGGTGATTGGACGGTAGATCGCAAGGCATATAACGAGGCCGTGAAGCGTGCTGCCTACGATGCCGGCAAGCGACGCATGGTGCCTATCTTCCTCACCACGTCCACGACTGCCGTCGGTGTGGTACCGATGATTATCGCCCAGAGCTCGTTCTGGATGCCTGTGGGTGTCACCATCTTTGCCGGAGGCATTGGCTCGCTCATCCTTGTGGTCACCATGCTGCCCGTCGTTTATTGGAAAGTTTCTTTCGTTCGGCCAACGCAAGCTCGCTTGCGTTGGCCGAACGAAAGAAACTTCAACGAAGTTAAAGTAAATTTGAAGTAATTATGAAAAAGATTATAACCGTCATAGTTTGTTCTCTATGCTGCAATATGGTAGCTGCCCAAACATACACCCTGGAGCAATTGAAAGCCTCCGCCCGTCATAACAATATCACCCTTCGTAACGCTCAGCGTTCGGTAGCATCTGCCGCCCAACAGCGCAAAGAGGCTTTTACCAAGTATTTCCCTAATATCAGCGGCACAGGTTTCTGGTTCAATGCCAATAAGGGAATGGCTCGTATGGATGTCAATCCCAGTCAGATGATTCCTGCAGAGGTAGGTTCTGCGATGGCACAGCAGCTTCCTGCCGAGGCACTTACAGCCCTGCAAAGTCCTATCAGCATGTCGATGTTGAAGAATGGGACCATCGCTGGTGTGAATGCCGTACAGCCAGTCTTTGCCGGTGGCCAGATTGTCAATGGCAACCGTCTGGCTCGTGTCGGCGAAGAGGCTGCACGCCTGCAACTCGAACTTTCCGACAATGAGGTAGAGCGACAGACAGAACAATACTATTGGCAACTGGTATCCCTACAAGAGAAAATGAAAACCATCGCCGCCGTCGATACCCTGCTGGGCGACATATACAAAGATGTAGATGTGGCCGTGCGCGCAGGATTGGCAATGCGCAACGACCTGTTACAGGTTCAGCTTCGCCGCAACGACATCGAGAGCCAGCGCGTAAAACTTCAGAACAGCATCAGCATCGTCCGGCTGCTCCTGGTTCAGTATTGCGGACTGGAGAATGCCGATTTTACGCTAGTAGCTAATACGGAAACGGAGCCACCTATGATTCAACAGCAGGATTATGGTCAGGCTTTGCTCAGTACACCCGAATATCAGCTCTTAGGAAAACAGGTCGAGGCGGCTAAATTGCAGAAGAACCTCGCCATCGGCCAGCAGTTGCCAACAGTAGCAGTGGGCGCAGGCTATAACTACCATAATCTGCTGGACAACAACCGAACCTTCGGCATGGTTTTCGCTACCGTCAGTGTGCCTATCTCCGGCTGGTGGGGAGGCTCCTATGCCATCAAGCGCAAGGAGATAGAACATCAGAAGGCTATCGACGAGCAGCGCGACAAAGCCCAGTTGCTGCAAATCCGCATGCAGAATGCCTACAACAATGTCGTTGAGGCTCGCCAACAGCTTGCTATCGCTCAGCGCAGTATCGAACAGAGTGAAGAAAACTTGCGTTTGCACCGCAATTTCTACAAAGCTGGCACCACAAAGATGAGCGACTTGCTCGAAGCCCAACTGCTCTATCAACAGTCGCTCGACCGCCGTACCGATGCCTATGCTGACTTGCAGAACAAAATCCTGGAGTACCGTCAGGCTACTGGACAGTGAAGGTTTTAATGGTTCTATAGGCAAATAATTATAGCCCTACACTCTGTACCTAAATTGCTTGTAAGTGCCAGACGCAGGACGATTGGACAGAGGGTGTGTCAAAATTTTGACGCACCCTCGTATAGCCAATAGTCCGATGACCCTAAAAATTGTTATTCCATCTTTTTTCTAATGTCTTTTGATTGTCGTATCATCAGTCGTCCGATACTGTCACGCATAGCGGCTTCATGTTCCATCTGATAACGGCGACGGACTGAGTCCTCGTAGTTCTTGGACGAGCCAAGCGACCTGAGGTCGAGCGGATGACGAACTGCTGGCACTGGTGGATGCCTTTGTCGTTTCCTCTCCAGACATTACGCTCCAGCCATATCACATTGGCGATGTTGGCGGGTAGCGTAGCCCTTAATGCACGATACTTCCACCCCGCAAATTGCAGTTCTTCTATCTCTTTTGACTGGTCGTAAATCTTGCTTGTCAGTAGGAACATACAGAAGAAAAGGATAGTGCCGACACCCACTAACCACCATGTATCACTGGCACAATGCCGTGGTACCCTCCCCCGAGACACTCAGTCTCGTGGTCCCTCCCTTCTCTCCTTACCTCTGTTCACGTAGAACAATACTGAAAATGTGCTTCTACTCATGGTACCCTCCACGATGTTATCAACATCGCGGACTCCTCCCTTCTTACTCGTTTTTAATTCCGGCTGCAAAACTACTATCTTTTCTTGGTTGGATTTCATCCGACCTTTTCTCGCCATGGCAATGCTCAAACGAGTTTGGCATTGCTCATTTGGCTTAACGAAAAGGTTCCATCGCTATGCAAAATATAGCAGTTTGCGGAATCAGAAACGGGTGGTGAGAGGTGCGTTGTTATGCCCCATATTGCCTATCCGATTAACGAAGTTTAACTGGCTCCAAAGACCTTCTCGCGGGTTCTTGGACGAGCCAAGCGCGTAGCGTAACTTCGACGAGCGAAGCGGCATAGCCGAGTCCGGATAAGAAACCTAACTACTTCTTTATTTCTCCCAAATTTGCATTCAGCCTAAAACTGAACTTCCTCGATTTTCCCCGTCTTATCTTTTATTTACGGTCATTCTGCGTTAATCTTCGAAAATTGCTCGTTTTTTACAAGCTTTTTTCGTAACTCTGGTTTCACCGAAGTAACTGTGTCTCGGCAAAAAAAAGAAACAAGTTTCTTTGTTCTGCTCTCGACTTTCCGTAACTCTGGCTTTACCGAAGTTACTGTGTCTCGGCAAAAAAAAGAAACAAGTTTCTTTGTTCTGCTCTCGACTTTCCGTAACTTTGCAGCATGATTTACCCACATAACTTTGAAGAAAAGGTTGGATTCAGTGACATAAGACGGTTGCTGAAGGGGTATTGCCTGTCGGTATTGGGGAAGGAGAAAGTTGACGACATGGCATTCTCCGACAGTCACAGCCAGATTCAGGAATGGTTGGAACAGATACGCGAGTTCAGGCAGATTGAAGATGGTGATGAGAACTTTCCTCTTCAACACTTCTTCGATGTGAGAGAGGGGGTGGCACGACTGCGCATCGAAGGTACGTATATGGACGAAGAGGAACTCTTCGACCTGAAACGGTCGTTGGAAACGATTATCGCCATCGTGCGGTTCTTGAACAAGAACGAGGGAGAAGAGATGGAGGAGGAAGGAACATTGCCCTACCCTGCCCTATGCCAACTGACGGAAGGCATCATGACTTTTCCCGACCTGACTCGACAGATTGACCAGATTCTGGACAAGTTTGGCAAAATGAAAGACACGGCATCGCAAGAGCTGGCTACGATACGTCGTGAACTGAAAAAAATGGAAGGGAGTGTTTCGCGTACCTTATATAATATTCTGAAAACTGCCCAGAGCGAAGGGTTCGTAGAGAAAGACATAACACCTACCTTGCGCGACGGCAGACTCGTCATACCTGTGGCACCAGGTATGAAACGGAAAGTGAAGGGTATTGTGCACGATGAGTCGGCTACAGGCAAGACGGTGTTTATTGAACCTACAGAAGTGGTGGAAGCGAATAACCGCATCCGCGAGCTGGAAAATGACGAGCGCAGGGAGGTGATACGCATCTTGAAAGCGTATGCCAAAGAGGTGCGTCCCCATGTTCAGGATATCATAGACTCCTACAAGTTATTGGCAGACATCGACTTCATCCGTGCCAAGACAGGACTTGCCCGCCAGCTGAAAGGGATAGAACCTGAGGTGGCTGGACATCCGCATATAGACTGGACGAGAGCCGTACACCCGCTCTTGCAACTCTCATTGGAGAAACAGGGAAAGCAGGTAGTGCCATTGGATATAAGGCTGAAGGACGAAGGCAGGATTCTGATTATCTCTGGTCCGAATGCCGGCGGAAAATCGGTATGCCTGAAGACGACTGGACTATTGCAATATATGTTGCAATGCGGACTGAGTATCCCTGTCAGCGAACGGTCGCAGATGGGTATCTTCAGTTCGATTATGATAGATATCGGCGACGAGCAGAGTATAGAGAACGACCTGAGTACCTACTCCAGTCACTTATTGAACATGAAAAACATGATTCGACATGCGAACGAGCAGACACTGTTGCTCATCGACGAATTCGGAACGGGTACTGAACCGCAGATTGGCGGTGCCATCGCAGAAAGCGTATTAAAACAGTTCTGTAAGAAACAGGCATGGGGTATCATCACGACACACTATCAGAACCTGAAACATTTTGCCGAAGAACATGAGGGCGTGGTCAATGGGGCCATGCTCTACGACCGTCATGAGATGCGCCCGCTATTCCAACTCTCCATCGGACGACCAGGAAGCAGTTTCGCCATTGAGATTGCGCGTAAGACGGGATTGCCCGAAGAGGTGATTAATGATGCCAGCGAGATTGTAGGATCGGAATATATCCAGAGCGACAAATACCTGCAAGACATCGTGCGCGACAAACGCTACTGGGAAGGAAAACGGCAGACGATACACCAGAAGGAGAAAAACATTGAACGGGCTATATCGCGCTATGAGACCAGTCTCAGCGACATTGAACAGCAACGGAAGGCGATTCTACAACGTGCCAAGGAACAAGCTGAGGAACTGTTGCGCGAGAGCAACCGCCGTATAGAGAATACCATCCGTGAGATACGAGAGGCACAGGCGGAAAAAGAAGAGACGCGACGCATACGCGAAGAGCTGAAGACGTTTGAGGAAGAAGTCGTTCTTGAGAAGAAAGGTGCAAGAAACCTGGAGAGCGGCTTGATGAACGATGAGGACTTTGCCAAGAAACTACAGCAAATAGAAGCACGGAAAGCACGGCACGCAAAACGCAAACAGGAGAAGGCGGCACGTGAGCAACAGGCTGCCGACGCCTTGAAGAGTGCCATAGAGAAACAGAAGGAAGGCATCGCCTTAAAATCTGGTGACACGGTACGCATCAAAGGACAAACTTCCGTTGGCACTTTGGAGAGCATCAACGGCAAGACTGCTGTCGCCATATTTGGCGGCATGCGCACGAAGATGAGGTTGGAACGATTGGAACATGCCGACGCACCAAAGACGTCGGAAACGAAGGTGTCGTCGGTGAGCCGAATGACCAGAAACACCATTGACGAACACCGCAGCACATTCAAGCAAGAAATCGACATCCGCGGCATGCGAGGCGACGAGGCGCTGAACCAAGTTCAGTACTTCATCGACGATGCCATTCTCGCCGGCGTGAGTCATGTACGCATCCTGCACGGCAAAGGCAACGGCATTCTGCGACAGCTGATTCGCCAATACCTGCAAACTGTGCCCAACGTCAACAGTATCAAAGACGAGCATGTGCAGTTTGGAGGTGCAGGAATCACAGTTGTTGACTTGGATTAGCCCGAAAGATGCGTCATTTTTTGAAGAAATAGGCATGTAGTTGAAAAAAAAATCATACTTTTGCAGGCAAAATATAAAAAAGCAATGAACTATCTCGATAGAAACGAATTCAATTTTGAGCCAAGTCAGAAGGTTATAGATGCCATTAAAGGCTTCAACCCCAAAGACTTATGCTTCTACACCCGCATATATGATGAAGGTAAGAAGAGTGTCGTATCTGTACGTGTCAGCGAGATATATGGTGTTCCTGAAGAACAAGTTTTGCTGGCTTACGGAGGCGAGGACATTCTGAAAAATGCCATCCATTATTTTTTGATGAACGGCGACAATAAAACGATTCTGATACCGGAATTCTCTTGGTGGTATTACAACAGAGTCGCCAGCGAATGCGGCGGCTCGTTCGTGATGTACCCGCTGCATGAGCAGGAAGACACTTTTGCCTACGATGTTGACGAGGTGATTGAATACACCAACCGCGTACATCCCCGCATGCTGCTCTTGGCTTCGCCCAACAATCCAACGGGCAACAGTCTGACCTGCGAGGAAATAGGACGCATCATGGAGAACATTCCCAACGACACCATCGTGCTTGTTGATGAGGCATACGCCAGTTTCATTACCAGCGATACTGACTATATTGCTCCGTTGGTGAACCAATATGCCAATCTGATTATCTCACGCACATTGTCGAAGTTCTATGGTCTGCCAGGACTGCGCTGCGGATTCGGATTCATTGGCAAAGGACATGACCAGTTCCTGAGTTACATCAACAAATATTTAGGCTACAACCGTTTTTCGGAAGCTGTAGCTCTGGCTGCCCTTGAGAGCGACGAGCATTACCGCCGTGTGGCAGACGAGATGGACTGGGGACGTCAACTGTACAAAAAGGAATTGGGCTGCCTCCCAGGATTTAAAGTCTATAAGTCGGTTGCCAACTTCATCTTGATCAAGTATCCTACGGTTATCAAGGAGGCTCTTATGGAAGCCCTGAAAATACAGGACTACAAGATTAAGTTCATGGGTGACAAAGGATTGGAAGATTGCCTACGCATCACTCTAGGACGCAAAGAACAGACACAGGTGGTCTGCGACACCATCAAACGTGTCTATAACGAATGCAAATAATGAACGAACAGATATCTGCAACTCTAAAATCGTCAGAAACAGAAGACTGGCTTGACCTGCATGTCATACGCCCTTTCTGTTATTATTGCGCTTTAGCATTTGCGAAATTCGACATCCACCCCAATACAGTGACTATCTGGTCGATGGTAATTGGTGCTGCCAGTGCTGCATTCTTTGCCTGTGGCAGTTTCTACTATTCCGGAACGTGGGGACTCTGCATGAACCTGATTGGCATCTTGTTGCTGATGGTAGCAGACATCTTCGACTGTACAGACGGACAGCTGGCACGCATGACTGGTAAGAAAAGCCGATTGGGACGCATCCTCGACGGTGTGGCTGGATTTGCATGGTTTACGCCTATCTATCTGTGTCTGGTATGGAGATTCTACCAACACCATGAGCTGGAGTTCAGTTGGCTGGGAATCAGCGACACGGAGCAGAACGCCATCATCGCTACCGTCATCGTCTTTATCATCGGACTGATTTCAGGCATTCACGGCCTTGCAGGTCAGCAGCGAATGGCAGACTACTACATTCAGGTACACCTCTTTTTCTTAAAAGGAGAGAAAGGCAGTGAACTCGACAACTCTGCACGTCAGCAAGAGATATACGACCAGATGGACCATACCACCAGCTGGGTAGAACGGACTTTCCAAAAGTCATACATCGACTATACCAAGAAACAAGAACATATTACCCCGCAGTTTCAACGACTGTTGCAGAAGCTACGCGACAAATTCGGCAACACTGATAACATTCCCGAATCTGTACGTCGTGAATTCCATGACAACTCACTGCCGTTGATCAAATGGAACGGGCTGTTGACCTTCAACTTCCGGTCGTTCTGGCTTTTCCTGTTCTGCTTGCTCGATGTCCCTGCCATGAACTTCGTATGGGAAATTGTCGGTATGGGGCTGATTACCTGGTACGTCAACCATCGCCATGAAGCATTCTGCAAGAAAATGGCAGACAGTTTGTAACTCCTATGAAATGGACTAAGAAACGACTGAACAACCTTTTCTTCTTCCTCGGCTGCGCAGCGGTCGTCGTGATGATGCTGACATTCGACGTCAGTTTCGTTGAATTGTGGGAGCATCTTTGTCATGCAGGCTACTGGCTGCTGCCTATCGTCGGCATCTGGATTGTGGTTTATGCTTTGAACGCTCTGGCGTGGCAAGCTATTATCAATGGTAACATGGGGGGGAAAGCACCTATCAGTTTTTGGCGTATCTACCGACTGACAATTACTGGTTATGCCTTGAATTACGCTACTCCTGTGGGCGGATTGGGCGGTGAGCCCTATCGCATCATGGAGCTATCAAAGAATATAGACCAAGAACATGCCACATCATCGGTAATCTTATATGCCATGATGCATTTCTTTGCGCATTTCTGGTTTTGGTTTATCTCCATCTTTATCTATCTGGGACTGGTAGCCATAGGCAACATGCCTATCACAACAGCTATCGGCATTGTACTTGCCGTCATTGTAGTCTTCTGCCTGCTTGCCTTTTATATATTCTCAAAAGGATATCGTAACGGATTGGTCATCTATGTCTTAGGTATCATCGGGAAGATTCCTGGACTAAAGAAATGGAGTAAACGTTTTCAAGAGCGACATGCAGAGACTTTACGCAACATTGACGACCAGATAGCTTCTTTGCACCATCAAGACAAACGGGCATTTTACAAAAGTCTTTTCTTGGAATATGCCTCCCGAGTGGTGCAGAGCTTAGAGGTGATGTTCATGCTGTTGCTTTTTGGAATCGATGGCGGAGGAACGTTTGCCGGACTGGCCATCACCTTCCTGCATGCTATCTTGATTGTGGCTTTCACGACACTCTTTGCCAACCTCATCGGCTTCCTGCCGATGCAGTTAGGTGTTCAAGAAGGCGGATTTGTACTGTCCATTGCCTCCCTGGGACTGTCTGCAGCATTGGGTATCTTCGTCAGCATCATCTGTCGCGTCAGAGAAATCATCTGGATTGTCGTCGGCATGCTCCTGATGAAAATGGACAAGACTGACTAATAGAGTTCTTCCGGTATCAGTTTCTTTGCATTTTCAAAGTCTTCTACCGTATCAAGTTCTATGGAGAAAAACGCTGTCGTATCGACAATGGTAAAGGTGTGTCCTTGAGGTATGAGGCGCTCGAATGCCCGTTCGTAGAAGATGTCTATCAATCCTTCACCTTCGATCATCTGTTCCAGTTCGCGGAACAACGCCGAGCTGTACTCCGCAGTCATCTTTTCTATTCCCACACTTTCGCCAACCGCCTGTTGGATGGAGCAGACCTTGCTGATTTCCATTACACGATTATTGTCATCGACGACAACCTTGATTTCCTCGTCGCCCAGCTCATGACGGTTCAAAGCCAATGCGCTACCTTGCATCTTCAGTACTGCAGGAATAACCTGCGGATCGAACAAGATGTCGCTATCCAACAACAGGAATTCCTTCCCTTCTGTATAGGGACGTGTGAGCCATAATGAAAAGATGTTGTTGTTGTTGGCATAATCTGGATTGTCAATAAAGTGTATCGTGAGTGAAGGGTAATGACTCGTCAGAAAATCACGAATCATCTGTGCACGATATCCTGTCACCACCACCAGTTCGGTGATGCCCACAGCGATAATTGCATCTACCGTACGCTGCAACAATGTGCGTTGTCCAACAGTAAGCAAACATTTGGGGCACTCGTCTGTCAACGGGCGTAAGCGTTTTGCCATTCCGGCAGCAAGAATTACTCCGATCATACCTTGTGTCATATTTAAAAAGAAAAGCGGACAGCTGAGTGCTCATCCGCTTTGCAGAGCCTTGGAATGATTGCTTGCGCGATCCTCACGCTCTTTGCAGAGCCTCTTGTCGGATTCGAACCAACGACCCCGAGATTACAAATCACGTGCTCTGGCCAACTGAGCTAAAGAGGCGGGTGGGCAAGCTACCTACATCGCGCCGCTACAACCAACTACCTTTGCTACGTTCCCGTCCTGGAG
>JAFRYZ010000008.1 GCA_017442825.1 Prevotella sp. | reverse complement strand
CGCTGTCACAGGCACTTGTCGTTACCTTATAATTCAAACTGTACATGATTATTTCTTCTTTGTTTTAGTTTGTTATTCCTTGGCCTTTGCCACCAGTCGCTTGCCCAGTTCGTAGGCTTTTTCGAGGTCGATGGGGAATTGCGTGTCGCGTACCTCGGCCTTGTGAGCCTTGCTGAACGTGGCGGCATCGTAGCGGTCGTAGTTCGAGAACTGATAAGTGTCATAGCTGCATAATATCTCTGTAGGACCGAACACGGCGAGTTGCTTGGCAGAGGTGTCCATGAGGATAGAGTTCATGCTGCGGTCGTAGAGGTTCACCAGTTCCACTTCGGCACCAGCCTCTCTGGCACCATCCATGGCACGCTTCAGCAGCTGTGCCGTATTGCCGTTCTTACGCGGACTTCCGTTGATAAATAATGCTTTTGTCATCTCTTTTGTTTTTGAATTATCTGAATTGAAATTTATAAAAATATTCTTTCCAAATCATCAGGTACAAAGACGTGGCCACTAAAAGCCGTTTTCGCCTCCAACGTATATCGCTCGCGGCGAGTGTCGAGCGTTCGGTCTTCCGTATGATAGAGGATAAGATTTTTGACTCGCAGTTCCTCTGCCAAACGTGCGGCATCGAGCACCGTGCTATGATGTTTCTCGTAGGGTTGGAAGCGGTCACGGTCTTCATACAGACAAAAGGCCTCGCTCATCAACCAGTCGGTACCCTCGGCATATTGACGGCATTGAGGACTGAACGGCTCGTCGCCCAGACAGCAGAGACGCCTACCATCAGACAACTGGGCTTCAAATCCGAACTGACGTTCTTTCGTGGAATGAATGTCAAAACATTGCAGCGGGAAACCTCCTGCCTCGAATTTGTCACCATCTTCAAGCAGGTGCATCGTTACGAGTTCTTCCATGCTTTCAGCCTGATTCTTGGGAAGTATCTGCTGGCAAATGCTTGTCAGCAGGTTTAATACTTTCGCGTGGCTCCATACACGCAGACTTTTTCCGTCCTCCAGTGCCATGCGTATCACCCAGATGCAGCCCAACAGATGGTCGGTATGGGCATGGGTGACAAAGAGGTCGCTGATGTCCTCACGCCTGATTCCTGCCTCCTCCAGTTGGGTAAGAATACCATTACCTCCACCTGCATCTACAAGCAGTACACTCTTCTCGCCATGAAGTGTGAAGCACGTGTTGTAGCATCGGGTGGCATGTGCATTGCCTGTACCGAGCATGGTGATGTAGTCGTTCTTGTTTTGCATTTCAATTTACAGTTCTTATATTCATAACTTGCGGATAACCCGGCAAGGATTGCCAACAGCTATTGAATCAGAAGGGATATCCTTCACTACCACACTGCCTGCACCTATGATGCAACGGTCACCGATGGTCACTCCTGGGCAAACTGTAACACCGCCTCCTAACCAGCAGTCCTCACCGATGGTTATTGGAGAACATCGTTCTATAGGTTTGCGACGTTCAATGTAGTCAATAGGATGATTCGGAGTCAGGAACTGGCAGTTTGGGCCAACCTGAGTGTTGGAGCCGATAGTTATCAAGCCTCCGTCGAGCATCGTTCCGTTGTAGTTGATGAACACATTTTCACCCAGTTTGATGCCATGACCATGGTCGCAATGAAAGGGAGGAGTCACTGTGGATGACTCTGGAATACCGGGAATCAGTTCTTCTATCGTCTTTCTGTAGTCTTCATCCTCGGTGGTCATGGTCTGTAGTTTTGCGCATATATGCTTTGCCCTATAGTAACTCGCCAAACATTCCTCGCTTGTAAAGTCATAGAACTCTTCACGGCGCATCTTTTCAAATTCTGTCATAACTATAAGCTAAATTG
>JAFRYZ010000054.1 GCA_017442825.1 Prevotella sp. | reverse complement strand
TGCATCCCGGTATCTTCCGCTTTCCCGGTGGATGTATCGTGGAGGGAACAGACCTGGCCACACGCTACCAGTGGAAGAATTCGGTTGGTCCCGTCGAGAACCGTCCGTTGAACCAGAACCGGTGGGAGCACACTTTTGACTTCCGCTACTTTCCTGACTACTATCAGTCGTATGGACTGGGATTCTTCGAATTTTTCCAGTTGGCAGAGGATATCGGTGCCGAACCTTTGCCCGTTATCTCTTGCGGATTGAGCTGCCAGTTCCAGAATCGCAATCCGACCAAGCCTGGTGTTCATGTGGCACTCGACGATCTGGATTCCTATATTCAGGATGCGCTTGACCTTGTGGAGTTTGCCAATGGTGACATCACGACGAAGTGGGGTAAGGTGCGAGCTGATATGGGGCATCCCGCACCCTTTAATCTGAAGTTCCTCGGTGTGGGTAACGAGCAGTGGGACTACGACGAGGCACATGGTGGATATGGTCCCGTGTTTACTGAGCGACTGAAGAAGTTCTGTGATGCCCTGCGTGCAAAATATCCAAAGCTGAAGCTTATCGGAACAACAGGTCCTAACTCTGAGGGATGGGACTTTGACTTGCTGCAGCCTCGTATGAAGGAACTGAAAGTAGATCTCTACGACGAACATTATTACCGGAATGAGGCTTGGTTCCTGAGTCACGGACTGCGCTATGATTCGTATGATCGCAAGGGTCCGAAAGTGTTTGCCGGTGAGTATGCCTGTCATGGTAAGGGCAAGAAATGGAATCACTATGAGGCAGCTATCCTGGAAGCTGCCCATATGACGGGATTTGAGCGTAATGCCGATATCGTACACATGACGACACCAGCTCCGCTCTTTGCCCATGTCGACGGATGGCAGTGGCGTCCCGACCAGATATGGTACGACCAGACACAGATGTTCAAGACCGTGAGCTACTATGTTCAGCAGATGTATGCTACCAACAAGGGCACCCATGTGCTGTCGCTGACCACACCAGCTAAGACGATGGTGAGTACCAATCGTCCGAAGAAAGGCAAGCCGCAGCCTGTAGCTAATCAGGAGGGCCAGAACGGACTTTTTGCCTCAGCAGCCTTCGATAAGGATGCCGGTGAGGTCATCGTTAAGGTGGTCAACACATCTAAGGAAGTACAGGCTATCACGCTGAACTTGAAAGACTTGAGTGGTGCAGTGACAGCTCAGACCCTCACACTGAATCATCAAGGAATGGACGATGAGAACAGCATCCAACGACCTGAACTCATCACCCCGAAGAAGGGCAGTATATCTGTTGAAGCAGGCAAGAAACTATCGGTTATCAAAGACCAATTGCCTGCTATGTCATTCCGTATCTACCGCATTAAGAAATAAATCAGTATTTGTGGAGACTCCACGTTTGGCTGCCTTTGGTAATAACGAGCTGGTCGTTATCTAAGGCAGCTATCTTTACCCTGATATTATTGAAAGGCTTGAAGCCGAAAGTGCTTTCAATAAATATGGTGTCTGCCTGCTCTCCATAAACGGAGTAGCACTGTATAAACAAACTGTCGCCCACATGCTGGAAGTTGCCGAATACTTGTTGCCCGTTGTTGGACTGCCTGAACATCGCCACTGACCCCGAGAAACTGATGTGCAAAGGTTCAGATGTCTGCATGCGCCATTGCCCTAATAAATCGCCAGCCTCACTTCCCTCTTGGCACGAGGTAAAAAGGGCCATAAAAAGTATAATTGTTGTTTTAAAGAATTTTGCCATGATAACTAATTTTAAAGTTAAACGTAGAACAGTCGCCATAGATGTTTCCTTTGTCGAAAGCATAGGCAGCACCAAACTGCCATGGTCCTGTTGTGTACAGCCCTTGCAGCATGGCATCGAACGAATGGTGTTTCTCCGTCAGCGGGTTGTCGTAAGTGCCCCATCCCTCACGATAAGAACCTTTAACCATATATGACAAATGGTCTGTAATCTCTCCGTTGATACCAATGTGCCAGGCTTTTACGCGATTGTCGCGATAGTCATTGTGCCCATCTCTATTATAAATAGGAGAAAGGATGAGAGCGATGCCAGGTGTCATCCCGTAGTGGGCATAGCTACCGTAGAAACCATGATTATAGTAGTTGTCGTTTCCTGTTACAATACTTGTAATTTGACTTCGTATTGGTTCTGGATAGTCATTTCCGTCCCAATGAAGGGGGCCTGATTGGTTGGTGCTTTGGAAGTATTCAAATACGGCTCCGCGAACATACTGTTTACCTGGTGTCCTGTTGGTGTATTGGAACCCCCAGAGTCCATCCCAACCGTTACCCTTTCTTACACCAGAACCATCCTCAAAAGGATTGTCAAGATAGGCTTGAATTTGGTGGTTCTTATTGATATTCCATCCTATTTGATAGGTCATCACGCCGACGTGGTTACCATATACCCAATCCTCCAAGGCTTCATCTTCAAAATAGTTGCTATTGCCAATAGGTAGTATCACGTTCCAAAAAGCCTTCAGATTGGTAGGCTTGCTTTTGCTTGTAAACACGCCTTTCCGGTTGTATCCGTAACTAGTGCCGCCAAACTGGGCTGCATGCTCAATACCAACCATTAGGAAAATGGGCTTGGTTGGATTGCTGCGTATGTAAAGGTGTTTTTGGTGGTAATAAATCCCTTTAGAGTAGAGGAGATTGTTGCCTTGGTAGAAGGCATCTTCACGATATTGGCCGTCCAGAAATTTGCCATATCCGAAGTCGAAGTTAATCTGCACCCATTCTTTGGTGAATGGTACATTCCAGAAACCATTAGTCCCCAAGTGAATCTGAGGAATAGGCTTGGCATTGGTACCCTTAACGAAGGAACCAACGGAGAGCAGGTTATCGCGTAC
>JAFRYZ010000053.1 GCA_017442825.1 Prevotella sp. | reverse complement strand
CTTCCACGGACATTGACAGCAAAGGTGTCATCAATCACATTTTGGGTGATTTTCTCGATGGTGTCCAATCCATCCATATCACCATCAGCCGCATTGTTGACGAGGATATCCACTTTCTCGTATCGTTCAAGCGTTTTCGAGTAGATTTTCTTGACGGCATCCTCATTGGAAATGTCGCTCTCAATGATCAGGTAGTCAGCACCCATTTCCTGAAGCTTGCTTTCCACAGCATCTGCATTTCCTGCGTTGGCCTGAAAGTATCTGTCAGCTCCATTCTTGTCTGTCTTGGTCACATCAAAGAGCCTTGGGATTCGCTTATAGACCAAAACCACCTTTGCACCTTCACGAGCAAAGGCAAACGCCGTGGTCGCTCCAATGCCCTGTGGGTTGTTTGCTCCCGTAATCAGGGCCACTCTGTCCTTTAATCCGTAATCAACCATATCTCTTATTTGTTTATGAAATATATGAGGGCTATCTGAGCTAACAGAATCAGCGGCAAACCGTACTTGATTTTTTTGTGCATCGTCTTGTGATGCCAGATTTGCATACCCGACAATGCGCCGATGCTGCCTCCGATGACAGCAAGTAATAGCAAGGTGGCCTCTGATATGCGCCAGCTGCCTTGCTTGGCCTTCCACTTATCAATACCATACACGAAAAATGTAACGATATTGATAGCTATCAGGTAATACAGTAACACGCTGTTCATCCTTTACTTGTCCTCGTCTGGCTGCTGACCGTCGTGAGCCTTCCAGGCACATTCGGTAATCTTCATGTCTGAGAAGACTGCCGTAAAGGATGACTCTTCAGGCGAGCAGGCATAGATGCCGAAACTGATTTCCTCGGCTGCAGCAGGCATGTGGCAGACGCGCATCTGGCTGAACGTCTGTCCATCGGAAGAGCACTCGATGCAGTAGTCATCCTCGCGGCGGGAGAATCGGTACCACATGGTTTTCACATCGGCAGGGATAGCCGTCGTGGCCCAGTCAGAATAGCCATTGTTCGTCACTACACTGCCCAGATGCTGGAACTCCTCGTTCTCGTATTCTACTGAGCCTTTCAGCCAGTTCTCGCTGTCGAGATACATCACGATGCCACACTGGTCAAAACGGTGATGACTGCCTGTATAATCGGTCTTCACCACGAAGCTGAAGAACTTTTTGCGGGTCTTCATCTGCAATACGGGCGCATTGTCGTTCTGGAAGTGATAGTAGGTGCGCTGCCAGAGGTCGGTCTTTGGGGCAGTAGTGATGAGAATGGTGTCACCCTTCACCTCGAATCCACCTGGTTCCCTCGTCCACTGAAGACTGTTCAAATCGATTCGGCCACTGTCTGCGAGGGCCTCTTTCACATTGTCTGTAAACTCCATGTTTGTTTCATTTTGTGGCTGATGTCCACAAGCTGTGAACATCAAACAGGATGTTACAATACTGAAAAGTATCTTTCTCATTTGGTTCTTTGTTTTATAATAAAAAGCGTTATTCTTTTGTGAACTCGATGATAGCACTGACCTCACTACCGATAGATAGTGAGACGATAATACCTCCGTCAATCTGGAACAATGTCGGAATGAGTTGGTCACCCAACTTGGCAGGCACACGGTATTCGACTCTCAAACCTTTTACCTCGAAGTCTTCTGGTAGCAGTTCCATTGCCATGCGGATGTAGTTGGCGTTGTTCAGGTGCTTGTTGTAGTCGATGTCGGCACGAAGCACACTGATGGGGTCAAGCGTTGTTCCACCCTCTTTTGGCAGGATGATACGACGATCTTTGTAGTTCATCTCCAACTGAGGCTCCAGCGTCATCGAAGCAATGGTGGCATCATCGACACGCTTCAGCTTGCCGTTCGACTTGTCCACGAAAGCGCCCATGCTCCAAGTCTTGTAGCAGGGCTTTCCTTCCGCATCGTAGATGAAAGTATTACGGAAACCGAACATAGGCTTCATGCCATAGACGGTCGATGTCACCGTCAGTTCCTCTTTGTATTCCGGCACTCGGATGACCTCCACCTGACGCGATGCCAGCAGCTGCGCCATGTTCTGCTCAGCGAAATACTGCTTCACACCAGGCTCTGAGTCAATCCACATCTCTGAACAGTCCTGCATCATCTGGAGTGCCGAATAGAGTTTCAGCCGTCCTTCACTGTCGCAGGTGCTTGTCGTTACT